>ONQW01000007.1 GCA_900320025.1 uncultured Lachnospiraceae bacterium
GACGCCACCGCGGTGTGCGGATCGATCACATAGCCGGTTTCCTCATACAACGTGCGGATCTCTTCCGCTGTCTCCTCCTCTGTCGCATACCCGCCGCGGAACAGAGAAAGCTTCTCCCGCATATCAGGCGTGATGGTGTAGGCTCCCTGTTCCCGCAGTGCCCGCATATAGGCGGCATTTTGTTCCGGATTCTCCCCCGTGATGTGATAGATAAGCCGCTCCAGATTGCTGGAAACGAGAATGTCCATCGACGGGGAACTGGTCACGACAAACGGTCTTCTGCGGTCATAGGTGCCGGTGGTAAAGAAATCATATAAAACCCGGTTGGTGTTCGAGGCGCACAGGAGCCGGTGCACCGGAATGCCCATCCTGCCGGCATAAAACGCGGCGAGGATATTGCCGAAGTTACCGGTCGGCACGGCAAAATTCACCGGATCACCGGCCTGAATGCGCCCATTTTCCACCAGCTTTGCGTAAGCGTAGACATAATAGACGATCTGTGGCACCAGCCTGCCGATATTGATCGAATTCGCGGAGGAGAAACGACACCCATGCGCGTCGAGCTTCTCCCGCATCACCGGATCTGTGAAAATCTTCTTGACACCGGTCTGCGCATCATCAAAATTTCCCTCTATTCCGATGACACAGGTGTTATCCCCTGTCTGGGTGACCATCTGCTTTTTCTGAATGGGCGAGACACCATCCTTCGGGTAAAATACAATGATCTTTGTTCCGGGAACATCGGCAAATCCGGCGAGCGCAGCCTTGCCGGTATCGCCGCTGGTTGCGGTCAGGATGACAATTTCCCGGTCGTCCTGGTTCTTTCTTGCGGCGGTAATCATCAGATGCGGCAGAATGGACAGAGCCATATCCTTGAACGCGATGGTTTTGCCGTGAAACAGCTCCAGATAATAGGCATTGTCCGCATAAACAAGCGGAGCGATCACTTCGGTGTCAAACTTGCTGTCGTAAGCCTTTGCAATACAGTCCTTCAGCTCATCCGCTGTATAGTCAGACAGAAGGCGCTTCATCACCTCCAGTGCCGTCTCCTGATAGGACATCCCCGCAAGCGTTTCGAATGGAATGTCGAGTGAAGGAATATGATCCGGCACGTACAGACCGCTGTCGTCCGCAAGACCCCGCAGGATTGCCTGCGATGCAGTAATCGGTTTGCCGCTGCTTCTTGTGCTCTGGTATACAACATGATCCATAAACAAATCCTCCGTGCCGCGTCCTTCGGCGCGGCTGTCTGCTGAAATCGCCTCTACTTTCCGGGGTGCGGAACGGTGAAACGGCTGCCCGGACGTCTCTGCCCGAATGGTCTTGGCATCGTGTGCTGGTCCAGAAAACGTGCTGTCAGATTGGTGAGCAGCAGGGAAATCACCACCGCATGTTCCGTTCTGCCGAAAAACAATCTGAGCACAGCTGTCAGAATGCCAAAGATGACTCCATAGAGCACCTGCCCTGCACCGGTCACCGGGCTGGTGGAATAATCCGTTGCCATCAGGAATAACGTGAAGAGAAAGCTTCCGCCGCAGAGCTCCACCATCAGAAAGCCGGGACGCCAGCCGTGATGGCCGAAGAGGATCATCATGGCCGTGAAACTGACAAGGCCGCTCAGCGGAATCGTCAGCGTGATCACCCCGCTCAGAAGCAGAAACACCGATGCCGCCAGGATCAGAAGAATGCTGCCCGTCCCGATGCAGGCAGAGACATTGCCTGTCAGTACATCCCGCGTACTGACCGAATTTCCCATAGTGAGCTGCATCAGAGGGGAAATTGGCCCGAAATTTCCGGAAGAAAAATCCCCCATCGCATTCCGGAACAGGGAGATCAGAATCAGCTTGCCGGTCATGGCCGGATTGATCAGATTTCGTCCGATTCCGCCGAAAAGGCACTTCCCGAGGATAATGCCGCCCGCCGCGCCGATCGCGGCGAAATAAACCGGCACTGCGGGCGGCAGGATCAGTCCCAGCATCAGTCCGCTCACTGCCGCGGAATAGTCCCGGATCGTCAGTCCTCTCCCGGCAGCTGCGCTGTAGGCGGCCTCCGCCGCCACAGCAGAAACCGTACTGACAAGGCAGAGAAGAAGGGCGTGCGGGCCATATCGGAAAATCCCGCCGCCGCCGATCACGATCAGAGCGGTCATCATCATCCCCATGATGGAATCGGTGCCATAGGAGGTGCGCATAAATGGCCGTATCCGGGAGGTGCCAGGGCGGTATTCCACCCGGTCCGGAAGCTGTGTTGTCAATTCCTGTGTGGATGTCATTGCGTGCTCAGTCTCCTTGCATAAAGTCCGGCTCGTTCCGGGTCCCTGATCAGAGCGGTTCGTCTGCTGTAGATCCGGTATGAAAGCTGCATGCGGGATGGACACGCGTAGCTGCAGCAGCCACAGCCGCTGCATTCAAGGCCTCCATGGCGCAGGAACAGATCGTCCCGCTTCTTCAGCAGATCGTCATAGAGCTGCATCGGAACCAGATGGTTCGGGCATGCCCGGACACAGCGCCCGCAGCGGGTGCACGGTGTCTCATGATATCCTCCGCAGCGATCCTTCCGCAGCGCAACAATCGCAGAGGTCAGCTTCGTGACCGGAACATCCAGACTGTCGATCCGGGTTCCTGTCATAGGGCCCCCATCCAGAATCAGGGCCGGCTGCTGCGAAAAACCTCCCGCTCTCTCCAGCAGCTCGCGGATACTCATTCCGATCCGCACCCGGAAATTGCGCGGCTCAGCTGCCGCATCTCCGGATACTGTGACAATCCGTGTGAGAAGCGGTTCATGTACCATCACTGCCTGATTGATGGCCACAAGAGTGTCGACATTGCTGACCGTACATCCGATATCAGCAGGAAGCATTGTGGCGTTCAGCGTCCTGCCTGTCAGCGCATAAATCAGCTGCCGCTCCGCTCCCTGTGGATACTTGGAGCGCAGACTCCGAACATATATTCTGGGATCATCCCGGGTAAGATCGCGAAACAGGCGGGAGACATCGCCGCAGCGCTCATCAACGGCAAGAATTCCCCGCGCACGCGAAAAAATTTTCATTTCAATCCGCAGTCCGTTGATTACCTTCGCGGGATTTTCCACCATGCGGCGGTAATCCGAGGTGAGGTACGGCTCGCACTCCACACAATTGGCGATGCAGTAATCAATCCTGCGTGGATTCTCTGTCTCCAGCTTGATATGAGCAGGAAGACCGGCACCGCCCATCCCGACCACTCCTGCGTCCCGCACAGATTCAATGATGGTGGCTGCATTCAGCTGATCGAGGCTTCTGGTCTGCGGATAAAATATCTCGTGATACCGCCCGTCATTATGGATCACAATACATTCCTGTTCGGTCCCGTCTGCCACCAGATGAGGCCCGATCCGTATGACCGTGCCGGAGACTGTGGCATGCACCGATGCGGAAAGATCCCCATCCGCTCTTGCAATCATCTGTCCGGTGAGAACCGGATCCCCCGGTTTTACGATTGGAACAGCCGGTGCCCCGATATGCTGCTTCAGGGGATAGACCATATCTCCACGTGGAAATATTGTTTTGATCGGCTTTTCCTTGCTCATGTCCTTTCCGTCAAAGGGATGGACGCCGCCGAAAAATGTGGAATGGGGCATGCTGACTCTCCTGCTTGCTGCTAGATTTCAAAATGACTTATGGGCATTTTACCATATCTTCGAAACAGATGTGCTAAAATCACCACATCAGCAATTTTAGCTTCACAGCAAACTTCTGTCGAAGTTCTGACGAGATTCTTATGGGTGTCTGATGAGATTCTTTTGGGATTCCCACGTAATTCCCATGAAAGGAATGAGTTGTATGTTGCAGAGGATCGAAAAAATACTGCCTCCGGTCGCACTGCCGGAGCATCTCCCCGGCGATACCGGGCTGGATTCCGCCGTTCTGATTGACATCGAAACCACAGGGCTCTCTCCCGAGAGAAGCTTCGTCTATCTGATTGGGCAGATTCGCTTCCTGGAGAATGGAGAAAGACAGCTGCGCCAGTATTTTGCAGAAAACGCAGCACAGGAAGCAGAGCTGCTCAGAGCCTTCTTTCAGAGTCTAAAGAAATCAGATGTTCTCATCCAGTACAACGGAGACCGGTTCGATCTTCCCTTTCTCGCCAAACGGGCAGCAAAACTGGATGTTCCGTGCCCGCTGGAGCACATTCCCAGCCTCGATTTGTACAAAATCATCCATCCTCTGAAGAACGTACTCGGACTGATCGACGGCCGTCAGCAGACGGTGGAGTCGCTTCTTGGTACCGGCCGGATCGAGGCGCGAAGCGGAAAGGAACTGATCGCCGCCTACGCCGATTTCACGGAGTCCGGTTCGGAAACGGCCAGACAGCTCATTCTTTCCCATAATGAGGCGGATATTCGTGGGCTGTCCGGTCTTCTTTGCCTTTCCGCCTACGAGCCGCTTTTTCATACGGAGCAAGGCATCCCGCTCTATCGGGCAAAGGCGCAGCCCTATCTGTCCTACGACGGAACGCCCCGGAATGAGCTGCTTCTCTATTTTCATCCCCGGGAGCCATATCCCGCGCCGATTCTCGGCACAGCACATGGCTGTATGCTTCGGGTGCAGGAAAATGAAGGCATCATAAAAATTCCGATTTATACCGGAGAACTCAGATATTATTATGCTGATTACCGGGAATACTGGTATTTCCCGGAGGAAGACGAGGCGCTCCACCGCTCCGTCGCCGTCTATGCGGACCGCAGTCACCGGATCCCGGCCACTGCGGACACCTGCTACACGCGCAAAACGGGCGATTTTCTGCCTGAATGGAGTGAATTTCAAAATCCGGTCTTCAAAAAGGAGCGCAGGGATCCGACTGCCTGGTTCGAGTTTACAAAGGAACTCCGGCAGAACCGCTCATTCTTCGAAGCGTATGCGGGATACATCGTCCGTCACATTCTGTCTCAGAAGTAGACGGCTGCTTCGTTCGTCACATTCCGTCTAAGAAATGGACGGCTGCTTCGTCCGTCACATTCTGTCTCAGAAGTAGTTGACTGCCGTGTGTCCTGCTTCATAGAAAAAGTCCCCGGGAATTCCCGGGGACTTTTTCTATGACGATTCAGTCAGAGACCGGATCACTCCGACTTCTCTTCCTTTTCTTCCGCCGCCTTGGCAGCTGCAACGGCAGCCTCGATGTCAACTGTCGCGACATCGTCATTGTCGCCGTTGGCCGCAGCCTCTTCCTCTTTCCTTCTCTTCTCCTGATCGATCAGAAGAGCCTTGATGGAAAGACTGATCTTCTGCTCCGCCTCGTTGAAATCAACGATCTTGGCGGTGACTTCCTCTCCGGTCTTCAGTACATCGGAGGGCTTGTCAATGTGCTCTCTGGAAATCTGAGAGACATGAAGCAGGGCATCGATACCGGGCTCCAGCTCCACAAATGCACCAAAATCGGTCATTCTTGCGATCTTGCCTGTGACAATCGTGCCGACTGCATACTTCTCTGCTGCGCCGACCCACGGATTCTCATCAGGGAACTTCAGGGAAAGAGCAATCTTCTCGCCCTGGATATCCTTCACGAGAACTCTCAGCTTCTGGCCAACCTTGAAGACCTTCTTCGGATTCTCAACTCTGCCCCAGCTCATCTCGCTGATATGGAGAAGACCGTCAGCACCGCCGAGATCGACGAACGCGCCGAAGTCGGTGATATTCTTTACCGTACCCTCGACAATATCGCCCACCTTCAGCGTGGCGAACAGCTGTTCCTTCTGCTTTGCTCTCTCCGCTACCAGGAGCTGCTTGCGGTCACCAATATATCTTCTTCTGTGCGGATTGTACTCAATGATCACGAAACGGATCTCCTGATCCTGATACTTAGTGAGATCCTTCTCATACGTATCGGAAACCAGGGAAGCGGGGATAAATACGCGGACGCCCTCAACATTGACGGAAAGTCCGCCGTTGAGCACCTGCACGACCTTGGCAGTGAGGACTTCCTTGTTGTTGTAGGCCTCCTCAATCCGCTTGTTGCCGCGGTCAGCAGCCAGCCTCTTGTAGGAAAGAATGACCTGTCCGTCTCCGTCGTTCACCTTGAGGACCTTGACCTCGAGCGGATCGCCCGGGTGAAGAACAGTCGTGAGATCGACAGAATTATCATTGGTGTATTCGCTGCGAGTCAGAATACCGTCTGACTTGTAGTTGATGTTCAGCACAGCCTCATCCGGCTTGACATCAATCACTTTGCCTTCCACAACCTCTCCGTTATGGATGGTCTTGAAAGATTCGTTCAGCATTTGTTCAAAATTCTCTTCGGCCTGTTCGGACATAATTTTGAACCTCCTCGATGATATTTTTTGGGGTGGAAGCCCCGGCGGTAATGCCCACACGAAGAGTGCTGAAGTCACGCTCCGGAAGATCCCTTACCGTCTGTATGAAATAAGTGTCATGGCACTCCTTCCGGCAGATCTCATAAAGCTTCGCCGAGTTGGAACTGCTCTTTCCACCTATCACAATCATAACATCCGACTGCGCCGCAACCCGCCTGGCTTCCTGCTGGCGCATACGGGTAGCGTTACAGATCGTATTCACAACAGCTATATTGTACGCGCGGCGTTGTAAAATAGCAACCAATTCCTGAAATTTGTCCGTGTTGAATGTTGTCTGCGCCACCACAAGCACCGGGCGGGACAAATCGCCATCCCAGTTCTCTGCCTCTTCCGTCGTGCCGATCACAGATGCCGGTTCATGACTCCAGCCCATGGTGCCGACCACCTCCGGATGGCCTGCATTGCCGATGATGACGATCTGGCTTCCCCTTTTGCTCGCATCCTCCACCAGCTGATGGATCCTGCTCACAAACGGACAGGTCGTATCGATGATAGCCAGCCCGCTCTCCTGGATATGACTCATCACATCTCTTGATACGCCGTGGGAGCGGATGACGATGGTGATTTTTTCTCCGCTTTCCGCTGCTTCCGCGGCGAGCCGGTCCACTTCCTCCAGGGAATGGATCACTCCGACGCCGCGGTGTTTCAGGTCCTCCACCACTGTCTCGTTGTGAATGATCGGCCCATAGGTATAAATCCGGTTTTTATGCCCGGCTGCTTCATAGACCGCGTTCACTGCCTTCTCGACGCCGAAGCAGAAGCCGGCATTTCTTGCAACAGTAAGTTCCATTCCTCTACCCCATCCGCGGGAGAGATGCCCGAACGGGCGTTTTCCCGGTTCAGGACATTGGGGCCGGCGGCTCCAATATCCGTTTGAGTGTGACACATCTGTGCCACGTTCAAACCAGCCTTCTTCAGACAGTCAGTCCCTCGTCTGCTGCGGCATTCCGGTAGCAGGCAAGAATTTTATCTGTCACCTCTTCAATCGTGAGGTCGGAGGTGTCAAGCAGCACGGCATCGTCAGCCTGTCTGAGCGGCGAGATGGCGCGGTTGCTGTCGCGCTCGTCTCTCTCAGCAATCTCCTGCTCCAGTTTCTCCAGCGTAGTCTGCATGCCGCGTGCAAGATCTTCCTTCAGACGGCGTTCCGCTCTGACCCGGACGCTCGCTGTCAGATATATTTTGCAGACGGCATCCGGCAGGACAACAGTACCGATGTCCCGGCCATCCATGACCACAGGCGTCTCCTGTGCCAGCTTCTGCTGCAGCTCCACCAGTCTTCTCCGCACATCTCCGTTGGCGCTGAAAACAGATGCCATCTGACTGATCTGTTCCGTGCGGATCATCGCATTGACATTGACGCCGTCAAGCAGCGTGACCTGTCCGCCATCCTGATACGCGATGGAAATATCCGCCCTGCGGCATGCTCTGCTGACGGCGTCCTGGTCCGATGGATCGATATGGTTCTGCTCCATAAACAGTGCCATGGCCCGGTACATGGCGCCGGTATCTACATAAATAAATCCGAGCTGTCCGGCCACTTTTCTGGCGATGGTACTCTTTCCCGCACCTGCTGGCCCATCAATGGCGATACTGTTCAGTTTCATAATCTGTTCCTTTCCGTCCCTTCCTCGCCGTCTCTGTTCTATGCTTCTTCGCTGTTCTGCGCGGCACAGAGGCCGGCCGTGTGCCCGGTGGACCAGGCGATTTGAAGATTGAATCCTCCCGTCACGGCGTCAACATCCATGATTTCCCCTGCAAAATACAAGCCCTTCACAAGCTTTGATTCCATGGTGGATGGATTGATTTCCTTCACGCTGACGCCTCCCCGCGTGACCACTGCCTCCGGGAATCCGCCGGTTCTCACGATGGTGAGCGGTATTGCCTGAAGGCAGGTGGCAAAACGACGTCTGTCGCCCTCCTGCACCTCTCTGGCCGGCAGATCCGGATCCAACCCAGCAGCCAGAATCATTTCCCGCCCGAGCCGGGCAGGAAAAAGAGAGGATGCCGCGTGGATAAAGGATCGGTCCGGTGTCTCCCGCAGCAGCATGTCGACGCGCGCTGCCAGCTCCTCCGCAGGAACTGCCGGTTTCAGATTCAGCATGAGCCGGTATCCTTCCGGGTGCTCACGAAAGCTGACTCTCGTCGAGGCTGTCAGTACAAGAGGACCGCTGACTCCCTGCTGGGTAAACAGCATTTCTCCAAACCCTTCATAGACGGCGCGGTCCTTTTTCTTTTTCTGTTTTCTGCCATTTGCCGGCGGCTCCGGGCTCGCCTGTTTTTCTCCGCCCCGGGGCAGCGGCCATACGGAGACCGCAACGTTGCGCAGGGAAAGTCCGGACAGCCTCGTCGGCCAGCTCTCCTTCGTGACAAACGGGACAAGAGATGGCTCCTGCGGCATCACCGTGTGACCGGTTTCCTGCGCGAGAAGATATCCGCTGCCGTCAGAGCCGGTAGACGCATAGGATCTTCCCCCGGTGCACAGGATGACCGCGTCTGCGGCCAGGAAAGAGCCGTCTGAGAGACGGACGCCGGTGATCTTTCCGCTCTCCGTCTGCAGGTGACGGCATGTTCTGCCGGTCAGAATCCGGCCGCCCTGTGCCTGCAGGGTACGGGTCAGCGCCTTTGTCACGTCGGATGCGTGATCCGACACCGGGAACACACGCTCCCCCCGTTCCGTCTTGACCGGGCAGCCTGCCTGTGTGAAGAAAGCCTTGACGGCATCATGGTCAAAGGCATGGACACTGTGGTAAAGAAACTTCGGGTTCGTCACGACATGGTCGAAAAAATCGGACGTCGCGCAGTCATTCGTGAGATTGCAGCGTCCCTTGCCCGTGATATAGATTTTTTTCCCCGCCTTCTCGTTCTGTTCCAGCACCGTGACGGAGGCACCGGCTGCAGAGGCGGCTGCGGCAGCCATGAGCCCGGAGGCGCCGGCGCCGATCACCAGAATGCTTTTGTTTTTCATGCCGCTATCTTACACCAATGCTTCTTTTCCTTGCAATGAAATGGAAAACAGGTCTGGTTTGTTTTTACGCACCGGTTCCCGCTTGTCGATGTATTTCCGGTACTATTCCCCGGCATTTCTTGCGTGTGGATGCCCGGAATATCACTGGCCGCACCGGACGATAAAGATTACAGCATTTCTGAATCGGCTGTTCTTGTGATAATGCCAAAATCAGAGATTTCATCCATCAAATGTTTTGCGTTTTGACGAAAAGCCGGAAACAGAATTGACAAACATGCGTTTTTACTTATATATTACGTAGCGTGAGGAAGGACAGAATGGATATCAGAGGGAAGCACAGAAAACCAGAGGTTTGTATGTGACTTCTCTTTTTTTATCTGTCCTGTCTGCCCTGTTATGATCAGACGGCGGGCATGGGGCCCGGCGTTCATGAGCGCCAGCGGCATGCTGGCAAGAGGAGGAAAGTTATGAAAAAGCAGTTCCTGAGTCTTGGAGTTGCTGCAGCAGTCTCAGCATCTCTGCTGGCCGGCTGTGGCAGTTCCGCATCGAATACGGCCGCGTCCACTGCTGGCAGCGCCGCATCGGAGGCAGCTTCCACCGCTTCCACCGAGACTGCCGCGGCGGCATCAACATCTGCAGCAGCAGAGGAAACCGCTTCCGCGGAGGCAGTCGATCCGTCTTCCATGAAGATCGGCATGATCTGCGTTGGCGATGAGGCAGTCACCTATGATAAGGCACATATCGATGGAATTACTGCCGCTGCCGGCAAGGTTGGCATCGGCACAGACCAGATCGTCTTCAAGAAGAATGTTCCCGAGGATGCTACCGCTTATGACGCTGCGGTAGAACTGGTGGAGAGCCAGGGCTGCAATCTCGTGATTTCGGATTCCTATGGTCATCAGAACTTCATGGTGCAGGCAGCAGAGGAATATCCGGATGTGCAGTTCGTCTCTATGACCGGCGACTTTGCCGCGCTGAGCGGGCTGGATAACTTCCATAACGCATTCGACAATATTTATGAAGCCCGCTATGTCTCCGGTGTTGTCGCAGGCATGAAGGTACAGCAGCTGGTTGATGACGGCAAGCTGACCGACGACAACTATGACAAGGACGGCAAGGTGAAGATCGGCTATGTCGGCGCTTTCAATTACGCAGAGGTCGTTTCCGGTTACACTGCCTTCTATCTCGGCCTTACCTCCGTCTACCCGGACGCTCACATGTATGTTGACTACACCAATTCCTGGTTTGATGTGGACGCCGAGGCTGCAACGGCAGAAAAGCTGATCGCAGACGGCTGTGTCATCATCGGCCAGCACGCCGATTCCACCGGTGCTCCTTCTGCTGTGGAACAGGCTTTCCAGGATGGCAACGATCACGTGTTCTCCGTCGGCTACAACATCTCCATGCTGGATGTGGCACCGGATGTCGCTCTGACCTCCGCTTCCAACAACTGGGAAGTGTATTATGAAGAGCTGTTCCGCTCCATTCTCTCCGGACAGGGTGTTCCGAACGACTGGTCCAAGGGATATAACGACGGCGCGGTCGGTCTGACCGAGCTTGGCTCCGCTGTTGCGGACGGCACGCAGGACAAGGTGAATGAAGTGGAAGCTGCTATCAAGGACGGCTCTCTCAAGGTATTTGACACTTCTTCCTTCACGGTTTCTCAGGACAACATCGACGTCACCAAGAGCAAGAGCGGCGCTGTCGTCACAACGGACGATGCCGGTCACGTGACCAGCTGCAAGGTGGATATGTCCTACTATGATTACTCTTCCGGCACTCCGAAGGTTGTCTACCAGGGCGACACCGTGGAAGCCATCGAGGACGGCGCCTTTACGGAATCCACATTCCGCTCCGCTCCGTACTTCACCATCCGCATCGATGGGATCGACGAGCTGAGCTGAGTGCCATGATCCTGCCGGACCCGCTATATGGCCCGGTACATTCTGGCTCTGCGAAGAGAGATCTTTGCAGAGCCAGAATTATTTTAATCAGCATCACCAGACAGCGGGTTTATCCGGAATTCATCTGCTTTAGTCCGCAGGCTGTATGTTCCGCATAAACCCGGATTTTGCAGAGGCCGGAACCACACCGGTTCCTGCCTGTGCAAAGTTTTGACGAGGAGGGAGGCATCCATGTCAGATCATCCAAAGATTCCCGCTGTATCCATGCGCGGCATCACCAAGCGGTTCGGCAGCGTCACCGCTAACAATCACTGCAGCCTGGACATCCAGA
Organism: uncultured Lachnospiraceae bacterium; assembly: GCA_900320025.1. Classification (GTDB taxonomy): domain Bacteria; phylum Bacillota; class Clostridia; order Lachnospirales; family Lachnospiraceae; genus CAG-791. Next base: position 11,549 of record ONQW01000007.1, read on the forward strand.
ACGGTGAAATTCTCGCACTTCTCGGAGAGAATGGAAGCGGCAAGACGACGCTCATGAACATGCTGGCCGGTCTTTACTATCCTGACGAAGGTCAGATATTTCTTGACGGAAAAGAAGTTTCCATCAATTCTCCGCATGATGCGTTTTCGATGGGCATCGGCATGGTACATCAGCACTTCAAGCTGGTGGATGTGCTGACCGCCACGGAAAATATCATCCTGGGCATCGAGGAAAAGGGAAAACTGGACCTGAAGGCCGCTGCTGCGAAAATCCGTTCTATCTGCGAAACTTACGGATTCGATCTCAACCCGGATCAGAAAATCTATGACATGTCTGTCTCACAGAAGCAGACCGTGGAAATCGTGAAGGTTCTGTACCGCGGTGCCCGGATTCTGATTCTCGATGAGCCAACCGCCGTCCTGACGCCGCAGGAGACCGACCGCCTTTTCACAATCATCCACAACATGAAGGATGACGGCAAAGCAATTGTCATCATCACGCACAAGCTGAATGAGGTCAAGCGCATCTCTGACCGCGTCGCAATCCTGCGCAAGGGGGAATGCGTCGGTGTCTATCCGACCAGTGAGATCTCCATTCAGGAGATGACCGACAGAATGGTTGGTCACAAGGTGGTTCTGAACATCGAGCGGCCAGTTCCGAAGATTCCGCCGGAGCAGAAAATATTTATCCGCAATCTCACAGTGGTCGATGAGGATGGCCTCACGCGTCTGGATCATGTTTCGTTCTATATGAACACCAGCGAAATTCTGGGCGTCGCCGGCATTTCAGGCTCCGGACAGAAGGAACTGCTCGAATCCATCGCCGGCCTGCAGAAAGTACAGTCCGGGAGCATCGAATACAAGGATGACAATGGAACGCTTCTGGAACTGGTCGGCCGTGATCCTCTCGAAATCGCCCGGCTCGGGATCACCCTCTCCTTCGTTCCGGAGGACCGTCTTGGCATGGGCCTTGTGGGGGACATGGATATCACAGACAATATCATGCTCCGCTCCTTCCGTGATGGCCGCTCTGTCTTCACAGACCGCAGAACGCCGAAGAAACTGGCCGGAAAAATTGTGAATGAGCTCGACGTCAAGACACCCAGCCTTGCGACACCGGTCCGGAAACTCTCTGGCGGTAATGTCCAGAAGGTGCTGGTAGGCCGCGAAATTGCCTCTGCACCCCGTGTCCTGCTCACAGCCTACGCGGTACGCGGTCTTGATATCAATTCCGCCTATCAGATTTATGATCTTCTGAATCAGCAGAAGGAACGCGGCGTTGCGGTCCTGTATGTCGGAGAGGATCTGGATGTACTGATGGCGCTCTGTGACAAAATTATGGTGCTCGCAGGCGGGAAGCTGGCCGGCATCGTGGATCCCAGAGTAACCACCAAGGAGGCAATCGGCCTCATGATGACCGGCGGAGCCGGAAAGGAGGAGCAGAAGAATGGCTGAGACATCTTCCGAAAAGACCAGAGAGCCCTTCGTCCGCGTCGCAAAGCGGACCGGGATCCATTGGTACCAGTCCTGGGGCATCCGCATCGTGGCGGTTTTCCTCGCCCTGATTGTAAATGCTCTCTTCATTCACGGTGTGACCGGGCTCAATCCGGTGGAAGTCTACCGCATCATGTGGACCGGCACCTTCGAATCCAAATATAACTTTCTGACGACGCTGCGCGATATGTCCATCCTGTATTGTGTCGCTCTCGCGCTGGCTCCCGCCTTCCGCATGCGGTTCTGGAACATCGGCGGGGAAGGCCAGGTTCTCATGGGTGCGCTTGCATCCGCTCTGCTGATGATTTATGCCGATCAGCTTCCAAACGGACTGCTCCTGCCCCTCATGATCCTGTGCTCGGCTGTTTTCGGCGCTGTCTGGGCTTTCATTCCGGCATGGTTCAAAGCAAAATGGAATACGAACGAAACACTGTTCACCCTGATGATGAACTATGTCGCCATCAATATTGTCAATGCGCTGACCAACATCTGGCGCGGTGCAAAATCATCGCTCGGCACCCTCAATACCCAGACAAAGGCAGGCTGGTGGCCCAAGTTCCTCGGCTATCGATTCATGCCCTTCATTCTGATTGTCACCGCACTGGCCATCTTCATCAAGATTTATGTCCACCGGTCAAAGCATGGCTATGAGCTTTCCGTGCTCGGAGACTCCCCGAATACTGCACGCTATGCCGGTATTAACGTAAAAAAAGTTATTCTTCGTACCATGATTCTGTCCGGAGCGCTCTGCGGCCTCGCAGGCTTTGGAATTGTATCGGGCGTCGACATGACCATCTCCTCCGGTACCGCGAGAGGTTATGGTTTTACAGCGATCATCGTTGCATGGCTGGCTCATCTGGAGCCGGAATACATGGCACTGATCTCCTTCCTTCTGATCTTTCTTGACAAGGGAGCGGCACAGATCACCTCTGCCTACTCCGTGCTGAACGACTATGCGTCTCAGGTGATCACGGCGATTATCCTGTTCTTCATTCTGGGCAGCGAGTTCTTTGTCAACTATCGTCTTGTGTTCCGCAGCAGGCATCCCGGGACACATGCCCCTGCTCCCGCGGCAGCTTCTGCCGGTGTACAGATGACCGATGCGGATGGAAAGGAAGGTACCAAAGAATCATGACAACTCTCATTGCATGGATCAACCGGGCGGTATGGTTTGGTACCGTCATTATGTTTGGTTCCACCGGAGAAATCATTACCGAGCGGAGCGGAAACCTGAACCTCGGCGTTCCCGGCATCATGTTTCTCGGCGGGTTTGCAGGTTTTGCAGGCGCCTATTACTATGAAAACGGAACCGCCGATCCGAGCGCTGCCCTGATCATACTCATCTCGATGCTCTGCGGCATGGCTGCTGCTGCGCTTGGCGGGCTGATTTACAGTTTTCTGACCATTACGCTCCGTGCCAATCAGAATGTCACCGGCCTTGCTCTCACAATCTTCGGGGCCGGCATTGCCAATTTCTTCGGCGTGCAGGTTCTGAACGGAGGTACTTCCGTCAAGGCATCGACCTCACATACCGTCTTTGCCACGCCGATTCCAGTCCTCTCCGGTCTTGGCGCCATTGGGCAGATCTTCTTCTCCTATGGCTTCATGGTGTATCTCGCTGTGATCATTGCGCTGGTGATAAATCATTTTATTTATCACACGAGGAAGGGATTGAACCTCCGTGCTGTAGGAGAAAGCCCGGCGACAGCTGATTCAGTTGGTATCAATGTCACCCGCTATAAATACGCCGCCACCTGCATCGGTGCTGCGATTACCGGCCTCGGCGGCGTATATTATGTCATGGATTACGGCTATGGCACCTGGTCCACCGCCAACTCCATCGAAGGACTTGGCTGGCTGGCGGTTGCCCTGGTCATCTTCGCCACCTGGAAGCCGGTCAACATCATCTGGGGCGCTTATGTCTTCGGCATGTTCTTCTGGCTCTACAATTATCTGCCGTCACTGCTCGGCGTCACACTCCCCAACTATCTGGTTCAGCTGACGCAGATGATCCCATATGTTGTCACCATCCTGGTACTCATCTATATCAGTGCGAAGCAGAAACATGAGAGCCAGGGTCCTGCAGCACTCGGACAGGCCTATTTCCGGGAGGATCGATAACCCGTATTTCAGCGCATTCCGGATCATTCGTCCAATATCCCGCATAGAATAAGTCCCGGGGACAGAAAATCAGGAGATCAATATCATCCTGATGCTCTGTCCCCGGGGCTATTTTAATTCTTATCACGGATCGGGACTATGCTTACAGCATGGTATTGTCCCTTCATGGTATTGTTGCGCCGATCAGCTAACCACTGCCCGATAAATTTTATTCAAATGTCCAACTTCATTTTGCAATCGGCCACCCGATAGATTTCACTTCCTGATAAACTTTATTGTTCCCGGAAGGTAATGGATCCGTCATCGCCCATGGAATCTACAATGGCGATGGAGGTCACATCCAGCCCCTCGCCGCGCAGCTTCTCGCCGCCATGCTGGAAACCCTTCTCAATCGCAATGCCGATGCCTCCGACCCTTGCGCCTGCCTGCCGGCAGATATCGAGCAGCCCGTTCATTGCCTTGCCGACTGCGAGAAAATCATCGACAAGCAGAACGGTATCCTCAGAGGTCAGAAATTTCTTGGACAGTGTAATGTCATAATCCTTCCCATAGGTGTAAGAATGTACCTTGGAGGTGTAGAGTTCACCGTCCAGGTTCTTACTCTTGGCCTTCTTGGCAAACACCACCGGTACCTGGAAATAACGTCCAGTCATCATGGCAATGGCGATCCCGGAGGCCTCAATGGTAAGAATCCGGGTGATACCGCGGTCCTTATATTTCTCATAAAATGTTTTCCCGATCTCATCGAGCAGCGCAACATCCAGCTGATGGTTCAGGAAACTGTCTACCTTCAGAATTTCACCGGGACGTACCTGTCCGTCCCGCACAATTCTCTCTTCCAGGAAATTCATGTCAGAGTAATCCTCTCTCCCTCATGTGTGTCTGACCTTATCCAGGCTCTTCTGCTCATTCCGGATGGAAAAGAGCCCTCTTCCGTCATGCTGAAGAGAGCTCTCCATCCATCCCGATCCTGTGAAGAATCAGTCCTTATTGTAATTCACAATTTTGCCAAAATCCGGCTTCAGTGCAGCGCCGCCGATCAGACCGCCGTCAATGTCAGGCTTTGCAAGCAGTTCCTTGCAGTTTCCGGCGTTCATGGAACCGCCGTACTGAATGCGGATTGCCTCCGCTGTATCCGTGTCATAGATCTCAGCAATGGTGCTGCGGATTGCGCCGCATACCTCTTCCGCCTGGTCAGCGGTTGCTGTCTTGCCGGTTCCGATCGCCCAGATCGGCTCGTAAGCGATGACCATCGTCTTCGCCTGCTCCGCCGTCACGCCCTGCAGATCAGACTTGATCTGCAGACGGATCCAGTCGAGGGTGACGCCTGCTTCTCTCTGCTCCAGAGACTCGCCGCAGCAGAGGATGGGAGTGAGTCCTTTCTCAAATGCTTTCAGAACCTTGCGGTTGAGGAAGGCATCATCCTCGTGATAATATCCTCTTCTCTCAGAGTGGCCGATGATGACAAACTTTACGCCCGCATCCAGAAGCATATCCGCGGAGATCTCTCCGGTATATGCGCCCTTGTCCTGATCGGACATATTCTCGGCGCCGAGCTGTACGTTGGTGCCGCGAATTGCCTCTCCCACAGGAACAATGTCGATTGCGGGAACGCAGTACACCACATCGACATCCGGATTTTCTACCAGGGGCTTCAGTGTATTGACCAGTTCCAGTGCCTCACTGGGAGTCTTGTTCATCTTCCAGTTGCCGGCAATAATTTTTCTGCGTGCCATATAGTAATTCTCCTCACCTACCCGTCCTCACCGGCCAGGCTCTGCTTATACAGCGCTGTTCATGAAGCCGGGTATTACTTTAAATCTTTTCAGTCTTTGTCATCCGCCGCATAGACGCCGGGAAGCTGCTTGCCCTCGAGGAACTCCAGGGATGCGCCGCCACCAGTGGAGATGTGGGACATCTTGTCTGCATAACCGAGCTGATTGACAGCCGCCGCGGAATCACCGCCGCCGATGATCGTAGTAGCATCCGTCTCGGCGAGTGCCTGTGCTACAGCCTTGGTGCCGGCTGCCAAAACCGGATTCTCGAACACGCCCATCGGTCCGTTCCAGACCACGGTCTTCGCATTCTTCACTGCATCCGCGTACAGCGCGCGGGTCTTCGGTCCGATATCCATGCCCATCTTGTCAGCCGGGATCTTGTCGATGTCAACCACTTCCGTAGCGATAGAAGCATCGTCGATCGGATCCGGGAAGTGATCTGTGATGACAGCGTCGACAGGAAGCAGGATGGTCTTGCCGAGGTCCTTTGCCTTCTTAAGCATCTCGCCGCAGTACTCCAGCTTTGTGTCGTCGCAGAGGGACTGGCCGATCTCATGGCCCTGTGCCTTGACAAAGGTATATGCCATGCCGCCGCCGATGATCAGGGTATCGCACTTCTCAAGAAGGTTGGAGATGACATTCAGCTTGTCCGCAACCTTTGCGCCGCCGAGAATAGCGACAAACGGACGAACCGGGTTTTCCACCGCATTGCCGAGGAATTTGATCTCCTTCTGCATCAGATATCCGACTGCGCAGGTTCCGCCCTTCGCGCGGATATACTTGGTCACAACAGATACAGAGGCATGTGCTCTGTGCGCAGAACCGAATGCATCGCATACATAATCGTCCGCGAGATCAGCGAGTTCCTTCGCAAACTGCTCGCCTGCTTCCTCCGGCTTTGTCTCTTCCTTGCCTCTGAAGCGTGTATTCTGAAGCAGAATGACATCGCCCGGCTTCATAGCTGCGACAGCCTCTGTTGCTGCTTTGCCGGTGACATTATAATCCGGAATGAATTTCACTTCCTTGCCGAGCTTCTTGGAAAGACGTGCTGCTACCGGTGCAAGGGACTCTCCCTCGTTGGGCCCGTTCTTGACCTTTCCAAGATGAGAGCAGAGAATTACCTTTGCTCCCTTGTCGATCAGCTTCTGAATCGTAGGAAGAGCCGCAACAATGCGGGTCTCATCGGTAATTTTGCCGTCCTTGAGCGGAACGTTGAAGTCGCATCTCACAAGGACTCTTCTGCCAGCCGCGTTAAAATCATCAACGGTTTTCTTATTGAGTGCTGCCATATGATGGCCTCCTTCAGATGATGTGGCAGTTCCGAACATCTGCTTCGGAGCCGCCATAAAAAGCGGGGCCAGGTCCTAGAAAGGACCGGACCCCGCCTGAAATCACTATACCGTGCGGAGAACTGGGACCGTCAGGCTCCTCTGCTCCCTGCACCTTCGTACCGGCCCGTAAATTACTTGTTCAGAAGAGAGCCGAAGTACTTGATGGTGCGGCACATCTGGGTGGTGTAGGAATTCTCGTTATCATACCAGGAAACAACCTGAACGAGAGTCTTGCCGCCAGCCATAGGAAGAACCTTGGTCTGGGTAGCATCGAAGATGGAACCAGCCGTGCTGTTGATGATATCGGAGGAAACGATCTCGTCGGTGTTGTACTCGAAGGACTCGGTCTCCTCAGCCTTCATCTGTGCGTTGACCTGATCAACCGTGACTTCCTTGTCCACAACAGCATCCAGAATGGTGGTGGAGCCGGTTGCGGTAGGAACACGCTGTGCAGCGCCGTTCAGCTTGCCATCGAGCTCAGGAAGAACCAGGCCGATTGCCTTAGCTGCACCGGAGGATGCAGGAACAATGTTCTGAGCTGCTGCTCTGGATCTGCGAAGGTTGCCCTTTCTCTGAGGTCCATCGAGAACCATCTGATCACCGGTGTAAGCATGAACGGTGGTCATGAAACCGGACTCGATCGGAGCAAGGTCGTTCAGAGCCTTAGCCATCGGAGCGAGGCAGTTGGTGGTGCAGGATGCAGCGGAGACAATCTGATCATCCTTCGTCAGGGTCTTGTGGTTGACGTTGTAAACGATGGTCTTCAGATCCTTGCCTGCAGGAGCAGAGATGACGACGTGCTTTGCGCCGGCATTGATGTGAGCCATTGCCTTGTCCTTGGAGGTATAGAAGCCAGTGCACTCCAGAACAACGTCGATGTCAAGATCCTTCCACGGAAGATCTGCTGCGTTCTTCTCGGCATAGATGGTGATTTCCTTGCCGTTGACGACAATGGAATTCTCCTTGGCTTCTACCGTTCCGTTGTAACGGCCATGTGTCGTATCATACTTGAGAAGATAAGCAAGCATCTCAGGGGAGGTCAGGTCGTTGATCGCGACGACATCAAAACCCTCTGCCTGGAACATCTGTCTGAATGCCAGACGGCCGATACGGCCGAAACCGTTGATTGCTACTCTTACTGCCATTTTAGTTTCCTCCATAAAATGTAGTGTATTGCAATAACCTGACAGACTTGTTAATAGTTTGTCAAATTTTTGTCAGCATCTTTATAATACAAGTAACAGTACCAAAATTCAAGATATCCAGACCCCGGAACTGTAAAATTCTTGTGAAAGTTACATAGATTCCGGAATTTTCCTGTCAATTATGCCCCCGCAGAGTACATAATCCTGCTCATAGAAGACAGCGGACTGTCCCGGCGTAATGGCGCGTACCGGCCGCTCGAATTCTGCCGTCATCGTATCCTCCCCTACCCGCGTGATCCGGCATGGAACGGCAGTGTGAGAATATCGGATTTTGCCAAGAACCTGTCTTGTCTCCCCAACAGGAAATGTTTCCGGATCGGCCGCCATGAAATTCACTTGAGAGAAGGAAAGCTTGCGGCCGTAGACGTCACTGTCCTCTCCAAGTACCACTGTATTCGTCTCCGGCTCGATGGCCGTGACGAACACCGGTCTGCCGAGCGCGATGCCCAGATGCTTTCTCTGACCGATGGTGTAATGGGTAATACCTTTATTCGGGCCGAGATCGGTCCCGTCCTTCCACCGGAACCGTCCCGCCGGCGGCACCCTGTTTCCTGCCGTTCTGTCAAGATAGGAGGCATAGTCATTATCCGGAATGAAGCATATCTCCTGACTGTCCGGCTTATGCGCCACCGGAAGACCTGCTTCCTCTGCCATGCGTCGGGTCTGGCTCTTGTCATAGTCCCCGATTGGCATCAGCGTGCGGGAGAGCTGCTTCTGCGAAAGGCCATACAGCATATAAGTCTGATCCTTGGCCGCAGTCACAGAGTTGCGGACCGTGTAGCGGCCGTTCGGAAGTCTCAGGACGCGGGCATAATGACCGGTTGCGATATAATCAGCGCCAATCTCCGCGGCCTTCCGCAGCATGGACTGCCATTTGACATAGCGATTGCAGGCGATGCAGGGATTGGGTGTTCTGCCGCGCAGATACTCGCAGATGAAATTGCGTTCCACCCTGTCCTCGAAGATTTCCCGGAAATCGCACACATAGTAAGGAATTTCCAGCGCCGCCGCCACGCGCCGTGCATCGTCCACCGCACTCTGGCCGCAGCAGCCGCCGTTCCGCTCGATTCTGCAGGCATCGGAGCTGTCCCATATCTGCATGGTGACGCCGATTACCTCATATCCCTCATTTTTCAAAAGCATAGCCGCGACAGAAGAATCCACTCCGCCGGACATGCCGACTACAACCCGCTTTTTCATTTTGAAAACCCATGCTGCCTTCTGAGCGGCAGCCGCGGGCAAAATGCCCGGATGGGTATTCTCCCAATTCGGGACATTGGCACCGCTGAAAGGAACACAACCTCCGCTTTATGATTCAGATCTGATGACGCACTACTTCATACTCATCGTTGCTGCGGTAAAAGGGACAGGAAAAAGACCGGGATGTCAGAAGATGGTAGTACTCGTCTTCATCCATGTCCGCCATACACACATAGGATCCATCATCCTCATCATATTCGTAGTTTGCACAGAAATCGCAGCCTGCCGCACCTCTGTTCTTCATCATGTCACCCCGCTGAGATCAAAATCCAGGAACGCAGCCTGACCGCACGAGAAGGGCATCTACATCCCACTGTCCTTCCGGTTCCATGCGGAGGTCATCCGCATTCCGCTGTCCTCCTGGTTCCACGCTTTTTCTCAGAAATTCAGGAATTCATTCTTGATATACCCGGTTGTGCCGTTAAATTCGACCTTCGACCAGGTATCGCCCTTCTCCAGCACCGTCACTTCAAAACCGCCCCAGACCGTTCCGACCCGCTTAGAATCCGCGCTGGCCTCGCTGCGTATCGACACTGTATCATTCGTTTTCGCCCTCTGCGTGGCCTTAGCCGAAGCCGAAGAGCTGGAGGAGGAAGACTCTCCTGCCGTGGAAGATGCAGAAGTACCTGCCGATGAACTGCCAGATGAGGAACCAGCGGATGCACTGTCATCCGTGTTTTCTCCGCCGGATGCCTCTGCATCCGACGCACTGCCGGACGAGGCATTCTCGGAGGAATCCGTTTCACTCTCCCCGCTCTCAGCGATCTCCGTGAAATATTCCGTCCTCACATAGCCGGTCTGACCGTCGAAGCTGATTTTACTCCAGCCGTTTTCTTTCTTCTCCAGCAGCGGATACGACTGATCCTTTTCCGTCTGCCCGATAATATCTGCGTCCTCGGAATCCGATTTTCTGACATTGATGACGTCCGTCGCCCTGAGCGCAGATACCTCCTGGCTCTGATCCTGACTCTCACCGCCTGATTCCTCTGCTACTGCCGAAGAGGTTGAGGAGGTCGAAGCCTCGGAGGAACCCTTGGCATCTCCAAGTGCCTCGGCGACGGCCACCTGAATGGCATGATAGGTGTCCGTAATGTACTGCTTGAGGTCAGAATCCGACGCAAGCAGAGCATTATATTCCTCCTGCACACGATTGTTCAGATCCACCACATCGTCCTGCTGGGAAATTTTCCGGATATAGGAAACGGTATCCTGATCGCTCTCATCTTCGTTGATGTACAGACTGCCCTGTGCATTCGTGCAGACATAAATGGTCTGCATCCCCGGGATAAGCTCATCTCTGTCCTTAAAACGAACCTGTGTCACCACAAAGCAGATGTAAGAGCCATCCTCTTTACCCGGCTTAGTGTAGACGTCAATGGCCGGATAGCTGTCTATATAGTTGGCCAGCTCCGTGATCTGCACTTGTTCCGTTGCATCCAGTCCGCTGGTGACTGCAGACACCGTACTGATATCTCCGTCCGCCAGTGCGTCAAAATAGGTCCGCATCAGGGCATTCACATCAGCATGCGCGTTTTTCTCCAGCGCGGGTACCTGCTCCTGCACTGTCTCCGCCGCGGCTGCCTTTGATTCTGATTCTGCTGCGGCGTCCTTCCGGCTGCGGTACCCTGCAAGTGCGAGAGCGCAGACCGCCATGCTGACCAGAACCAGTGCAACCGGAATCAGCATGCGGTTATGATCTGCCGCCCGGTCCTTGAGTCCGAAGAAAAAATCACTGACCCGGCCGCCGGCGGTTACCCTTCCCTTTCTCCGGTGTCCTTTGCCCGTATTTGTTTCCGGTTTTATTTTCTCATCTGGTTTATTTGAATCCAGGTCACCGTCGATTTCATCGAGGACCATATCATCCCTGCCCGGGTCAAAATCACTGTTCCACATGTAGTACTCAGCTCCTGCTCTGCCAGCACACCGCATCAATGCAGACCATGCATCTTCTCTGCTGTGTCATGCATCTTCCCTGCCGTGTATGTTTCCCCAAAAACACAATGAGTCAGACATCCGATACCAGGTGTCTGACTCATTGTCTGGAAATGCACCCGACAGGAATCGAACCTGCATCAAAGGCGTCGGAGGCCTCCGTTCTATCCATTAGACTACGAGTGCATGCCGTGTGATTGTTCTCGCGAACATTGGTTATCATACCACATGCACTCTGCCATTGTCCAGAAAAACCTGATTTCCAGCTTTTTACCTGACGGCACGCACAAGATTTCCTTTGTTCCGGTCAAAATAATACACGGAATCGGTGAGCACTTCCTCCGGCGCCACCTCCGTCTGGTTGATGTCCCGAACAATGTCTTCCAGTGCAGTATAGTCCATTCCCGGTTCCTCCGGCACCAGAATCATCTCATGGATCGAGCTGGGAAGGACATAGAGATTGCAGTTCCTCGACGAGGCAAAGCTCTTCAGAACCCCGGGATAGAGGACGCAGACAGCGCCGAGATAGTCCTGGCGGTTGCTGATGACGTACATGTCCTCTGCGTCCTGTTCCCCGGCGATGCCTTCCCGCGGCGGAATGCCAAGCACCTCCGTGATTCCGCGGATTCTGGCCGGCAGCAGCTGCTTCATGCTTGCCCAGGCGTCCTGCATCAGCCGGTCCCGCGAGACGCCCCATGTTTTGATATGATGATTGTGGATCAGGACCGTACCATATCCTTCTCCGCCCTGTCTGACAAAGAAATAGCATACCAGCGCCATGTCTTCCATTTTGACATATGGCACTTCCTTCAGAAGCTGCTGATTGTGCTGCGTACCGATCAGCTTCAGTGCCAGCCTGCCCCGGATATGGTCATAGTCTTCCAGCATGCCCGGTTGAAATTCCTCTGCCGGAAGGCTGCTGCGTGCCTCCGTCAGCATCCTTCTTGCGACGCTCCCGATTTCCTCTCCCTCCTGTACCGCACGGTAGCATTCTTCCAGACAGAAGACAGAGGAGATGTCGCTGCCTGTCCTCCGGATGCAGCAGCCGGTATTCCGGACACCGTTATTGCGAAGCATTTCGTGTACCAGAATCTGCTCATCCGGCTCTGTCAGCTCCTGCAGCACACGGGTAAACTGGTTCTGAAACTCCTTCATGGGTATTGTCTGTTTGCTCATGATAACCCCCTTGCCATGGAAAAAGAAAAAAGACAATGGATCAGACATCCATTGCCTTTTCTGTGTTCATGTCCGGGGCATGAGGCCAGCAGAACCGCGGGAGCATTATGCTCTGGAGAGATATTCTCCGGTTCTGGTATCAATCTTGACCTTATCGCCAATGTTGACAAACAGCGGAACATTGATCTGTGCACCGGTTTCGACCGTTGCGGGCTTCGTTGCGCCGGTAGCCGTGTTCCCCTTGAAGCCGGGTTCGGTCTCCGTCACTTCGAGTTCCACAAAGAACGGAGCCTCGACTGCATAGATATTGCCATTGTACGAATCCAGCTTGACCTGCTCGTTCTCCTTGACGAACTTCAGGCTGTCGCCGACCACTTCCTGCGGAAGTGCGACCTGCTCATAGGTCTCGTTGTCCATGAAGTTGTAAAGATCGCCATCCCGGTACAGGTACTGGTACTCCTTGGACTCGATGCGGGCCTGAGGGAACTTCTCGGTAGGGCGGAACGTTCTCTCAGTCACACCGCCGTTGATGACATCCTTCAGCTTCGTACGAACAAAAGCAGCGCCCTTGCCGGGCTTGACATGCTGGAATTCCACAATCTGGCAAACCTGTCCGTCAATTTCAATGGTTACGCCGTTTCTGAAATCACTAGCAGAAATCATAAGATAGCCTCCTGAAAAAAATCACGTCACACACGTGAACAAGTTTATAGTATCGCCCCGGATTTTTCAAGAATCAGATTCAATTTTACGCCCATTTGACGCGCTTTTTGCGGCATTCTGTTCCTTGATCCAGTCCATCGCCTCCAGATAGCCGTCAAGACCATGTCCCACGATCTGCAGATCGCAGGCCGGTGCGGTCACACTGTTTGCGCGCCATGCCTCCCGGCTGTGAATATCAGAAATGTGCACTTCTACCTTCGGGACAAAGACGCTTCGAAGAGCATCATGAATCGCATAGCTGTAATGTGTAAATGCACCGGGATTGATGACGACGCCGTCCGTGCCGTCATAATATGCCTGCTGCAGGCGGTCAATAATTGCGCCCTCGTGATTGCTCTGATAAGTTTCCACTGTGACGGCGATATCCCTTGCATGATTTTGAATCATCGTCACCAGCGCATTATAGCTCTGCGTCCCGTAGATGCTTTTTTCCCGAATCCCAAGAAAATTCAGATTCGGCCCATTGATCACAAGAATGTTCAAACCTGCCTCCCCCGGGGATTGTTTCCCCTATTTCTGTGCGGCCGTTTCCCCGAGGATGATCCGGGCAGTTCTGTCCGGCGTGCTGTTATCCACATCCAGAATGCGGTCCGCCGCCTCCAGGTACATTGGCTCCCGGAGCGCCATGAGCTCCCGCACCTTTTTCTCCCTGTCCGATCCCTGCAGAAGCGGTCTCTTCCGGTCTCTCCGCAGGCGCTTCAGCACTGTTTCCGGCTGAATGCGAAGATAAATAACTTCTCCGATCTGGCGGAGCAGATCACGATTTTCCTTCCGCAGTATGATGCCTCCCCCTGTGGAGATGATCGTCCCCGGCGCCTCGCTGCCCTCTTCCATCGATTCCCCGCCGGACTCCTGACACATCCGGGTCAGGAGTGCCGTCTCCGCATCCCGGAAGGCTTCTTCTCCGTCCTCCCGGAAGATCAGCCCGATGGTTTTGCCTGTGGCCAGCTCGATCATAGAATCCGTGTCCCTGAGTGTAAATCCATAGTGTGTGGACAGATAGCGGCTCACCGTCGTTTTTCCACTGCCCATAAACCCGATCATGACATAATTTCTGCTCATATCCTGATATCTGTTTCTCTTATTGATATCTGTTTCTCTGTATCAATAATCCAGATGGATCATCAATTTCAACGCCCGCATTTTCAATATGCCGCGAAACAGTAGTCAGCATCAGACAATCAGACTGAGTTCCCCGAGCACCTTCTTCGCCTCCGCGTCATCCACCTGACATCCCGTCCACTTTTCGAAGGCTTCGATTCCCTGATACAGCAGCATAACCAGGCCATTCATGGTCCGGCCGCCGTGTTCTCTCACACGCCGCAGAAATAGCGTCTCCCGCGGACGATAGATCACATCGAAGGCAAAATCTGTCCTGGCAAGGAGTTCCTCAGCGCCGTCTGCACCGGCCAGCGGATCCTCCTCAACGCGCGGATAAAGCCCGGCGCTTGTGCACTGGATCGTGATGCAGCCGTCGTCTGGAAGTAAATCCGATAGTTCCCGGAGCGCTCCTGCGCGGAGTTTTACTGCGGGATACCAGTGTCCGATATCCGCAGAAAGCTGCCTTGCCCGCTCTGCCGTGCGGTTCACGATCGTGAGAGATTCTGCTCCCTCCGCCGCGCAGAGGAAGCCTGCCGCTCTGGCCGCACCGCCTGCGCCAAGCAGGACGACATGCCGTCCGCGGAGCGGGACAGAAGCCTGCTCCATAGACCGCCTGAGCCCCGTCACATCGGTATTGCAGCCCAGATATCCTCCGGTTCCCCTCACCAGCGTGTTGACCGCGCCGATCTGAGCCGCCAGAGGATCAACTGCTTCAAGGAATGGAATCACTGCGTTTTTATAGGGAACTGTCACATTGAGACCAGTCACGCCGGTGGCAAAAGCTCCCCGCACCGCATCTCCCAGGAGGCCGGGATCCGCCACGGCGAGCGGAACATAAACCAGATTTTGACCGAGGTCCTGCGCGAGGGTGTTGTGGATCTGAGGCGAGACAGAATGAGAAACCGGATTTCCCAGAAGTCCACAGACGGCCGTGGTTCCTTTCACCGCGTTGTTCATATCGCTCCTTCCCTTCCTTTTCTGCGCCGCAGGTTCATTCAATCCATGCGGGCATCCTGCCGCATCGCATATACTGCCTTCATCCAAGGTTTCTCACTGCATATTCCGCATAGTCCCCGGTCTTCCGTCGTAAACCCCATACGGCTGCGGATAACTGCCGTCCGCATTCTTCGGGAGAAGGACCGTCGGAAGCGGCCGTCCCGCATTGCTGGCTTTTCTCTCCTGCTCAGCATGGAATCTGGTATACGCGCGAAGCACCGGTCTCTCCAGCTTCCGCTTGATCATGATCTGCAGTTCTTCCTTCGGGTGAATCGGTCTGACAAGCACAGCTCTGATTCCGGCGCGCCGTGCGCCCCAGATATCGGTAAAAATCTGATCCCCGACAAATAGCGTATTCTCTGTCCCGGTATGCATCATTTCCATCGCTCTGCGGTAGCCCTTCGGAGATGGTTTTCCGGCGAGAAAAATATACTGTTCCTTCACCGTTTCGGCAAAAAGCCTGACCCGCGGCTCTGTATTATTGGAAAGAAAAACCGCCTGCATGCCGATTGCATGGAAATGCTGAAACAAGGCCTTTGCACGGGCATCTGCAGGTGCACCGTGTGGTACCAGCGTGTTATCCACGTCGTAAATCACGCCGCGGTACCCTTCCCTGTAAAGACGGTCATAATCAATGATATAAGCGGAATCCGCTATTTCATCCGGAAACAGATTTTGAAACATAACAGTGTTCGGCTCCTGAAGAAGTAATCCTGCGGAATTCTCCCCCTCTGCAAGGCGCTGCAGATGCGCAGCGGCTGAGATGCGATCAGAGCTTACCTGTGCGGCTCCTCCTCCTTTGAGAGCATACCCTTGAGCTCACTCATAAAATCGTCCACACTCTTGAATTCCCGATACACGGATGCAAACCGGACGTAGGCGACCTGATCCAGGTCCTTCAGCTTTTTCATGACTAGACCGCCGATCTCTCTCGTCGAGATCTCCTTTTCCTCTCTTGAGAAAATATCAGTCTCGATTTCATCAACCGCCCGTTTGATCTGATCATTGCTGATCGGCCTTTTATAGCAGGCCCTGACGATACCGCCTTCAATTTTCGCCCGGTTGTACGGCTCCCGGTTGTTGTCTTTTTTGATCACCACCAGAGGAATGGTTTCAATCTTCTCATAGGTTGTGAATCGTTTCCCACAGGCATCGCAGATCCGCCGTCTGCGAATGGAGGTGTCCTGATCTGCCGGTCTCGAATCAATCACTCTGGTGTCTTCCTTGCCGCAATAGGGACATTTCATCGCTGTCATTCCTCCCCGAATGCTTTGATTATGGCTGTGTGTGAAACTATTGTCAATCAATTTCCGGCAGGGGCTTGAAACTGTCTCCGCGGTATTGTATACTGTGTCAGTCGAAAGGCAATGCAGTTGTAGTTCATTGGTAGAACACCAGCTTCCCAAGCTGGGGAGGCGGGTTCGATTCCCGTCAGCTGCTGAAGGGACGCAGAAGCAGAATTGCTTCTGCGTTTTTTATTGCTCTGCATGATCCGCCAGCTGTCCGCAGTCAGAAGATGCCAAGAACACGCACAGTCCCCGCGCACTGCAGATCTCCATGGAGAAAATCCGGCAACGCGCGATGAAAAACGCCATTTCGAAAGAGATACCCTGCTCTCAGTTCTTAAAGCTGTGAATCGGTGCAGGAATCCTGCCTCGCCGGTTAACAAACTCCGAGCAGTCGTACCGGTTCACCGGCATGATCGGCGCATAGCCAAGAAGCCCGCCAAATTCCACCGTGTCTCCCACTCCCTTCCCGATGACCGGAATCACGCGGACTGCAGTTGTCTTCGCGTTGACCATACCAATAGCCATTTCATCCGCGATGATGCCGGAAATGGTCGTCTCCGTTGTATCACCCGGGATGGCAATCATATCAAGCCCGACCGAGCAGACACATGTCATGGCTTCCAGCTTCTCAATGGTCAGCGCGCCGCACTCCGCAGCGCGGATCATACCCTGATCCTCGGATACCGGGATAAAGGCACCGGACAGTCCTCCGACATAGGAGGAAGCCATGACACCGCCTTTTTTCACCTGATCATTGAGCAGTGCGAGAGCAGCGGTTGTGCCGGGCGCGCCTGCCTGCTCGAGGCCCATCTCACAAAGAATATCTGCTACAGAATCTCCGATGGCCGGTGTCGGCGCGAGGGAAAGATCGACAATGCCGAACGGTACGCCCAGCCTTTTCGATGCCTCCTGGGCCACCAGCATTCCCACACGGGTGACCTTGAACGCAGTCTTTTTCACTGTTTCACACAGCACCTCAAAGCTTTCTCCATGGATACTTTCCAGTGCCGTTTTCACAACGCCCGGTCCGCTCACACCCACATTGATGATCCGGTCTGCCTCTGTCACACCATGGAATGCGCCGGCCATAAATGGATTGTCATCGGGCGCATTGCAGAATACGACCAGCTTGGCACAGCCCAGAGAATCCTGTTCCTTCGTCAGCTCCGCCGTCTGTTTGAATATCTTCCCCATCAGACGGACTGCATCCATATTGATCCCGGTCCGCGTGGAACCGAGATTGACAGATGCGCAGACCAGTTCAGTCTGGGACAAAGCCTCTGGAATGGAGCGGATCAGAAGTTCCTCGGCCGGTGTCATTCCCTTGGAAACCAGGGCTGAAAATCCGCCGAGGAAATTGACATGTACCTCATGGGCGGCTTCATCCAGCGTTTTCGCTACGCGCACATAATCCGCAATGCTGTGACAGGCGGCACCTGCCACGAGAGAGATCGGTGTCACCGAGATACGCTTATTGACAATCGGAATGCCGAAATCGGCGGAGATTTCCTCTCCTGTCTTCACCAGGTTCTGCGCGCTCCTCACAATTTTGTCATGGATTTTCCTGCAGAGCCTGTCAAGGTCCGCATCCGCGCAGTCGAGAAGAGAGATGCCCATCGTGATGGTCCGGACATCGAGGTTCTCCTGGTCTATCATTTTATTGGTTTCACTGACTTCTGTGAAATTGATCATCGTCTGCTCCCGCATCTGTCTCGTGCCTGTCAGCTGATATGGACAAAGTTTCCGCTCCGGAAGGCATCCTTTACTGAGACTTCTTTCACCTGATGTTTCTCCCGTCTGCCGAATACATCAGATTCGATGCATAGAATCAAAGATCTCTTCCTTCTGACAGCGGATCTGAACACCGATCTTTTCTTCCCCGATCCGGGTCAGCTCCGCACTCATGGTGCTGAACGGCTCCTGAAGTGCAGAGATATCAACAACCATCATCATGTTGAAATAGCCGTCCACAATGGTCTGCGATATGTCCAGAATATTGATTTTGTGCTCCGCCAGATAAGTACAGATACGCGCGATGATACCGACGGTATCCCTGCCGACAACAGTGATGATAGCTTTCTTCATATCAGGATCCTCTCTGCCGCAGTGATGCAGCCTGCTGATAGTTTGAATGGAAAGCGGACGTCTCTCCTGCTTTCCATCCTGTGATGTCCTTTGGAAAAGGAATGCTTCACCATGAGACAATTTCCGACATTTCCCGCCGCCTGGCCACATGGATCGGAAGGTCATCCGGACGATAGCCGGTTCCCCCATCCATGATTTCAACACGGACTGTCTCAAAGGCGAGCTCGGGAAGATTGTTTTCCTCGCTCAGATGACCAAGAAAGATGGCCTTTAAATGATGATTCAGAATGCGGTTCAGCAGTTCCCCGGAACTTGCATTGGAAAGGTGTCCGCGGTCACTGAGGATACGGCGTTTCAGGGAATAAGGATACGGCCCCACCTGCAGCATATTGACATCATGATTTGCCTCCAGAAGCAATACATCAGAGTCCTGCAGGCATTCCGCGGTGTAATCCGTGTAGCAGCCGAGATCGGTGCAGACACAGGCCTTCTTTCCGCCGTGAAGAAACCGGTATCCCACCGGATCCGCCGCATCATGTGAGATATGCATCGGACAGACCGTGATATCGCCGACCGTCGTATTGACATCCGGCCTGACTGAAACAAAGCGCGCAGGGTCGATCTCCCGCCCGCCCGGCGTATTTCGGACAGCCTCGATTGTCCCCAGCGTCGCATAGATAGGCGCCTCCGTCTGCTTTGCAATAAGACGCAGACCCGCGATATGATCGGAATGCTCATGCGTCAGAAAAATACCGTCAATATCCTGCAGCGAAAGATCCATCTGCTTCAGGCACTCCACCGTTTTCTTCCGCGTCAGGCCCGCATCCACGAGAAGGTGCGTCCTGTCTGAATCAATGCAGGTGCAGTTTCCGCTGCTCCCGCTTCCAAAACTGACAAACCTCATAATCACCCTTATGTCATGCTGTCTGCGGCGCCCGCATGGAAACCAGCCTTCCGGCCGAGCGCGTCCATTATCTGCCGCTCCATGGATGCGGCCGTGCCGCTGTTATCAATGACAACATCGCAGTATCTGCGGAATTCCTCCTCACTCAGCTGCGTCCTCATCATCGCGTCAATTTTTTCATCCGAATATCCGCGGGATGCCTTCAGGCGCGCCCTCCGGATTTCTTCTGAACAGTAAATATACCACATTTCATCTACAAACTTAAGAAACCCGTTTTCGATCAGCAGTGCTGCCTCGAGGAAAAAGTAATCATACACGCCCTCCCGTTCCGCTGACTTCATCTTCTGCAGGATACTCTGGATGACCGCCGGATGGATCAGCGCATCGACTCTGGCACGGAGCGCCGCAGAACGATAAATCCTGCGGGCAGCCTCCGCACGGTCAAACGCCCCGCCCTCCTCCGGGACGAGAATGCCATCTCCGGGCTGGCGGTATTCCTCCAGCAGACTGATCATCGGCGTATAGCAGATGCCGCCGGGCTCCTCAAGTTTTCTGGCTTCCTCATCGGACTTCAGAATCTGGCAGCGCGTGTTGTCGCGAAGGAAATCAAGAACGGTAGATTTTCCGCATCCCACTCCTCCGGTAATCCCTATTTTTCTCACAGTTCCTCCTGCCCGAATCCGCTTTTCCAGACCGGCATTTGCGCCGGAACAGCTGTCAGACCGGCTTCCTGATCAGACCATCAGAGATTTCTCCGATGTCAGAACCGCTCCGCCGGACAGTAATCCGTCTTTATAAAAGACTATTTTGCCTCATACCAGTCGCTTCCGCTGTGTACATCGGTCTCGAGCCGGACCGGGAGATCCGCTGCCCCCGTCATCTCCTCCGACAAAATAGTTCTGACCGCATCTTCCTCGCCCGGCGCCGTTTCCACCAGCAGCTCATCGTGAATCTGCAGAATGAGCCGCGATGCCCGATTTTCCCGGAGCAGCCGTTCCCACACGCGGATCATGGCAATTTTCATAATGTCGGCAGCGGTCCCCTGGATCGGCGCGTTCATCGCGACGCGTTCTCCGAACTGTCTGGTCATGAAATTGGAATTTTTCAGTTCCGGAATCGGTCTGCGGCGGTGAAACAGCGTAAGAGAATACCCCCGTTCCTTCGCTTCCCTGACACAGCTGTCCAGATAGGTCCGGATGCCGGGATATGTTTCAAAATACGAATCGATATATTTCTGTGCCTCACTGCGCGGGATGTCGATATTTTCCGCAAGACCGAAGGCGCTGATCCCGTAGACGATTCCAAAATTAACTGCCTTGGCATTTCTTCTCTGCAGAGGCGTCACTTCATCAAAGGGCACATGGAAAACCTTCGAAGCCGTGATCCGGTGGATGTCCCGGTTCTCGCGGTAGGCTTTGATCAGTTCCTCATCACCGGACATACTGGCGAGAATGCGCAGCTCAATCTGGGAATAATCCGAATCCGTGAAGCTGTATCCCTCTCTTGGCACAAACGCCTTCCGGATGAGCCGTCCCATCTCGGTCCTCATCGGAATATTCTGCAGATTCGGATCGCTCGAGCTGATCCGCCCTGTTGCCGTAATGGTCTGATGAAACACAGTATGAATCCGGCTGTCCGGTCCTATGTAATCGGCGAGGCCGTCCGCATAGGTGGACTTCAGCTTGGTCACCGCGCGATATTCCAGAATGTCACGAACCGCCGGGCAGTCCGGTGCAAGCCGGTTCAGTACATCTGCAGCAGTGGACCATCCAGTCTTTGTTTTCTTGCCGCCGGGCAGTTTCATCTTTTCAAACAGCACCTGTCCCAGCTGTTTGGGCGAGCTGATATTGAACTCAGTCCCTGTTTCCTGATAAATCCGCTGTTCCAGTTCGGCCGCCTGTTCTCCGAGCTCTCTGCTGTAATCCTTCAGCGCCTGCGGAAGAATGCGGATGCCTATGCGCTGCATATCATAGAGGATATACGAAAGCGGGAGCTCCATTTGATCATAGAGATCCCACATATCTTCCTCTCTGAGCTTTTCCATCAGAGCCGGTGCCGCTCTCCTGAGGCCGTCAGCCATGGCACAGGCATACTGCCCGGCTTTGGCCGGTTCCGTGCGGAATGCCTCTGAAACGCTTTTCTTTCCAAACATCTGCACAAAGGCGGGAGGCACAAGGCCGGCGTATTCGCTCAGACAATCTTCCGCGGTGTAATCGCTCTTCAGCGGGTTGAGAAGATAGCAGCCT
Organism: uncultured Lachnospiraceae bacterium; assembly: GCA_900320025.1. Taxonomy (GTDB): domain Bacteria; phylum Bacillota; class Clostridia; order Lachnospirales; family Lachnospiraceae; genus CAG-791. Next base: position 33,189 of record ONQW01000007.1, read on the forward strand.
AGCAGAGCGTCAAACAGTCCGTTCAG
>ONQW01000245.1 GCA_900320025.1 uncultured Lachnospiraceae bacterium
CAGTTCTCAATCACCAGATCCGGATACTTCCGGAAAATCTCCTCATACCAGCGGTGCAGCGCGTCGATATGGCCGAGCATCGCGCCGGCGCAGGATTCCGTATTGAGATCCGATCCGATTCCCTGCGTCTCGTTGTAGTCCACTTTGAAATAACCGACTCCATAGTCCCGCACCAGACGGTCCACGACATCCATGCAGTACTGATATACGTCCGGATTGCGGAAATCCAGCAGATATCTCTTGTTGTCGACATGCCGCTTCCCATGCCGGCAGACGAACCAGTCATCCGGAAGACTTCTGGCAAAATCCGAGACCTCTCCCATGGCCTCGATCTCCAGCCACACACCGAATACCATGCCCTTGCCTCTGGCATAATCCGCCAGGGCCCGGACGCCGTGCGGAAAACGCTCCGGGGACTCGACCCACTGGCCGATCCGGTCCCACCAGAAGCCCTTGTCATACCAGCCGCAGTCCATGCAGTAGTATTCGCAGCCCATCGCAGCGGCCCTGTCGATGATCGCCATTTCCTTCTCCTCCGTCGGGTCCCCGAAGAGGCAGTTCATGTAATCATTGAACACCACATTACAGCGGTCATCATCCGCATTCGGCCGGCGCATGGCGCGGCGGTACTCCGTCAGCGCACCGATGCCGTCCGAGAGATCGCCTCTCACCACGCCGAACGCCACAGGAACGGTTGTGAAGGTCCGGCCCGGCTGCAGATCAAGCCACCAGCCGTGCTCCTGCTCCGTCGGACCGGACAGGCATAGGGCAAGCCGCCGCCCGTGCTCGGAATCATACTCGATGTGCCACTGACCGGAGGATTCTACCTGAAATACATAGGTTTCCTGCTGCTCCCTGTCGCGGCAGATCCCCATGGGAAGATATTCCACACTGGACCACGAGCTGTGGCCCGTGTAGGCGAAGCGATTGCACCCAAATCCGGGATTGTTGTAGCCATCCACCATCATGCCGGTGAGATTTAAATCTGACAGATCCTCCTTCTTCCACCGCGCCTCGCAGGACCAGCTGTTGAACGGGATCCACACGTCCGTCTTGTCATAGTACGGCTTCTCCCCGTCCCCGCAGAGATTCTGGTACACAAAGGATGAAATATACTCCACCGCGTGGCGTTCCGTCCCACGGTTCTCCAGCACGCTGTATACACGGACCACAGGCACTCCGTCATAGAACCGCATATGATAATGTGCCCAGACATCGCTGTCCGTCTTCAGATCAATGACCAGTTCTTTCCCGCCCGCCTGCTCCGTGACCTGGTGGCTCTGATACCGGAAATCGCAGGAGGCGCTGCCGGCATTGTGCCGGTATCCATGCATGTCCCGCGTGGATTTGCCTGTGACATTCACCTCCAGAATGGGATAGACCTCCGCCGGATTCTCCTGCTGATTCTCTGTCTGATTTTCCTCGCATTCTGCCCGGCTCCCGGCCTGACTCTCAGCCGTTTCCTCTGTCATCGCTGCCGGCGCGAAGCGCTCCAGCTCCACAATCCCGTCCTCCCGGATCCGGAACGTAACGTCAATTCCATTCTCGCAAATTGCAATTTTCCGCGGCATACTATCTCCTTCCTCGTTTGTTCCCTTCATCTGATGATTTCCGAGATAACGTAAAGCAGCGGCGGCATCAGGCCGCCACTGCTTTACAGTCCGGAATCATCAGTGAATCATTTGCTGCACAGGAATCGCGCATTTATGGACTGCCCGGCAGAATATCTCTGCCAGACGTCACGCTTTCAGTCTGCCTGCTTCTTCAGCACGATGGTCACGAAGCTCGCCGGCTTCAGGGACAGGCTCAGGAGTCCGCCGTCCATCCTGGCATCGGTTCTTTCGACAGGCTTTACCTTCTCCTCCGCCGCGGAATTCACGGCCTTCATGTCGGTCCCCTCGAGAGCAAGAACCTTCTCCGGACGATACCCTTCGAAGCCGCGCAGGTCCGCTTCAAACTCCACCGTTTCCATCACGCTCCGGTTGACCGCGAAGATCGCCACCTGTTCCTCTTCCTCGT
>ONQW01000141.1:0-1321 GCA_900320025.1 uncultured Lachnospiraceae bacterium
TACATGCTCGCCGCTGCCGCTCTCCTCCGCGACGTTTTCCGCGCCGGCGGCCGCGCGCTCCCGCTCCCTCCGCGCCGCCACGATACGGTCAAAGCTTCCGGACAGCCAGCCCTCCCGATTTGTACAGGGAAGCCCGTTCGCCTTTGCGAAGACCGGAAGCATAATGTTACAAAGCCATAATACTTTCAATCTTATACCCCATGCCGCGATCCTTGCGGCATCCGCGGGAGAAACGCCCGAATGAACTTTCTCCCGTATCAGGACATTCTTACGTTCGATGATACCGCCGCCGCCGGACCGCGTCATACAGCCGCGCCGTATGCGGATTGGCCGCAAGCTTCTCCCGCAGCGGCTGCAGCGTCAGAACCAGATACGCCCGGTAGAGCAGAACCTTTTGCATCGGCATGTACATCTGCGTCACCATCCGGTGCTCCTGCGCGGATACCGCACGGTTCCGTTTCGTCTCCGAGAAGCCGCCGCCCTCATATTCCGCAATGGTTTCCGGAAAATAGACCATCCTCGCTCCCGCCCGGTAATGGCACCACAGAAAATGTTCATAATCCGCCCGCACCGTGAGGCCGGTGTCGAACCCCCGCTCTGCAAATAAATCGCGGGAATAAAAGCAAGCCTGATGACAGGGCACGTTCCGGAACAGTGCAAAATCATCCATCTCCGGCTTGGCCGCCGCCACCTGACCGCTCCGCCGCTCGAGCACATCTCCATACAGAATAAACCGTCGCATGGGAGTTTGTCCCCCGCAGCCCGTTTTTCCGCATCCTCCCTGCCGCAGAATCTCCCGCCGCACCTTCTCCAGCACCCCGGCATCCGCCAGACGGTCTCCTGTGTTGAGAAAGTACAGGAACTCCCCTTCCGCCCGGCGCACCGCAAAATTCATGGCGTCATAGATACCGCGGTCCTTTCCCGCAAAAATCCGGATCCGCGGGTCCTCCGGGCACTGCTGCAGCGATCCGTCCGCAGAGCCGCCATCCTTCACCAGAACCTCAAACGAGCCGCAGGTCTGGCCCAGAATGCTGTTCACCGTCATGGCAAGCCGCGGTCCGGCATTATAGGTCACCACAATAATACTGAAAAAAGGATTCATCATGAGCTCCATACCGCATGCTCTGCGGCATCTGTGCAGGCAGCGCTCCCCCGCATCATCCGCCTCAGTCGCTCATCTGCGACAGCGTCTTCGGCATATCCGTGAACAAAAACGTGTGGTACGGCAGGATTCGCAGCTCCGGACGGGACAGCTTTCCCAGAAACAGCACAAAATACAGTACCGCCGCAAGCACGGTCAGAATGGTGAACGCCTTTCCCA
>ONQW01000141.1:1330-5766 GCA_900320025.1 uncultured Lachnospiraceae bacterium
AATGGGCAGAAACTGGCAGAACACATAGAGCGCGAGTGCCATGACTGTCAGGTGAAGCCAGAACCGCTCCTGTCGTGCCTGTCCCGGCGTCTCTTCCTGCGGAAGCAGCATTTCCTCTTTCCCCGGATCAGACCTCCGCCCGCCCAGGCAGGTCACAGCCGCGAGCAGGAGCACGGCGCCGCAGCGTGCGATGTTGGTGGGATTGATGCCGCTGCCGGCCAGATACTCCGTGTCCTCGTAGGACGGATACAGCTTCACCACCACCCGCAGCCAGAAATTTTGAAACAATGGGAAAGAAACGGACAGTACTGCCCCCGCCGCCCAGACCCATTTCTTCCAGGGAAGCGCCGCCACAGGATACAGAAGCAGCGCCAGAAGCGCCGATTTGTGAAACAGGGCAGCCAGCAGCACAAGAACGACAAACGGCGCGAATTCCCTGCGCAGCAGATACCCGGACGCGAAGAGCACCAGAGACAGGGCAAAATAATACCGGACCGTATTGTAGGTCTGGAAGTAATAGCCCAGCATCATGAACAGGAAAAACGAAGCCGCGAAGTCATCCGCCTGCTGCCAGATGGCCGCCAGGAAGAGCGCCAGCGTCGCCGCCGCGATCAGGGCAAAGACAAGCAGATAGTTTTCAAAGCCGCTCAGCGCGTACACCGCACGGACAAAGGCATTGAAGCCCGCCTCCGTCGGCACATAGGCATGACTGCGGATAAGATGCATGAAATCCACATATTTTGCGTAATCGTTTCCCGTATTGACCCGCAGTGCGAGCGGAAGAAACAGCGCCGTGAAAAGCAGCGCCATCGCAATCCTGGAGCATGCCTCTGCCCGGGTCCGGCGGCTGCGCCCGTCAAATGCCGGGCGGCGCCTCTGCGCGGCGCCATCTGCGTGGAACAGCCGTCCAGGAAGCGGGTCCGGAGATAGCACAAGGCGGGCCGCCGCCAGCGCCAGAATGGTAACGATGAGATACAAAACCATGGTGATACCCCATGCCGCATCCTTCTGCGGCATCCGCGCGGGAAACAGCCGCACAGGCTTTCCCCGAATCTGATTTGGAGCGCGTCTGCGTCCTACGCTTCCCGGATTCCCTTCCGCATCAGGGCAAACGCCTGCCGCACCGGAATCTCCCGGCACATCTCCCGCCGATGCGCCAGAAGAAAGCGCAGGGAAAAAGGCACCGCCATGCAGCCATACAGGTAATGATACAGGACGCCTCTGTCATAGAAGAACTTCTCATTGAAGCCGTGAAACCAGGTGGAGTCAATTTCCTCCCGCCTTCTCTCACGGCCGATCGTGACCGGCACGGCGCAGAGCCGGAGATGTTTCCTGAGACAGTCGTGGATAAACAGAGAATCCTCGCCGTTGCTGTATTTTGCACCCCCTCCGAACAGGAGGCTGAAGGTGACGTTGGCCTTCCGGAGGCTCTCCGTCCGGGCGCACATGCTGTATGTCGGATAGCGGCCGTAATTATACCACCGCACGCGCCTGGACCTGACATTCTCGTAGGTGCGCCGGCTCTCCACCGCCCGCACATTGAAAAACAAAATGTCCGCGCCGGGATGCTTCTCAAATTCCTGAAGAATTTTGGCCTCGTAGCCATCCTCGTAGACGATATCCTCGTCCGAGAAGAGCACAAATTCCGCCTCCGCGCGCATCAGCGCGTTGTTCCGGTTGAGGCCGACGCCGCGCTCATTCCAGTTGAATACCCGGATGATCCGCCCGTTCCGCTCAAATTCCTCCGCGCTGTAGGTGTGGCACTGATTGCAGATGATCGCCTCCGTCTGCAGATTCATGTGATCCGCCAGCATGATCGGATTCTCATCCACGGCCGCGACAAGAACCTCCATACGCTTCTCCGCCATGGTCAGTCTCCCCCTGTCCGCCGCGAGCCATCCTCCGCAGCGCCTGCGCGGTAATACGCCTGCAGGAATTTCACATCGGCTCCCGTGAGCAGCAGCCCTCTGACCCTCACGTCCTGTTTCCGCAGATCCGAGAGACAGGCCCCGACCCGCGTTCCCATCCGGACACCGAAGGGAATCTCCACAATGACGCCCGCTGCGCTGCGGAGCGCCGCAAAATCCGTATTTCCGACCGCAGTGCGAATGATTCTGCCCGACACCGCGCCGCTCTCACTCTCCCCTTTTGCCGCAGGAGCCTTTTCCTCCGCGGAACCGGCGCTGGCCGTCGCAGGATCCGACCACTTCTGTATCAGATAGTCATAATTTTGTTTCGTCGTTCCGTAGAACGAGCCGTCCCGGAGCAGCACGCCGGCCACCGGCAGGCCGTACCGGCGTTCCATATCCTCCGGCACATAAGCCGCGTCATCCAGCGTTTCCGCCAGCAGAATCCAGAAGAATCCACCGGCTGCACCCAGCAGCAGTCCCAGCGCCGCCGCGTTCCGTGTCCGGTACGAATAGACCACCAGCGCGGCAGGCCGCGCGGACAGGAGCTCAATGCTGGCAAAAATGTCCGATTCTCCGCCGAAATGAACCAGTGCCCGGTCAACCGCCTCCAGAATTGCCTCCGCCCTCGCCGGATCGGCATCCTGAACAGTCACCGTCATCAGCCTGATATCCGTGAGAATCTCTGCGGTCGCCTCTGCCCGCACCGTGTCGAGATCGGTGCCGTCCGGCAGATTCTGCACGATGACATCTGAGATCGCCGGGTCCGCGGTGAGAAGATCCGTCCAGGTCGCGCCATTGTAGTACACCTGCGCCTCATCCTGTCCCTCCTCGAAGGTCAGATACAGCTTGGACTCCGCACGGTAAGTGCGCGCCGGCCCAAACGCCGTCATCGCAAGGGTATAGATCAGAACACAGAGCAGCGCGCATGCCGCGGCTGCCACGGGAATCGCCCACAGCTTCCGCCGGATGCGAAGCCAGCGTGCCCTCTCGTTCAGTTCCTCCTCCAGGTGCCGATTGTCCATGGTCTTCCTCATACCCCTGTCATCAGACGCCGCGTCATTGCCGGTCAGACTCATGCTCCTTCAGCGCCGTCGTCTGCCCGTCGGCCACACCCTCCGTGCTCTCCGGCTGCACCAGAATTTTGAGGGTGAGCAGCATCAGCTTCAGGTCAAGTCCCACCGAATAATGCTGAATGTAAGTCAGGTCCAGCTTCAGCTTGTCATACGGCGTTGTGTTATACCGGCCGTACACCTGCGCGTAGCCGGCGAGTCCAGCCTTCACGCGGGTACGGAACGCAAATTCCGGCATTTCCCCGAGATACTGCCGGATGATCTCGGGCCGCTCCGGCCGCGGGCCGATGAACGACATCTCTCCGCGGAGAATATTGATGAGCTGCGGCAGCTCATCAATCCGGCACTTGCGGATAAAACGGCCCACCGGCGTGATGCGCGCATCCTCCTTCGAGGCCAGCCTCGCCTTTCCGTCGCTCTCCGCGTTCACCTTCATGCTGCGGAACTTGATGATATGGAACTCCTTCATATCCTTGGTGCAGCGGACCTGCTTATAGAAGACCGGGCCGCGATCATAAGCCTTCACGCAGATTGCCGTGACGAGAAAGATCGGCGACGTCACGACCAGCAGAATCGCCGCACAGACAAGATCAATCGTCCGCTTCCAGAACCGCTGCCCGAACGTCAGCGCATATTCCTTGGTCAGATAGAGCGTCGTGTCCACCACATGGATCTGGGTGGATCCGTTCATCAGAACATCCGGTATTTTGGGCAGCACATACATGCGGACGCCGTGTCCGTAGCAGTATTTGATCAGCTCATTTCGCTCCGGCGTCGGGATCTCCCACAGAACGACCGTGCGATAGTTTCCCTCCTCAATGGCTCTGATCACCGCTTCTGTTCCCTGACCGGCGGAGAAGCTGCCCGTGATCCGGTACCGCTCCGGGTGCGTGGCGAATTTTGCGAGCATATCCGCAGACGGCCTGTCCCCGTGGATGAACAGCATGCGGCGGGGAGGGAACACCCGCCGGTAGACAAAATCCGACAGGTATACCCAGACGATGGCCACCAGCATCTGCAGAAGGAAGGTGCGCAGCATCGGCCAGACCGGAACGATCCAGTTCCGCATCAGCGAAATCTGAAAATAGGAGATAACGTCCGCCGTGAAGAGGGTGAAAATCTGAGACAAAATCACATCAAACGGCTTGCTGTACCCGACATTATTGCCCTCCCAGGTGCGGGAAAAGAACACTAGGAGCAGCAGATAAATGATGAGAATCAGGGCATGGCCACGCTGATAAAATTTCAGCTTCAGCCGGACCAGCGGATAGTACATCTGAAACCATACCCATGCATAGAGGCAGGTCTGCAGCAGCAGACCAAGAAAGCTCATCTGCAGCGCCGCGATTTTTTTGATCGAGGTCAGTTTTGAGGGTTTTTCATCCATATCGATATCTTTGCCCGTACCGCGTCCCCTTTGCGGTGTCTGAAACCAATTTCCGGTTCTGCTCTGCCT
>ONQW01000030.1 GCA_900320025.1 uncultured Lachnospiraceae bacterium
CTCGGCGAGGAGATGGAGGCAAAGAAGGCAAGGAAGAACTGAATAACGTAAAGAAGAGCTGAATAACGCAAGAAAGAACAGAAAAACATGCCGGATTCTCTGTTTCATGATCCTGGTCGGAATGGAGAACAGGTCAACAGAAAAGCCCATGGATCAGACTCCCGGAGGAGCTGTCCATGGGCTTTTTCTATTTGGATGCGCGATCACGTCATCTTTTTCATCTGATGCTCATGCGGCGCATCGTCTTCTTTTCAGGTGTTTCTCTTTATGACACAGATGCGTTGCAGCAGGAGAGGGATCAGCCCTTCTCGAGTGCCAGCGTTCTGGTGGTCAGATCGCACACGTCAGCCGGTCCGTAGTACTGGATTGCGCCCGGATAGGTGTAGCAGGTCTTCGCCGCCCATTCTGCTCTGTGTGCCTCGAAGTACTTAAACGGTTTGCCGTTCAGATCGACGAGTGCCTTGCGGATGACAGGCTTGTCCTCGCCGTTTCTGCGCTCCATGTTCATCATCTTCGTGATCGGCATGCCGCCTGCGACCCACTCCTCAGCGGGCCTTGACAGGTTGGAGACCTTGGAGAGATATCCGGTGTAGCCGTACTGGATCAGCATGAATGCATTGTAGCCGAGGCTGTAGCAGTAATCCGCGTCAAAATTGGACGGGAATGCGCATCTTCCCTCATAGCCGAAGAAGTGGAACTGCGTCTTGAAGCTGCCCTTGTAGGTGCCGGCCTTCTTACGCTCATCGAGTTTGTTCTTCACAAGCTCGGCGAAGAGCTTCTCGGACTCGATCAGGGAAACCTGCACGTTGCCGTGGGGATCTCTTTCCAGGAAGAGCTGCTTCTGGATGGACTCCGGAAGAATGGCAAATACCTTGTAGGACTCCTCTGTCAGGCCCTTCCTGATGAATTCCTTCTTTGCATCCCAGTCGGGCAGAGCATTGAATTCCTCCGTCTTCGATCCGGCGAGCATCTCACTGATCTCGCGGATCAGCGTGCCGAATTCCGGAACAAACTCCACAATACCCTCAGGAATGATCACAACGCCGAAGTTGCCCTCGGTCTTCGATCTCTGCTCCACCGAGTCAGCGATCTGATCCGCAATCTGGGAAAGGGAGAGCTTCTTCTCCGCGACCTCCTCGCCGATCAGGCAGATGTTCGGCTGAGTCTCCAGAGCGCATTCGAGCGCGACGTGGGAGGCGCTGCGGCCCATGACCTTGACGAAGTGCCAGTACTTCTTCGCGGAGTTGGCATCTCTCTCGATGTTGCCGATCAGCTCGGAGTAGGTCTTGGTCGCCGTGTCGAAGCCGAAGGAGCACTCGATGTCGTCGTTCTTGAGGTCGCCGTCGATGGTCTTCGGGCAGCCGATGACCTGGACGCCGAGATGGTTCGCGGCAAAATACTCGGCGAGCACCGCGGCATTGGTGTTGGAATCGTCGCCGCCGATGATGACGACAGCGGTGAGGCCATGCTTCTTTGCGGTCTTCGCGGCTGCCTCAAACTGCTCCGGTGTCTCGATCTTGGTTCTGCCGGAACCGATGATATCGAATCCGCCGGTGTTGCGGTATGCATCGATGAACGCATCGTCGAATTCAACGAAATCGTCATCGACCAGGCCGCTCGGGCCGCCCTTGAATCCGATCAGGACATTCTCGCGGTCCGTCGCCTTCAGCGCGTCGTAGAGACCGGAGATGACGTTGTGTCCGCCTGGCGCCTGTCCGCCGGACAGGATGACGCCGACGACCTGCTTCTTCGGCACAGAAGTATTGGCACCCTTCTGAAACGTGATTTCCTTCTTGCCGTAGGTGTTGGGGAACAGGGCCTTGATTTTGTCCTGATCCGCGACGCTTGCCGTGGGCTCGCCCTCTTTGACACAGATGTCAGCGATGCCGTGCCGGAGCATGCCGGGCAGTTTCGGCTGGTATTTCAGTCTTTCCTTCTGAAGCGGTGATATTTCCATGAAAAACAGCTCCTTTCCTTCCCTGCGCGGGCAGACAGCACGGAACGGACAGCCCGCCGCACTGCCTCTCCCGGGGGGAGCCGGCGTGCAGGGCTGTCTCACACTCTGTCTGCCTCGTCGTATTCGCTTCTGATACGCACTGATCTTAAAACATTTTTGTATTCTTGCCTAGTCTGTGGCGAATTTTTTGGCAGTATATTACAATGAAGCCATGGCTGAAATGCCAGGCGCGTCATCCGCGCAGGTGACAGATGGTTCTTTCGTGGAGGCACATCTCATGCCATATCATTTTTTCTTCGGCGCGTCCGGCGCCGGGAAGAGCTGCCGGCTTCAGCACCAGTTTCTGGTGGAAGCGCAGCAGTCTCTGTCCAGTTTTTCTTCTGTTCAATATCTTTTCATCGTTCCGGAGCAGTACACGATGCAGACGCAGAAGGATCTTGTGCTCGCCAGTCCGACCGGCGGCATTCTGAATGTGGATGTGCTGTCCTTCGGCCGCCTTGCGCACCGCATCTTCGAGGAAATCGGGACAGATCCGCGCACCGTGCTGAACGATATCGGGAAGAGTCTGATTCTGCAGCGCCTCGCGGACCGGCTCGGGGACCGTCTGCCTGTGATCGGCGGAAATCTTCACCGCCAGGGATATATTTCAGAGGTGAAAAGCGTCCTGTCGGAATTCATGCAGTATGACCTCTCGGTGGATGATGTGAGGAGACTTGCCGCGTTCGCCGGGGAGAGGGGGGCGCTGCGGGCAAGACTCACGGATCTGGCGGCGCTGTACCAGGCCTTTCAGGAATATGAGCAGGGGAGCTTTATCACCGCGGAGGAGACGCTCGATCTGGTGGCGGAGGCGGTTCCGCGCTCGGCGCTCGTGCGGAATGCCGTGATTGTTTTTGACGGCTTCACCGGATTCACGCCGGTGCAGAACCGGGTGATCGCCCAGCTGATGAAGTACGCGAGGCGGGTGGTGATCAGTCTCACCCTCTCGGACGACGGAGGCAGGCCGATCTCCCTCGTGGAGCGGGAGAAGGACCCCGGGGATGAGCAGGCCTTGTTCTATCTCACCCGGAAGACCGTGGCGTCCCTCACACGGCTGGCGGAGGAGGAAGACATTCCGCATGAGCCGGATGAATTTCTCACAGGGGAACCGTGGCGGTTCCGCGCCGTCCCGGCGCTTGCACACCTTGAGCACAGGCTGTTCCGGTATCCGGTGACGGCGTATGCGGAAGGGCAAAAGGATGGAGACAGTGCCGCCTGCGCCGTATCCCTGTTTGAGGCATCCTCACAGCGGGAGGAGGTGCGCCAGATGATGATCCGCATGAAAGCGCTCGCAAAGGAGGAGGGGTACTGCTGGAGAGATTTTGCCGTCGTGGCGGGCGATCTCACGGCGTACGCGGATCTGCTGCGGGAAGCCGGCGCGTTTCAGCTATGAGACGGTCTTCCGGTATCTGCGCGGCGGTCTGATGGATCTGACACCGGAGGAGACGGATCTGCTCGAGAACTATTGTCTTGCGCGCGGCATCCGCGGACGAAAGCGCTGGATGCTGCCTTTCGACGCGGCGCTCGAGCCGATGAGGAAGAAGGTGTGCGAGAGTCTGTCTCCGCTCCTTGCAGAGGAGACAGGGCACCGGCGCACCGCGGCGGAGCGGACAGAGGCGCTGTGGGAGTTTCTGGTGCAGAACCGCTGTCAGGAGAAGATGGAGGCGCTGGCCGCGGTGTTTGATGCAAAAGGAGATACGGTGCGGGCGGACGAATACCGGCAGGTGTACCGGGCGGTGATCGACCTGCTTTCGCAGATTCATGACCTCCTCGAGGACGAGCCGATCTCGCGGGAGGACTATCTGGCACTGCTCCGCACGGGTTTTGACGAGATCCGGCTCGGGACGCTGCCGCAGCAGTCAGACGTGGTGCTGGCGGGTGATCTGGAGCGAACGCGGCTGACGCAGGGCAAGGTGCTGTTCGTGCTCGGCGTCAACGACGGAAGCATCCCGAAGGGAACGGCGGGCGGCGGACTGCTCTCGGATCTGGACCGGGAATTTCTCGCCTCCTCCGGCATTGAGCTTGCGCCGACGCCGCGGGACCAGATGATGACGCAGCGCCTGTATCTGTATCTTAATCTGACAAAACCGGAGCGCAGGCTGATCGTTTCGTTTGCCGACACGGACGGCGCCGGAAAGAGCCTGAGGCCCTCCTACCTCATCCCGCTGCTTGCACGTCTGTTTCCGCAGGCAGCGCCGGGCGGCAGGATTCAGAGGCCGGAGGAGCGTCCTGCCTCCGCGCAGCTGACCGGGGCGGGGGACACCGTTTCCTATCTGGCGGGCGCGCTTCGCCAGTGCGCGGAGGGACGGTTTGACGGAGCGGAGGAGCAGTGCAGCAGCGGTCCGCGGCGCGCGGATGACGCGGACGGGGCGGATAAGGCAGAAGAATGCCCGGACCGGGAGAGGGAGAGGCAGAGAGCGGAGTTTCTGACCATCTACAGCTATGCCGTTTCGCAGGGGGAGAAGCCGGTGCGGGACCAGGCGGAGAAGCTGCTCGCGGCCGCGTTCCGGCACTACGATCCGCGGCCTCTCTCCCGGCGGGCCGCGGGACGCCTGTACGGCAGGGCGCTGTCAGGCTCCGTGACGAGGCTCGAGCACATGGCGCTGTGCTACCGGAGGCAGTTCCTCGAGTACGGCATGCGCCTCCGGGAGCGGCCCGAGTTCGTGCTCCAGCCCTCCGATTCCGGCACCATCATGCACGCGGCGCTCAGTGATTTTGCCGCCGAGCTCGGAAAGCGCGGCCTCACCTGGCGCACGTTTACAAAGGAAGAGGGGGACGCGCTGGCGGCAGAGTCGGTGCGGCGCTTCACGGAGACATACGGGAACCGCGTCTGCTACGCGACCGCAGCAGGAGAATTCGCAGTCGGCCGGATGCAGCGGATCCTGGCGCGGACGGTGGAGACGCTGCAGGCGCAGATCGAGGCCGGCGACTTCGATCCGGCGGGATACGAGCTGTCCTTCGGCGGTTCCGGGCCGGATTCTCCGGCGGGGCTTGTGCTGGACCTCGCTCCGGATGCAGCGCCGGACCCGGTGACGGGAGCTATGCTGGGACTTTCGTCTGACCGTGATCCTGCTCCGATACCGCGCCGCGCCGTATCGGAGCAGGCTGCGCGGGAGCTGATGGCAGGCGGCGCTCACCCGCGGATGTATCTGAACGGGCGCATCGACCGGCTGGATCTCGCCGGATGCGGAACCTCTCTGTATGTCAAAATTCTCGATTACAAGAGCGGCGCGCTCGACCTGAGTCTGCGGAAGATGGCGGACGGGCGGCAGCTGCAGCTCATGGTGTACATGGAGGAAGTATTGTCCTGGCTTCGTCAGAAATATCCTGACCGCGCCGTGGTGCCGGCGGCGCTGCTCTATTATCATCTGAGCGATCCCTTTGTGGCGGAGCCGGCGGACGGTGATCCCGATGCTCTTGTCAGGAGCCGCCTCGGCGCCATGAAGCCGATGGGCATTCTGTCGGCGGATCCGGCGGTGCTGCAGATGCTCGACCACGGGCTTTCTTCCGGCGCAAATTCCGCGTATCTCCCTGTCCGGATGAAGAAGGACGGGACGCCGTATGCCTCGCCGCGCCTCTTCACCGAGGCCGGTTACCGTGCCCTGTGGGAGACGTGCCGGGCGGTCTGCGTGCGGCTGGGAAGTCAGATTCTCGCGGGAAACATCACGGCGCAGCCGTTCCGCGACGGGGCTGACAGTGCCTGCACGTACTGCCCGTACCGCGAGGTGTGCGGCTATGATCCCCGCATTCCGGGGACGAGTACAAAGTCAGGGAACTGACCCGGCGCCGCGGGGAGCGCGGCAGAGCAGACGGGCCTTGCAGGAAACGGGTTTGATGCAGCAGATTTTGCCGCAGCGGGGGAGGAAGATGGCAGTACAGTTTACAGCACAGCAGCAGAAGGTGATCGACGCGCGGGGGCATAACATTCTGGTCTCCGCAGCGGCCGGCAGCGGTAAGACGGCGGTGCTCGTCGAGCGCATCATCCGGCTGATCACGGACGAGCAGAATCCGGTGGATATCGACAGGCTGCTCGTTGTGACATTCACGCGCGCGGCGGCAGCCCAGATGCGGGAGCGCATTGCGAAGGCCATCAGCGACAGGCTGGAGAAGGATCCGGAAAACCGGCATCTGCAGCGGCAGGAGACGCTGCTCCACACGGCGCAGATCACGACGATCGACAGCTTCTGCGCCTTTCTGCTGCACAACAATTTTGCCGATATCGATCTCGACCCGGGGTTCCGGCAGATGGATGAGATGGAGGCAAAGCTCATGCTGTCCGATACCCTCACGGAAGTGCTGGAGCAGCAGTACGCGGAGAAGGATCCGGAATTTGCCTGGTGCGCGGATTATTTCTGTCCCGGCGTCGGGGACGCGGAGCTGCGCGACCGGATCCTGGGGCTGTACCGGCGCGCGATGTCGCATCCCTGGCCGGAGGCGTATCTGGCGGAGCGGGCCGAGGACTATGCCGTGGGGGATACGGACGATCTCTTCGGGCAGCCCTGGTTTCTTGCGTGCATGGAGGAGCTGCGGGGAGAGGTGATCGATGCCGCGCAGGAGTATGCGGGACTGATTGCGCTGTGTCAGAGTGCCGGAGGACCATACCCTTACGAGGAGATGCTGACGGAGGAGCGGATGCGGCTGCTTGCACTCGCAGGAGGAGCCGGATGCGGCGAGGGCGGCGTGGCAGAATATGCTGGCGGCGCGGTGGAACATGCCGGCGGGGCAGAGGAACATGTCGGCGGCGCGGTGGGATATGCCGGCGGGGCAGCAGACGGCGCGCGGGTGGATGACCGGACCCGGCCGGAGCCGGTACGCACAGGGGAAATCGGCGGTTTTGATTCCGGCAAGGCGCGGGCAAAATCATTGTGGCAAAGTCTCTCCGGCCTCTCCAGTCTCGAGTTCGGCAGGCTGCCCTCCATCCGGAAAACCAATACGGATGTGGATCCGGAGAGCAAGGATGCGGTGTCGGGCGCCAGAACCCGCATCCGGAAAAAGCTGAAGGAGGAGGCGGCGCGGTTCTTCGCGGATTCGCCGGACGAGACGGTCCGGAAGATGCACGCGGCGGAGCGGCCGCTCCGGGAACTGGTGCATCTAACAGAAAAGCTGATGGAAGCCTACGCCGCAGCAAAAGAGGAGAAGAACGTCATCGACTTCGACGATCTCGAGCATTTCGCGCTTCGGATCCTCTGCAGACGGGGAGAGGATGGCAAAATATACGCGAGACCGGCTGCGGAGACATACCGCGCGCATTTTGCCGAAATCCTGTGCGATGAATATCAGGATTCCAACGATGTGCAGGAGCTGCTGCTCAGTATGATCTCGCGCGAGAGCGAGGGGCAGCGGAACCGGTTCATGGTCGGGGACGTCAAGCAGAGTATCTACAAGTTCCGGCTCGCGAGGCCTGAGATCTTCATGGAAAAATACCGCACCTTCCGCCCGGATGATCCGGAGAACGAGCGGATTGATCTCGACCGGAATTTCCGGTCCCGCGCCGAGGTGCTGGATCCGGTCAACGCGATTTTCCGTCATATTTGCAGAACGGAGGTCGGCGGCGTGGAGTATGACGAGGCTGCCGCACTGAAGGCCGGGAACACTTCGTTTCCGTCGTGCCCGGAGGCGAGAGCGGAGCTGCTGGTGATAAGCCGCACGGAGCGGGACGCGGAGGATGGCGCGGAGGAGGAAGAGGAGGAGAGCGACAGCAGCCGGCGCATCGAGGCAAAGGCGATCGCCCTCCGGATCCGGGAACTCGTGGGGCATTATCCGGTCACGGATGAGGAGACGCACGCGCTCCGGCCCGCGCGGTACGGCGATATCGTGGTCCTGCTCCGGGCGACCGCGGGCTGGGATGAGGATTTCCGGAGCGTGTTTGAGGAAAACGGCGTGCCCTGTTATGTGGCGGCGAGGGCCGGATATTTTCAGACGGAGGAGATCCGCGAGGTCATCCAGTATCTGCGCGTGCTGGACAATCCGCGTCAGGACATTCCGCTGTACGGCGCGATGCGCGGCTATTTCGGCGGCTTCGACGAGGAGGAGCTCGCCCTCATCCGGGCTGAGAACAAGGAGCGCGGCACAGAGTTTTATACGGCGGTCTGCCGGTATGCGGGGGTGCCGGTGCTGATGCCTGACGGCGGGGAGACAGAACAGGAGCCCTGGAATCCGGACGACAGGGTAGGTGGCGCGGATGAGGACGGGCGTGATCCGGCGCTTATAGAGAAATGCCGCCGCTTTCTGGAGCAGGTGGACAGGGACCGCGCCCTCCGCACGGTGCTTCCGATTCACGAGCTTCTCACCAGACTTGTGATTGACACAGGGTATGAGGACTACATCACGGCACTTCCCTCCGGCGCACAGCGCGCCGCAAATCTGCGCATGCTGCTCGGAATCGCGCAGAATTTTGAAAAGACGGCGTACACCGGCCTGTTTCAGTTCCTCCGCTATATGGACCAGATGAAGGCGCAGGAGGTTGACTTCGGAGAGGCGAATACGCTCGATGAGAATGCGGATGTCGTCCGCATTATGACCATTCACAAGAGCAAGGGATTGGAATTCCCGATCTGCTTTGTGGCAGGTCTTGCGAAGCGCATGAACCGGCGCGACATACAGGGGCGGCTCATTGCGGATGACAGCCTTGGGGTCGGGATGGATTTTGCCGATCCGGAGGAGCGGGTGACGAGTACGACACTCCGGAAGGAGGTCATCGCGGACCGGATCCGGCGGGATAGCATGGGCGAGGAGCTCCGTGTGCTCTATGTGGCGATGACGCGCGCCAAGGAGAAGCTGATTCTCACCGGACTTGTGAAGGACTACGATAAGGAGAAGGAAGAGGCGGAGCTTCGGACACCGGCCTTTGCGGACAAAATTCCGGTATCCGGGATCATGGATGCCGCTGACGATCTGACGCTGATCCTGGAGGGAATCGCGGCAGCGGAGAAGAACGGGGAGGACCCGGCGATCAGCGTGACGGTGCGGGACAGCACGGATCTTGCCATTCAGCGGGAAAAGCAGCAGTATGACCTGGGTAAGCGGCGCGAGGCGGTGCAGGATGCGGCACAGAAGGCGCTGCGGGATGGGATCAGTGGTCTTCCGGATCCGGTGCTTGGCCGGGAATTGGAAAGACGCTTCTCCTGGCAGTATGCCCATGGCGCGCTGGAGGGACTCTATACGAAGACGACGGTCACGGAACTCAAGGAGGCGCGGGGAAGAAGCGCCTGGAGTGAGGAGGAAGGAGAGGCGCTGCGGCAGGACGGCAGGAGCCTATATCCGGAAAAGCCGGCAGACCCTTATCTGCCGACCTTTGCGGGCAAAATGCGGAAAGAGAACGGCGAGGAGGGCGAAAAAGCCGCATCGCGGGGAAGAGACGATGCCGGAAAGAATCCGGGAGAAGAGAACGGGCCGGAGGACGGGAAAGCAGCGCGGCGGGGCAGCGGCGATACCAGCGGACAGAATCGCGGACAGAACAAAGAGGAAGGCGTTCCAGCCGCAGTGGACTTTTCCTCCGCAGCCCGCGGCACGATCATCCATCGCTGCATGCAGCTTCTGGATTATTGCCGCTTCCCGCATCCGGCCGCGGTGACGGAGGATGCGTTTCTCGTCTGGAGGACGGAGCTGGTACAGACGGGACAGATCCTTGCGAAGGAGGCAGCGCTGCTTGAACCAGCGCTCATCCTGCCGTTTCTCCGCACGCCGCTCGCAGAGCGGATGGCAGAGGCGGACCGGAAGGGGCACCTGCGCCGTGAGCAGCCATTTGTGATGGGCATCCCGGCGAACCGTCTGAAGGAGAGCTTCCCGGCGGAGGAGACCGTGCTCATCCAGGGCATCATCGACGCGTATTTTGAAGAGGACGGGCAGATCACCGTGGTGGATTACAAGACGGACCGGGTGCGGGAGAGCGGCCCGCTGGTGGATCGGTACAGCATTCAGCTGGACTGCTACGCCGAGGCGCTCAGCCGGATGATCGGCCTCCCGGTGCGGGAAAAGCTGATTTACAGCTTTGCGCTGGGAGAAATCGTACCGCTGCCCTAAACGGACGGGGCGGCGATCAGGTGAGCGCCGGTGAGGAAATGATGGCGGCGCATCAGAAGCCCGGGGCGGGGGCAGGAGAGGCATTGAACCAGATGCAGGAGATTCAACCAAGGGTAGGAGATTCAACCAGGGGCAGGAGATTCAACCAGGACAGGAGACGCATTGAACCAGAGGCAGGAGCAAAGAAAGACATGACGATATTTCAAAATATTCTGTTTGACCTCGACGGAACGCTGACAGACTCCGGACCGGGAATTACCCGGTCGGTGCAGTACGCCCTTGGGAAGCTCGGCATCGACGAGCCGGACCTTGTAAGGCTCCGGACCTTTGTCGGACCGCCGCTCAATGACAGCTTTGTCAGGCAGTATCATCTCACGACGGCAGAGACGGCGAAGGCTGTGGCCTATTTCCGGGAGCGTTACACGGTGACAGGCGTCTATGAGAACGCGCTCTATCCCGGAATCTGGCAGATGCTGAAGGACCTGAAGGAAGCGGGCCGTCATCTCGCGGTCGCGTCGAGCAAGCCGGAGCCGCTCGTACTTACGGTGCTGCAGCACTTTCAGATCATGCCGTATTTTGACGTTGTATGCGGCGCGGATCCGGCGCGGGAGGAGGACGGCGTCGCCCGCGGCAGCGACAAGGATATTGTCGTCCGGCGGGCGCTCTCCCTGCTGGGGGAAGAGGATTCCTCTGCGGTGTGCGGGGAGGAAACGGCGATGGTGGGCGACCGCTGCTATGACATCGACGGCGCGCATGCCAACCGTGTCACTGCGGTCGGCGTCTCCTACGGCTATGGAAGCCGGGAGGAGTTAGTGCAGGCCGGTGCGGACTTTGTCGCGGATTCGGCGGAGGATCTCCGGCGGTTCCTGATGGATGGGCATGGGGTAAGAAGATGAAAGACAGCATGCACAGAGGAATGCGGGGAGGAAACGGAACACTGCGGATCTTCCTTCCGTTTTTTGTTTTCCTGCTGGCAGGAGAATTGATTCAGGGACTCGGCTCTGTGCTGTGTGCTGCCCTGATGCGGCAGGGCGGCGCGGCGGCAGACTACATCACAGCGTATCCGGGCAGCGTGCAGGTGGTGTTCGCCGCGGTGTCCGCACTGGCCGGTCTGGCTGCGGTATATCCGCAGGGCGGGCGGATCCCGGTTCTGCCGCCGCGCGCGGGAAGAGGGCAGGGCACACCGACCGGAGAAGGCACGGAGCCATGCGGCAGTGAGACAGATGCGGAAGAAGACCAGACAGCGCGAAATCAGACGGCGCGAAATCAGACGACGCAGACTCAGACGGCGCAGAACCGGACGGACGCGGCACCCGGCGGACTGTTCGCAGCGGGCAGGGTGGAGTTGACGACGCCAATGGGCATGGGCTGCGCCGCGGTGTTCAGCGTCTGTCTTGCTCTCTTTATCAGTATCCTGTTTTATCTCACCGGCCTGCTCGAGGCGGACGCGGCAGCAGGCCGGGCGGCGGCCGCCGCGAACAGTGCGCCGCTCGCGGCGGGACTCCTGGTGTACGGCATTGTGACGCCGCTCGCGGAGGAATATGTGTTCCGCGGCGTGATTTTCGGGCGGATGCAGCGGCAGCTCGGTCTCCGGGCGGCCGTGATCGGATCGGCGCTGCTGTTTGGCATTTATCACGGGAACCTCAGTCAGATGCTCTTTGCGGCAGGGATGGGCGTGGTGTTCGCGGTGTTCTGCGCACGGGCCGGAGGGATCTTTATTCCGCTGCTCTGCCATGCATCGGTCAATGCTCTGATTTTTCTTCTCTCCGCGGAGGGCGTATTCCAGAAGATGGTGACACCGGCCTGGGCTGCGGCGATGGCGGGTCTGTCTGCCGTGACGGGGTATCTCTTATTCGCCGGAAGACGATAGGACGCAGAAAGACGAGAAAAGCGTGGGACAGGAGACTTCTATGAGTCATCAGAAAAAAGATAAAAACGATAAAGAGGCATTGAAGAAGGCACTGAAGGAAGCAAAGTTTACGTCGGCCAGCCGGTTTCTCCTGGGCCTTGTCATTGTCCTTGGAATCGGAATGATTGTGGCGGCTGTTTTGTTTGCCCTGAAATTATCGGAGGAAGTGAAGGCGCAGAAGGAAGCGGAAGTGCTGGAGCGCTTTTATTCGATCGAAGAAACAGAAGATAACACCGGACGTGAAGTCCTCTCCGACGTAGAAGGCGCAGAGCAGGATGACATCCTCACCCGGATCGGCGCGGACAGGGACGGCGAGGCAAATCTTCCGGACGAGGCGGAGCGGGTGATCGCCGGATTTTCAGCGGATTACGAGGGACTTCGGGCGGTCAATCCTGATTTTGCCGGGATTCTCTATGTGCCAGCCGTTGATCTGGTCGAACCGGTGGCAGCTGGCGCGGACAATCAGAAATATCTGAAGAAGACATTCCGCGGCGCGGCAAACGCGGCGGGCGCGGTGTTTCTTGATGCCGGGTGCGGCGCGGATCTGTCGGATCTGCATCTCATTTTCTACGGCCACAATATGCGGAACGGGTCGAGGTTCGGAAGCCTGAAGCAGTTTCTGCGGGACGAATCGCTCGCGGAGCGGGAGCCGTTTATCTATCTGTGCCGGGAGGACGGGGTCCGGGTATACCGGATTTTCGCCTGTTACACGGCCTCGGAGCGGTCAGATGATTTTATGCTGATTCCGGAGGGAGAGGCGGAGCTGGCGTCCGCGTATGGGAAGCAGGCCCGGAAGAGGAGTCTGTACCGGCCGGCCAGAGAAGCGGACGATGCGGCATATATGCCGGATTTTGACACGGCGCCGCAGATTCTGACGCTTGCGACCTGCTCGGGACGGGCAGGCACGAGCAGGCGGCTTCTGGTGCAGGCGGCACTTGTCTCATACCGCGGCAGCAGCGCCGCATCGGTGGAAATTTAGTGCTGCCGCGCGGCTGCCTCTGCGGGCGGAGAGGGCCGCGGAAGAGAAAAGGCTAGAGAAAAGGTCCGAGAAAAGGTTAGAGAAAAGATTAGAGAAAAGGTTAGAGAAAAGGTCCTGGCGCGTCCTGGCTGAATGCACCGCTGTCGTTCATTGGTTCATTGCTGTATGTCGTCAGAGGAGGGAAGGTTCTTGAGCGCACCTTCCTTCATGGCGCGGATATAGGCGCCGCCGTGATCCTTCAGCCACTGGCGGCGTTCCCGGTAATCCGGGAGGATTTGTTCGACGTCGGCCCAGAAGCGGGCGGAGTGATTCATCTCCAGACGGTGGCAGAGCTCGTGGACAATCACATAGTCGATGATGCGCTGGTCCATCAGCATGAGCAGACAGTTGAAGCTGAGCGATCCGCGGGCGGAGCAGGAACCCCAGAGGGTGGTCTGATTGCGGATGGTGATGCGGCCGTAGGTGACGTGCAGAAGCGCCGCGTACCGGGCTGTGCGCGGCGGAATTTCGCGGAGCGCCCTGGCTGCGAGTGCACGCACATCGGACGGCGTGATGGGCGGCACGGCGAAGGCATCCTCAGCCTGTCTTCTCTCCCGGATGAGCGCCTTACTGCGGAGGATCCAGTCCTGACGTGAGGCCACAAAGCGCTGAATCTCAGCGCTGCCCGTGAGGTACGGAGCGCGCACCAGGACGGCACCATCAGCGTTTACCTCGATGCAGAGTGTTCTGCGGCCGCTCCGGATGATGTGGTACGGAATGAGTTCGGATTGCGGTGCGGCAGGTGTTGTTCTGACAGAGCCTGCCGGGGTTTTCGTTCCTGACATAAGATATCCTTCTGAATCAAGATTTATGAATCAAAACTACTGAATCCAGACTTCTGAATCAAGAGAAACGTGTGATCATGGCGTCCTGCAACAGCGGGAGTCCTGTGCACGGAGGTTGTTTTTCGGATGTAACATTCCGGGTGTAGTTTGCTCCAGAGAATTTCACACCGGAAATGTACTGAGTATACCATGAAACCGGTGCGTCCGCGCGCAGCGCGTTTGTTGGGTGAAGGCACGCGAATCATTCCAAAGGAACAGCAAACGGAGGACAAGAGTGCGCCTGTGGGAAGCGCGACGGGAGAAGGCACGCGAATCGTTCCAAAGGAACGGCAAACGGAGGACAAGAGTTCGTCTGTGGGAAGCGCGATGGGAGAAGGCACGCAGGATTGGAAGGTCAGAAACGGGAGGATTGATCATATCCATGGAGTCCGGCGGAAGAAATCCTGCAGTATGGGTAGATCAGGGCAGACGGATAAGACGGAGATACCGGAAAGGAGTGCCATGCATCTTCTCGGAGATGTGTTGAATAAGGCAAAAATAAAACAGTCCGGCAGATTTGCGGTCCTTGCAGGACTATGTATGCTCCTCTCCCTGGCGCTGTCGGCTGCCGGATTATGCGGATTCTGTGGCGGCATGTTGAAGGTGCAGGCGCAGGCTGACAGGATGCGGACAGAGGACAGCGCGGCACCGGCAGAGGAGGAGCAGAGCGGGGAGAGTGATTCGGTAGAACAGGGCAAGAGTGATGGCGGCGCGGCAGAGGAGCAGGCGGGAACGGCTGCGAGAGCGGTGCTCACGGAGCAGCAGGCCGCGCTGGTGAAGCGCCTTGGCACGATCCGGATTGGCTATGAGCGGGATGAGTACCCGATCACGAGACAGCGTGCGCGAGGAGATGGAAGCACCACCAGCGGGAATTCTGCCGAGCCGGAGGGAATCGCCATCGATCTCGCGCGGACCGCGGCAAAGGAGCTGGGGCTGCAGGTCAGGTTCGTCCCGATTCCCGATGGGCGGAGCGGACTTCAGCTCCTTCGCGGCGGCGCGGTCGACGTCTATATTACGTACACGGACAACGCAGGCTGGGGTACCGAGGAGGGAATTGTCCGGTCCGATGTCTTCCTCTCTGACCCTCTTGTGGCGGTGACGCGCCGGAATGCCGGCAGGGACGGCATGGCGGAGGATGGCAGCAAGGCAGTCGCGGCGCGGAGCAAAACGACGGATACGTCTGCAGACATCCCTGTCGCCGCGGTCATCCTGGGACGCCCGGGCGATGCCAGAACGGCGGACGGATTTCTGGAGAATTTTGCCTTCGATTATTGTAAGGATACGGATGCCTGTCTCGCGGCGGTTCGGAGCGGTGAGGCAGATATCTGGTTCGCCGACCAGTATGTCGCGAATTATCATCTGCAGAGTCCGTTCAATGAAGGGCTGGAAGAGCAGTTCGGGTACGGCAGAACACGGGATTATTGTTTCATGGCGCTGTGGCGGAGTCACAGTGTGATCGAGGTCCTCAACGCGGCAATCCGGTCGCTGAATCAAGAGGAGATTCAGACCGTGGTCGGGGTGCATACCCGCGGCGGCAGCTATCAGCTCACCACGGCGGAGAAGATGTATGGGAGTCGGAGGGCGATTCTCTGGACTTCTGTCACGACGGCCGTTGTGCTGTTTCTGCTCATCCGGGGGATCCTGGTGCAGCGCCGGTACAGCCGCGAGATGGCGCGGAAGAACCGTGAGCTGGAGAAGGCAAACCGCGCGAGGGAGGACTTCCTTTCGAGCATGTCACATGATATGCGCACGCCGCTCAATGGAATTCGCGGCGCCCTCGATCTCCTGGAGCAGGAGAAGCACGATCCGCTGACAGAGGAGCTGCTGTCGATGTCCAGAGTATCGGCTGACCATCTGCTGACGCTGATCGACGATATTCTCGATATGGCAAAGCTCCGGTCGGGACGGTTCGCGCTGCGCATGGCCTATCGCGACACCGCGGATTTTGCCCTGAAGCTGCTTGCAGTCATGATGCCGATCGCCTCGAAAAATCAGATCACGATGCACACGCACACGGAGTGTGAGTCATGTCCGGAGGTTGAAATTGATCCGGAGCGACTGATGCAGGTCTGTATCAATCTGCTGTCCAACGCGGTCAAGTATACGCCGGCGGGCGGTCTGGTCGGGTTTACCTTCCGCGCGGTGCCGGAGCCGGAACCGTATCGGGGCAAAATTCAGATTGTCGTGGAGGATAACGGCATCGGAATGTCGGAAGACTTCCTGAAAAAGGCGACGGAGCCGTTCACCCGGGCGGAGGGACCGGACCGGCAGCAGAACGGCGCCGGTGGTTCGGGTCTGGGACTTGCGATCACGGCGGAGCTGGTGCGGCTCATGGAAGGGCAGATGAGAATCGAGAGCCAGCCGGGGAAGGGCACACGCATCTCCATTTCTGTGCCGGTGCGCTGGCGGGACCGGCAGGAGGAGTATGGCGCTCAGCCGGACAGCGCAAGCCGGGAAGAAGCCGCGGCAGATGCAAAATGCACGGCGGGCAGAGACGGAAAAGCTGCAGCGGGCAGAGACAGCAAAGCGGCGGAGAACAGAAATGGTAAAGCTGTGGAGAGCAGAGAAGGAATAATCACAGGGGGCAGAGACAGGAACATCGGTGTGGGCAGCGGCGTGGCGCAGGCGGCGGGCGGCGCAGATGACGCGGCACAGGATAGGAAAGGAGATGCGCGTTGCACCGCGCGGCGTGTCCTTCTGGTCGAGGACAATGCGATCAACCGCGAGATTGCGAGACTCCAGCTTGAAAATTTCCATGTAGAGGCGGATGTTGTCCGCACGGGAGAGGAGGCGGTAGATCGGTTTCTGCAGTCACCGGAGGGCTATTATGATGTCGTCCTGATGGATGTGATGCTGCCGGGTATCAGCGGACCGGAGGCGGCAAGACAGATCCGCCTGTCCGGACGCCGCGATGCACATTTGATCCGCATCGCGGCGATGAGCGCCGATCCCTACCGCGTCGGGGAGACCACCGGACCCGGTGCGGATTTTGACGCCTTTGTACCGAAACCGTTCAGCACGGATGACCTCGCAGGAGTTTTATTCCGCTGACATTTCGGGCGCTTGCAGTATTAGAGGTGGGCAAAGGCAGCCATCAGGCCACCTGCCGTGTAAGCCAGCCATCAGGCCAACAGCCATCAGGCCACCTACCGTGTAAGCCAGCCATCAGGTCAACAGCCATCAGGCCACCTGCCGTGTAAGCCAGCCATCAGGTCAACAGTCATCAGGCCGCCTGCCGTGTAGTGACAGGCCGGAGCCGAAAAGTTATAATAGGACTGATTTTTTTGTGGAGAGGCGAAAGGCAATGTCGACGATAATCCGTGAGAATACATATTTTGACAACGAGGTGGATTTCTGCAGGGTGACAGGAGACGCCAATCGGGAGCGCCTTGAGAATCTGTTCCTGAAAAACCGGATCTCCTATTTCATCAAGTGGGAGGAGAAATCGTTTCTCGGGAAGCTGTTCGCCGGCAGAAAGCCGAGCGTGGTGATTTTCCGCATCAATACGCGGGACGTCGCGCTGGCGCGGGAACTGGTGGAGCATGCCGAGGGGGTGGAGGTGATCTGCCCGGCAATTCAGGAGGACTGGTCGCCGAAGGTAAAAGCAGCCCGCAGGAAGCAGGAAGAGGACAGAACTGATGAATTCTGAAAGCAGTGCAGCGGTGCGTGCCGGCAGGAAGAGCAGAGAAGAGGCCGGAGCTGAAAAAAAGAAGAAGCGCTGCCCCTATATCGGCCGCTGCGGCGGCTGCACTGAGGTTTCGCAGCCTTATCCGGAGCAGATCAGGCGCAAGCAGGCATGGGTCGAGGAGTGCATCGGCAGCTTCGGCCCGGTGGAACCCATGATCCGCATGAAAAATCCGGATCATTACCGCAATAAGATGACGGCGGTATTCGCAGTCGATTATCGCCATGGGCACAAGCCGTACTGCGGCATCTACGAGAAAAATTCACACCGGGTGGTTCCGGTGGAACACTGTCTGCTGGTTGATCCGCGGGCAGATGCGATATGCCAGTCCATCCTGACGCTGCTCCCCTCCTTCAAAATTCAGGTATTTGATGAAGATCGGGGAACCGGAATTCTCCGCTATGTCCAGGTTCGCACGGCAAGGGCAACCGGGCAGGTGATGGTTACGCTTGTGACGGCCGGACCGATCTTTCCGTCCAAGAATAATTTTGTGAAGGCCCTGCGCAAAATGCAGCCAGAGATCACAACGATTGTTCAGAATATCAACACGCGGACGGATTCCATGATTCTGGGAGAGCGGGAAAAGGTCATGTTCGGACCGGGCTATATCGA
>ONQW01000240.1 GCA_900320025.1 uncultured Lachnospiraceae bacterium
CAGACGGCTCATCGGGAAAACGGAGAGCGGGAAAGAACGGAAAAGCAGGAAACCGGGAAGGCTGGGCAGGGGATGGAGCAGAACAGCGTCAAAATAGAGAAGAAGCGGATCCTGGGCCATTTTTTCGGAAGGCAGGAGGCGCCGATGATCCGGAAGCTCCGCAGAAAGTTTGTGCTGACGGCGATGGGATCGCTGCTGATTATCCTGGTGCTTCTGCTGGGATTCATCAATGCGGGCAATTATATCCAGGTGGAGCGCAGGGCAGGGACGATGCTGTCGATTCTGCTGGATCATGACGGTACGTTTCCGCAGGAGAGGCCGGCAGAAACGGCGCCGAAAACAGAGGAGCGGAGAGAGCCCATCGGACCGCCTGGCAATTTTGAATGGAATCATCAGGTGGAGGCGCCGTTTGAGACACGATATTTCTCTGTGGTGATCGCTGACGACGGCACGGCGGCGGAGACGAACGTCGAACACATCGCGGCTGTCACAAGTGCACAGGCAGATTCCTATGCGGCAGAGGTGGTTTCCGGCGGTCAGACGAGGGGACATCTCGGGCCGTATCTATACGGGACGAAAACGATGGGGGACGGGGCAACACTGGCGGTTTTCGTGGACCGCTCATCCGGTCTTGCGGCAGCAGCAGACCTGATGCGCAGCACTCTTCTGATCGGTGCCGCGGCACTTGCTCTGATGTTTCTTCTGGTCTGGCTGCTGTCCGGCATGGCGGTCCGGCCGGTGGTGGAATCGCTGGAGAAACAGAAGCAGTTTATTTCGGATGCAGGACATGAGCTGAAGACACCGCTGTCCATCATCTCTGCCAATGTCGATGTGCTGGAGATGGATGGGGAGAAGAATGACTGGACGACCTCGATTCGTCATCAGATCAGAAGAATGACTGATTTGGTTAACAACATGCTGACCCTCTCCCGGATGGAGGAGGATCTGGTGCGGCAGACATTCACGGAGGTCAACCTGTCGCAGCTGGTCAGAGAGAGCGCGGAGCCGTACAGCGCGGCGGCCAGAGCCGGGAACCGCAGCTACGATGTCGATATCCGGGAGGGACTCTGGATGAACGGAGACCGACGGTCCCTGACAGAGCTGTGCGGGCTTCTTCTGGATAATGCCATGAAATACTCCAATGAAGGCGGCAGCGTGCATCTTTCCCTGATGGCGGAGCACCGCCGCATTCTGCTCGAGGTCGCCAATACCTGTGATGCGATCCCGGAAGGAAATCTGGACCGGCTGTTCGAACGGTTTTACCGCGCGGATGCCTCACGGAGCCGTTCGGGAGGAGGATTTGGCATCGGACTCTCCGCGGCGAAGGCCATCTGTGAGTGCCATCACGGCTCGATCCGCGCCGTCCGCGACGGAGATCATATTATCCGGTTTCAGGCATCTCTGCCGGAGGGAAAGGAACCGGACGGCAGGAAGGCGGCAAAACCGTGAGAAAGGCGGCAATTTAGTTCCCGGGGACGGAAACATAGCGCTCCAAAAGTGGGAAAAGAGAGCAGGAGGGCGGCAAAGTAGTCTCTGAAGGCGGGAAAGCAGATCGGAAAGGCTGGACAATGATGCAGGAGGACAGGAGGCTGGAAGAAACACGCAGTCCGTTCCGGCAGGCGGGAGATGAGAGCCGGGAGGATGCGGAATACCGGGTTATTTTTCATGTGGATGTCAATTCTGCCTTTCTGTCCTGGTCTGCGCTGAAGCGGCTTCAGGAGAATCCGGATTCGGTGGATCTGCGCACGATCCCCTCCGCGATTGGCGGGGATGTGAGCAGGCGGCACGGTGTGATCACTGCAAGGTCCATTCCGGCGAAGAAGTATGGCGTTTCCACCGGAGAACCTGTCGTGAGCGCCCTGCGGAAATGCCCGAATCTGGTGCTGGAGCAGCCGGATTTCACGGTATACCGGGAGTACTCCCGCCGGTTTATTGCAATTTTGCAGACCTATTCGGACAGAGTGGAGCAGGTATCCATCGATGAGGCGTTTCTCGATATGACGGAGCGGTTCTGCAAAGAGGAGCTTGTCCGGGATCATTCTCCGGAA
>ONQW01000152.1 GCA_900320025.1 uncultured Lachnospiraceae bacterium
GCTGCGTTTTTCTTCAGCCCTGACGTCGCTCGGCGTCATTCTTGTTCCCCAGGTTGACTTCCAAAAAGTAAACCATGCAATCGGCATCTGCCACAGAAGTACAAGCTCGTAGTAGAGGCAGAACCAGAAGCCAAAGAGCCAGGTCGTACTTCTTCGCAGCAGCAGCTGGGAAAACGACATCATCATTGCCATCAGCAAAAGTCCCACGAGGAAGGTCGTCGGAAAAACATGCTGGGTAAGCGGCACGTAGAAGAAATTGTAAATCACAACAACAGGCGCCAGCATCGGAACGATGAGGCCGATATAAAAATTGATCATCGCGAACGGTTCCTTGCGCCACATAAACCTGCCCGCCATCAGAGACTCCCGGAGCCACGAACGTTTCCAGCGCATCTGCTGTTTCAGAAATACCCGGTGTTCCTTTGGAACAATTGTGGAGCAGACGGAGGTGTCCTGATACGTGCACTGGTGATGATTCAGCACAAAGTTCGTCATAGCCCGGTCATCGCCGAAAGTGGCTTTATGCCCGAGAAATTTCTGATTCACCCAGTCGTCCTTGTATTCCATTACAATATCGCGCCGATAGCAGGACAGCGGTCCGCTCAGACACGTCACCGTATCGAACAGAGCCTCCGCCGCCTTCATGATGCGGAAGGCCGTATAATAGCGGACCGACTGCATTTTTGTAAGGGAATTGGTATAGGTATTGGCTACATCACAGCGTCCCGCGCAGCCGCCCACCTTCGGTTCCCTGAACGGCTGCACGATATTGCGTACCGCATAAGGATCAAGAAAAGAATCGCTGTCCACAAACATGACGAGCTCTGTATCCGTGTTTTCCACTCCGCGTGTCAAAGCCGCCCGTTTCCCCGCATTTTGCGGCTGTACCAGATAACTCACCCGGCCCTGAAGATGGAAACGCTCTCCCTCTTTCTCCTTCAGTTCATCCACGATTTCCCTGATCCTTTCGACCGAACGATCCGTGGAGCAGTCGTCCACGACGATCACCTTCAGCTTATCCACCGGATAATTCTGGTCCACACAGGACAGAATCGTTGTCTGGATCCATTTTTCCTCATTAAAGCAGGGAATAATAACCGTGACCGACGGTGTATATGTCGGGTCGATCGGCACCGGTCTGTACAGCATACCGAAGAAATACCGGGTCAGCAGAAACATCGCTGCCGTGATCGAATAGGAGTACAGCAATGCATGATACCGAAAATAGATCACCGACCCAGCACGCATCAGAACGACGCAGAAGCTGACAAGCGCAAGGGAAAGGGCGCTTCCGAACATAAGGAAGCGATCCCGTTTCCTTTTCGCGTAGGTCCCAAGGTCCTCTGCAAACTGCAATCCGATCTGCTGTTCCGGTGCGAGGGCCCGGATGATCCGGGCAGCAACTCTGTACCCCGCCTCTCTTCCTTCCGGCATGGTGCCGCCCGGAACATGAAAGCGCAGCCGGACGCTATTTTCCTTTATTACCCTGGCAAATGTGTCCTTCTCCGCAAAATGAAGCAGCAGCCCGGTATCGGAAATATCGCGACAGCGGGCAGCAATCTTTGTGTTGTCCTCCAGGATTACCGTGACAGGAAAGTCCACCTGATAGCGAATCCCTTTCTTGTGCTGTCGTATGAGGTCATCTTGAGTCTGCGCATTGTCACCTCTCCCGCGCCGGTCTGACATCTGCCGCTCCCCTGAGGGGTCCGGCACGTTCGACAGCAGTCTGCGGTCTTTTTTTATTTTCAAAAGAACATCTTCCTGCTCTTTGGCTTTCACATCGGCACACCTCGCTTATGGTTCAAAGTGACCAGCATATTCATCCACTCTTGCAAAGGAATATCCCTGCTTCTTCCATCGCGGTATCATCACATCGAGCATCTGTGCTGTATACCTCGCGTTTTCCGTCATATGCATGACAATGACGCTTCCGTTCCCGACCCGGTAATCGTCCTCGGAGGAGGGTGAGCCATAGGTCATACGATGGATCAGTGCATCTAAGCTCTCTGCCTTGTAGTCGTTCGTGGTGACATCTCCCGAAATCGAATATAAAAAGCCAACATCAAAAACCTGATACAGGCCCTCCCTGCTGATTTCCAGCGTGGGCGGACGGAAATCCCGTGACAGCGCCTTCTCTCCGTCTGCATAAACGTCGCCGACATACCGATTCAGTTTTTCATAGGAGATGACCAGGTCTTCCCGCATTTCTTTCTGTTCTTCTTCCGTCAGAGAGGAATACCTGGTGAAATCCTTGTTGGCATCAGAGAGCGGCACGTGCGAATTCGAGTGACTCGCGATCTCATGCCCTCCGGCCGCAATCGACCGCAGCAGATTCGGATTGGAGTCCACGTGCTCTGTCAGCACGAAGAAAGTTGCCTTGACATGATATTTGTCCAGCACATACAGCAATTTGTTGACAGATTCGTCCGATCCCCAATCGTCAAAGGTAAGGAAAAGAACCTTGTCATCCGTAAGTTTGCCGGTCTTATCCAGCTGACGGATCTCATTTCTGGTAAAGCCGGGCATCTTTTTCGCATTGACGATAAAATTGCTTCCAAGATAGTGGTTCTTCATGTATTCAAATCGATCCTGGTCACTGTCCATGGAAGTAAGCACGTTTTTCGTGAGAGAAATATCATCCTGCTCCTGCGTGGCAAGAGAATACACCTGATTCGAAGAAAGAAGTCCGCTCACTGTCTGGAGGCTGTAACGGCTCTCATCCTCAATCTTTCCGGTCAGAGGCGAGACAAACGCAATGCTGTCGACAAACCTACGGATTGACTGCGAAACCATTTCTCCCATGACGGTATGGTCTCCAGCCGCGCTGCCCTTATCCTTGTCAAAATAATTGAGATTGAAATACTCAATGCCTCCTCTGGTAAAGCGCACACTGGATAGATCCTCCAATGCCTTCGGAATCCTCTCCGTCGTCATTTTCTCTGTGCCATCGAGAATCATCCTGCGGGAAGTTCCGACCACAGACATACCACAGGCATGAGCCGCTTCTAGCACCCCGGCATCCGAAGGTTCCTTCGTCATCATGACAACCCGCGGAGCGTAGTTATACCGCCAGTTCATGTAGCAGAGACAATCATGAATATAACGAGCCGTTCCGCTGTAATCGGCAGGATAGGAACCCGCCGGAGTAAAAAGGATCCCGATTTCCTGTCCCATCTTGATCAGCTTTTCTACGGCTCCGGTATTTGTCCTCATTTCATCAAAATTCACAAAAAACGTTCCTGCTCCGCCTGCATCTCTCAGAACACCGGCGACGTCAAGATCAACTGCCTCATTTGCGATATTTCCAAAGGTAAGCGCAAGCGACTTCTCCGTGGTCGGTATTGTGGTGAAATACGACGCTTTCCTGCCGTTGTTCTCTCTTCTCGTTTTCTCCAGTTCATCTTCCGTCAGCTGTGGAATCGTCCCGTTTTTCCCAAGCAGAGTATGGACGTCTTCCACTGAAAAATCCCGCTTCTGTGCCTGATCCAGCAGCAATTCAACCTGGTCCGGATCGGAGGCATCAAACAGATAGAGAGAGCCTTCCGACAACTTCTCCGGGTTTTGAGGAAATACCGGGATCTGTCCTGATACAAAGCAGGCAGTCCGGATTTCCGGGATGCAGGCCTCGTCCCTTACCAGATACGCCTCACTGGATATATTTTCCTCCAGCAGGGCGTCTTTTCCGCCCTCGATCTCTTCATACATTTTTCCGGCATCACGAAATGACTTACCCGTTTTGCCCCCATTTTCCGGCGAATACCCATTCTCCGCAATCTGCCCGGTCAGAGCCGGATCAGCTTCGGCAGTCAGAAAAAAGGAGGCAGAGGCTCTGTATTTCTGAAGAACCTT
>ONQW01000247.1 GCA_900320025.1 uncultured Lachnospiraceae bacterium
CGCGGTAATGCGGCTGCGCTGCCGGTGCCTCAGCCAGCGGGAATTTCTCTGTCGCCGGTTTTGTAAACAGATTCCGGATAGCCTGTCCGAGATATGGGAGAATCATGCATCCGCCTCCTGTTCCGCGCCCTGCTGCATCGCTGTGGTTTCTCCGGCTCTGAGCGCTGACTGTTCCTCCTGCTCCACCGCTGCTGCCATCGCCGGTGCCGGCGCCATTCCGCCATGCTTTCTCATCGCACGTCTTTTCTCTTCCAGAATTTCCGCCGCCTTTGCAAGTCCGGCTACGATAGCCTCCGGCTTGGGCGTGCATCCGCCGACGGAGACATCCACATGAGTGTACCTCTCCAGCGGCCCGGCGATCGCGAAGCTCCCCTTGAAAACATTGCCTGACCGCGGGCAGGACCCCAGGCTGACGACGCATTTCGGCTCCGGCACCTGCGCGGCACCTGCGCCAGTGTGCGGATCAGCCGGTCCACCGACTGCATCGTGATCGGTCCGCTGACCACCACAATGTCCGCCTGCCGCGGCGTGCCGGTGAGATGAAATCCAAAGCGCTCCGCGTCATATCTCGGTGTGAGAACCGAGACAAGCTCGATGTCACATCCGTTGCAGGATCCCGCGTTGATATGATAGATCCACGGGCTCTTTCTCATGCTTTTGTCAATCAATTTCTGAAACATAGTCTATTCCCCTGCTGTACCATCTCCGCAGACCTAATTCCACATTCCGTCTGCGCCGTCTGCGTTTCTTTGCCCAATCCAAAATCGGCTACACTCCGGCCCACACCAGCAGAAGTCCTGCCAGGGCAAAACCCGTCACAAATGTCCAGTAGAAATGGAACACCTGCTCCACCTTGAGCCTCGCGCAGATGGCGTGCGGCAGCGCAGTAGAGATAAACATCACCGCAATGCAGAGCAGAATGCCGATCAGAATATCCACCGGAACAATGCCGGTGAAGCGGTTTCCCAGGAACATGGCGACAAACAGGGAGGACATGGTATAGACCTTCACCATGTGTGTCAGCCGGTACATGGCAAGCGGTGCGCCGCTATACTCCGCGAGCATTCCCTCGCAGATCTCGGTCTCCGCCTCTGCAATATCGAACGGATGCATCCCCGTCTCACAGGGGATGACAAAGAGCATGGCGATCGCGGCCGGAATGATGGCCGGAGAAAACAGCAGCGGTCCGTTCATCTCCTGAAAGGCCAGAACACCCTCCAGGGAAAAGACCGCCCCGGACGGCTGATCCGCGCCGGCAGCCCTCGCCACCGTCAGAATCACCAGCACAAAGGGCAGCTCATACGAGATCATGGCGACCATTTCACGCGACAGGCCGACGCCTGCGAACGGCGAACCGGAGGAAGCCGCCCCGAGAATCTCGCAGACACTCACAAACGTGAGGAGATACAGGATGACGACGAGATCGCTTCCCATCGCAGCCGGGACAAAACCGGCAAACGGAATGAACATGGACACCGAGATGAGCAGCACAAATCCAAGGAAGGGCGCGCCAAGAAACACCGCGCGCTTTGCCCTCGCCGGGACGATGGTCTCCTTCCCGCAGCACTTCAGAAAGTCGTACCACGGCTGCAGAATCGGCGGTCCCACACGGTTCTGCATTCTTGCAACCAGCTTGTTATTCAGTCCCATGAGCAGAACACCCATGGCCACATCGAACAGCAGACCGGGGAACACCAGAATATGAAACAGCTGTATCAGAATCTGCATCACATAACCTCCCGCCGTCACAGGAACAGGCAGGCATACAGCAGCACAAAGGCCAGTGCCACAATGCCATACCGTGTGTAATCATTGATGACGCCGCTGTGCCATCTGCGCATTCCCTGGAAATAATGCTTCCAGTTCGTCTTGAATCCCCAGAAGAGCTTCTCTCCCGTAAAGGTCAGCGTGGTGCCGGAGAGCACCGGATTGCGATAATGTCCTTCCTTCTCAACAGGCTTCAGAGTCCGCCCTGCATCTGCAAAACCATCTCTGGTAAAGGCTGCCGTCCGGCCGGCCCTTCTGTCCGCCTCATGCCGCTCCTCCGGACTCTTCTGCTCCGTCGTGCCGAGCACTGCCACAAGGCAGACGGCGCAGCTGACCATGAGAAGAAGGCAGAGCCACGATACCGGACCCCAGAATCCGATCTCCATCGAAAGCGTCATCGCCTGCGCCCCTGCGCCAGCCGCTGCACCGGAACCCAGCATTGCCTGAATATACCCTGCCGCGTTCAGCGCTGCGGCCGCAGCCGGTCCGACCAGGTTCCTGAGGACTTCCCACGGCAGCACGCCGGTGAGGATGCAAAGGACCGCAAGAATCCACATCGGGATCCGCATAGCCAGAGGTACTTCCTTCGTATTTTCGAACTGCGGGCTGAGCTGTCCGAAGAACACACTCTGCGCCACCTTGACAAAGGAGGCCAGCGTCAGCACCGAACTCAGCAAGCAGACCACGCACATCACAATATAGAAGAAGTTCCCGGTATCCACGCCCTTCTCGAAGGACGCCTGATAGATCATCCACTTGGAGAAAAAGCCGTTGAACGGCGGAAGGCCGCTGATCGAGGCCGCGCCGATGAGAAACAGCGCGCAGGTTTTCGGCATCTTCTTCGCAAGTCCGCCGAGTTTTCCGAGATCCAGGGAGCCGGTTGCATACTGTACCGCCCCGGCGCACAGGAACAGGAGTCCCTTGAACAGCGTGTGATTCATCGCATGATACAGGCCCGCGCTGAGACCGAGCATACTGCCCAGCCCGACCGCCGTGATGACATAACCGACCTGTGAGATCGAATGAAAGGCGAGCAGCCGCTTGAAGTCATGCTGATTGAACGCCATCGTCACACAGATGAAGCAGCTGACCGCGCCGAATCCGGTGATCAGAATGGAGA
The DNA here is from genome assembly GCA_900320025.1 of uncultured Lachnospiraceae bacterium. Lineage (GTDB taxonomy): Bacteria > Bacillota > Clostridia > Lachnospirales > Lachnospiraceae > CAG-791. Next base: position 2,888 of record ONQW01000247.1, read on the forward strand.
CCGCCGGTTCATTGATATTTTGATACAAAATATACGCGAGCCGGATGATGCCATAGACGCCGCATTTTGTGATGACGCCTGAGATCATCAGAGAGATCGAGGCAGGTGCCACGGCGTGTGCATCCGCCGCCAGCGGGTGGAACGGAAACAGGAACGCCTTGGTGGCAAAGCCGAGAAACAGGAACGCAAAGGCGCCGACCGTCACCAGATTCTGATGGTCCGGCAGCGTCGCGGCGATCTGTGCCATGTTCAGCGTGTGCAGCTGGGAATACAGCATGGCAATGCCGACCAGAACAGAGGTCGAGCCGATCGAGCCGACGACCATGTATTTGAGTGCCCCCTCCAGCGCGCCCTCGTAATCCACGCGGAACGCCGTCAGCGCTACTGCAGTCATCGTCATGATTTCGATCATGACAAAAATATTGAACAGATCGCCTGTGAGCACCAGGCCGAGCAGCGACCCGGAGAGCATCAGGAACAGCGTATAATAATTCTCGAGGCTGTCGTCCCGGTTCATATAGGTGAAGCTGTAGAGGCCGGAGACAAACACGGCTATGGTGACGACCAGCCCGAAGAACAGACTCAGCGCGTCCACCTCGAGCCCGATGCCGATCGCCCACGGGCTGACCGGCGCCCAGTTGCCCATCCAATAGCCGATCACCTGTCCACCGAGCATCACGGGACCGATGAGCGCGATCATCAGACAGAGCGGAACGGTCACTGCCGCAGCCACGATCAGATTGCGCAGGACCTTGTTCAGCCGTCCGAACAATGCCACAAGAAAAGCACCGAGAAACAGCGAGATAATTGCCAGAATCGGATAATGT
>ONQW01000070.1 GCA_900320025.1 uncultured Lachnospiraceae bacterium
GCAAAATGCATAAACTGCCGGTGCAGCGATAGTTCCTGAGGCTTTGCACTGACTGCGGCATCCGGATGGCTGCCCTGCATACTGTGTTGTTCTCCTGATTTCTGACTCTGATTTAACTGATTTATTTGATTCTCTTGATTTGAAGTATGTTTTAAGAAAGTCATGATGATAATCTCATCCTACCATATCGGCGCGTTTTCCGCCACTCCTCCGGACGCCACTGGATGGGGGAAAGCTGCGAGCGGGCTTCTCTAATGTGACTGTACGCGCGCAGCAGGGCTGGCACAGGTCGAAGTTCGGAATGCTGTGAGAACCGGAGAAGGGGGAAGAGCAGGCGTCTGTGATGTGCAGGTGCAGTGCGGTGGTCGAATCCCCCTGAATATGATAAAATGCAGACGATTATTCTGAACTGGAGGCGTGCCCATGATTCCTTTCAATGTTCCTCCCTATGCGGGACCGGAGATGGAGTGCCTGGAAAAGGCGGCAAAGATCAACCGCAAAATCTGCGGCGACGGCGAATTCACAAAGAAGGTCAGCGCGTGGCTGGAGGAGAGGACGCAGGCGTCGAGGGTATTTCTGACAACATCCTGCACGAGCGCACTGGAGATGGCAGCGCATCTGTCCGGGATCGGAGAGGGTGAGGAAGTGATCATGCCGTCCTATACGTTCGTCTCAACGGCGGACTGCTTTGTGCTGCGCCATGCTGTTCCGGTCTTTGTGGATATCCGTCCTGACACGATGAATATTGACGAGCAGAAGATTGAGGATGCCATCACGGACAAAACCCGTGTGATCGCGGTGGTGCATTACGCCGGCGTGGCCTGTGAGATGGACACGATACTGGACATTGCGAGGCGCCATCACCTGATGGTTATCGAGGATAACGCGCAGGGCATTCTGTCCACCTACAAGGGACATCCGCTCGGAACCATCGGAGATTTTGGCTGCCTGTCCTTCCATGAGACGAAGAACTACAGCATGGGAGAGGGCGGCGCCCTGCAGATGCGGGATCCGGACCGGATCGAGGATGCGGAGATCCTCCGGGAAAAGGGGACGAACCGGAGCAAGTTCTTCCGCGGGCAGATCGACAAGTATACGTGGATGAACTATGGTTCGTCTTATCTGCCGAGCGAGCTGAATGCGGCATATCTGTATGCGCAGCTCACTGTTGCGGATGAGATTTTCAAGTGGCGTATGGACCGCTGGAATGAGTACCGGGAGCAGCTCGCGCCGCTCGCGGAGGATGGCCGCATTGAGCTGCCGGTGATTCCGGAGGAGTGTACGCATAATGCGCACATGTTTTATATCAAGTGCCGCGATCTCGAGGAGAGACAGGCGCTGATCCGGTTCCTGAAGGAGAAGGATATTCTGGCGGTGTTCCACTATATTCCGCTTCATATTTCTCCCGCGGGCAGGAGGTTCGGCCGCTTTCACGGGGAGGATGAGTACACGACGAAGGAAAGCGAGCGGCTGCTCCGCCTGCCGATGTACTATGGACTCACGGCGGACCAGGTTTCCTACATTTGTGACTGCGTAAAGGAATTCTATGAGAAGCAGGTGCGGCAGGCTGTCGTGAACAGGTGAGACATCACATGGGAAGTCTGTTCGGAAAAAAACAGAGAAAAAATGCCGCGGCAAATCCTGACAGCCGCGGCGCAGCTGCACCGGCAGATACGGGCGCGAAAAGAACGGAGCGGCGCGCGGCAGGAAAGGTATTTCTCGCGGCGGCCGCAGTGACTGCGGCGGTCTGGATCGGGCTGGCACTGGCATGGGATTTTTATTTTGACCTGAATGATGACGTGCTCATGAAGGATATCCTGTCGGGCCGTTTCACAGGGACGCCGGAGAGCAGGAATATTCAGATGCTGTATCCCCTGAGCTGGCTGATCAGCCATGGTTATGGGCTGTTCCGCGGGCAGAGGCCGGATGTGTACGGGGCGTTTCTTCTTCTGCTGCAGGCTGTCTCCTTCGGACTCGTCCTTTTCCGGACAATCCGGATGGAGCAGAAGGCAGGAATTGCGGTCTGGATGCGCGTCGTCTCGGCGCTGTCGGTGTGTCTGCCGATGGGCGTGATGTGCCTGTATCATGCGGTGTTTGTGCAGTACTCAGTGACCTGCGCGTTTCTCTGCGGCGCGGCAGCCTATCTGTTCATGACAATGGATCTGCCGGAGGATCCGGAGACAGAGGGGTATTTCCGGGGCTTTTTCAAGGCATGTCTGCCGTCCGTCATTCTGGTACTGATCAGTTTTCCGCTCCGCTCGGAAATGACACTGCTCTGCCTGCCGCTCGTGCTGTGCGGCGCGCTCTTTGCCTATATCCGGGCCACAAAGCGGGAAAGAGTCCGGGACTGCTTTGCCGGAAAGGGGGTACTGGCGGTCCTTTTTGTGCTGCTGTTTCTCGGCGCCGGGATGGGCGCGGAGGAAGCCGCTGACCGCGCGGCGCTGCGGAGTCCTGACTGGCAGGAATTCCGGGCCTTTTTCGACGCGCGGACGGAGCTGTATGATTTCTGCGGCGCGCCGCCGGTGCCGGACTATGACGAATATGAAGAGGCATATCGGAAGGCCGGGGTGACCCGCGAGGAGACGGAGCTTCTTAACAACTACAATTTTGACCTGGATGATTCGATGGATGCGGCAAAGCTGGAGCAGGTGGTGCAGATTGCAAAATCCGCCCGCGCCGCGCAGACCACGCGTCAGCTGACGCTCCGGAACGCCGGCTGGAATTACCGCAATTCCATGGTGAGTCCGACATATATGCCTTATAATGTGCTGGCGGCAGCGGGATATCTGCTGCTCCTGCTGACGGCGGTATCGGAGCTTCTGCACCGCTCGCTGCGGCAGAAGGATCCGATTGTCGTGCGCAGGGCGCGCCGGGATTTCTTCTATGTCGTGTTCTGCGCGCTTTTTCTGTTCCTTGTGCGCACGGCGCTGTGGATGGCGATTATGATCGGCGGGCGGTTCCCGGACCGGATCACACACAGTCTGTTTCTGGTGGAATTTATGGTCCTCGCCGGTCTCCTACTGGTCCGCGGCATGAGGATGTCCGCGCTGACAAAGGAACCGGCGTCCTGGTCGGTGGATGTGTTTGCTGCGCAGCTGATGCTGATCGCCGCATCTGTGATGCTGCTGCCGGGGCAGGTGCGCAGGGTCCAGGCGGAGAGCGCACAGCGCGTGCTGGTCAACCAGCCCTATCTCGCCTATCTGGAGTACTGTGCGGATCATCCGGAAAATTTTTATTTCACGGATGTCTATTCCACGGTGGATTTTTCGGAGAAGATGTTTGCCGCGTATCCGGATGACCGCGGCAGCAGGCAGGCAGGACAGAGCGATAGCGCGGGAACGGCCGGCGCGATGCCTGCGGCACATGATCTGTGCGGCGGATGGGCGGCGAAGAGTCCGCTCAGCCGGAAAAAGCTGGCGGCGTTTGGCTACAGCAGTGCGGCAGAGGCGCTGATCCGTGCGGATAATGCCTATTTTGTCGCAGAAAAGGGAACGGACATGACCTGGCTTGTGCAGTGGTATGCCTCACAGGATATCACGGCCGCGGTGCGCCGGGCTGATACGATCGGAGACAGCTTTGATGTCTGGAAAGTCACAATATCTTATTGAATCAGACCGTCTGGGGCTGCGCTGGATGACGGAGGAGGACTGCGGGGACGTGGTCCGCTGGCGGAATCTGGAGCGGGTCAGGCGCCATTATATTTACCGCAGGCCGTTCACCCCGGAGGGGGAGCTTGCCTATTATCAGAGTCAGGTAAAGCCGCAGCGTGTGATGCATTTCATGATCTGCCTGAAGGACTGGGGCGGGCGCGCAGCCGGCTGCGTCGTGATGAATCATCCGGATCCGGAGCACAACCGGGTGGAGAGCGGCCTGTTCCTGGGGGAAGACGCCGCGCTCGGCCACGGGTACGGACCGGAGGCGCTCGGGCTTGGCGCCTCGTATGTTTTCGCGCACTGGCCTCTTTCCGGGGAAGCGGAGCCGACGCTGATGAGCCGGATTTTCACGGACAATCTCCCCTCGATCCGGACGCATGAGCGTGTGGGTTACCGGCGCGAGGGAATTCTGCCGCAGGTCGTGTGTACGGACGGCACGGCGGCGGATATGGTCGTGATGGTGCTCAGGCGGGAGGACATGAAGACATGCTGGTAAGCTTTGTCATACCCTGTTATCACTCCGAGCAGACGCTGGGAGCGGTCGTGGCGGAAATTGACGGGACAATGAAAACCATGCCGGGATACACGTGGGAAATTATCTGCGTGAACGATGGCACACCGAACGCCTGCTGGAAGAAAATACAGGAGCTCTGCGCTGAAAAGCCGGACAGCAGGCATGGCATCTGCCTTGCGAGAAATTTTGGCCAGCATGCGGCGCTGATGGCGGGACTGCACGCGGCGAAGGGCGACCGGATCGTATGTCTCGACGATGACGGGCAGACCCCGGCGAACGAGGTTGGCCGGCTCCTGGGAGCCATCGACCGGGGGGCCGATGTGGTTTATGCAAAATATGAACATAAGCAGCATTCGGGCTTCCGGAACTTGGGGTCGCGGGTGAATGAGGCAATGCTGCATCAGATGCTGGGCAAGCCGAAGGATCTGTATGTGTCCAGCTATTTTGCCATGCGGCGGTATGTGCTGAAGGAAGTGCTGCGCTACGAGAATTCCTACCCTTATTTGATCGGTTTGGTGCTACGGACGACGACAAATGTGGTAAATGTCCCTGTGGATCACCGGAAACGGACGGTTGGCACGTCCGGATATACGCTTGGCAAGCTGTTCGGACTGTGGATGAACGGATTCACCGCATTCTCAATCAAACCGCTCCGGATTGCCACGGTTGTGGGCTCCGCCTCGGCGGTCATCGGCTTTCTCTATGGCATTTATACCATCATCAAGCGGCTGGTGAATCCGAATGTGCCGGTGGGCTTCTCGGCGCTGATGAGCGCCATCGTATTTTTCGGCGGCATGACCATTCTGATGGTCGGGCTGGCTGGCGAGTATATCGGCAGAACGTATATTTCCGTGAACAGCGCGCCGCAGTATGTCGTCCGTGAGACGACGGAAAAGGGTGTGGACGAACAGTGAGAACCGTGTCAAAACAAAAGGCGGCGGCGGTGGTTCTGGGGATCGCGGCGGTGCTGCTCGTGATGGGAATCTGGCCGCTGCGCCTCTTCACAAGGGATCACTCCATGGGAATGGATGCCTCGCCGGCGGCATTCGCGGAACCGGTGGACACCGGGGAGGGAGTGGGAGAGTTTTTTCTCGCGCAGGGAACGCATTTAAAGACGCTGTCCTTTTATCTCAAGGGAACAGAAAACAGCACAGGCACGGCGGATGCCGAGTTTCTGCTGTACCGGATTGAGGATAACGGGGGCGTGACCCTGATTGCGCGGGAGCGTGTCCTGCTTCCGGAGCAAGACGGCTGGGTCAGCGCGGGGATGGATGTGGATACCGAGCCGGGTCGCCAATATATCGCTGCAGTCACATCCGGCCTCCTGGCGCAGGACAGCTGGGGCGGGATGGAAACCGGCGGCACTCCGGTCATTGCCGGTCTTGAAACGCCGTCGGAGCAGAACAGCAGCTGGTTGCAGTACGCGTTTTATCATACGTTTGGGGAAGGCGCGGACCCGGCTGTCTATGATGGCACAGAGGATGTCAATTCCGGGATCCCCGGCTATTTTGTCATGACGGCGGTGACCTACGCGGAGCCTCTCGGGGTGCGTGGATCGCTGCTCGCAGCCGCTGCCGTTCTGCTGCTCTGCGCCGGCATCTACTTTGTTTTGAAGAAGAGTCTGTTCCGTCCGCGGAACGGACAGGCGCCGCGGACGACGGTGCGGCGCGTCTGCCAGACGGTGTTTGCGCCATGCATTCTTGCTGCCGGAGTCCTCGGCATCTGGGCGGTAGCCCGCGGGATGTTTGACTTCCGGTGGACAGACAACGCACTCTATATCGCAGGCATTCTGGTCCTTATGGCGGCAGGATTTTATGCGCTGTACGGCACGGACCCCCGTCTGAATCCGCAGAAGGGCGCGGCTGCGGCAGGCAGCCTGCATGCAGCAGGCGGTATGGCTGTGGAGGATGATGCGGGACTGTCTTACGTTGGCGGCACCGGTGGCTGCCGTCTGACCGCGGCCGATGCAGCAGACCGGCAGACGAGGATTTCGGATCTGCTCCAGACGGTGTTCACTGCAGTGACGCTCGCGTTCTGCTGCGATTACATGAATGGCCTTTATGATATCAACCACCGGGTCTCCGAGCGGGAAATGGCCTTTTTCTTCCTGCTTATAGTGCTATCGACGTTCCGTGCAAGGGAGCTGCGGAACCGGGGAACGCTTGTCAGCGGCGTGGTGTCTGCAGCGGCAGGCTGCCTGTATCTGGTGCGGCACTGGAGCGGCCCGAACGCAGCGGGGGAGGGGGCTTCACTGGAGAATCATGCCCTTGTATTCGGCGTGCTCACCGCAGCGGCATTTGCCGTGACCCTCACCAATGTGATCCGGCAGATCATGGCAGGGCGCGTTGCCGGCGGCGTTGGCGCGCCGGCAGAAACAAGGACAGCGGGAAGGCATCCTCACAGCGGGACGCCGACCGGAGCACCGCGCCGCGGGTCGTCAGCCGGAACGTATCCCGGCGGCAAAGCGGCGGCACGCGTCAGCCGGCTCTTTGCTGTGGTTCTCGCGGTGTTTGCGCTCTGGATTGTGATCTTCCGCAACACGCGGCTCTGGCCGGTGACGCTGGCCGTGTTCGGCCTGCTGTTATATCTGCGGTTTATCACCTGGGAGGAGAGAGAAAGGCTCCTCACGAATTTTACCAATGGCATTGTGCTGCAGTTTGTGGTGACGGTGATCTGGTGCCTGCTCAGGCGGTATTTCCTCGCTTTCATCTACATCCGGTTTCCGATGCAGTTCCACACGGTGACTGTCACGGCGGAGTACCTCACCATGGTGGAGGCGGCTGCGCTCTCGCGGCTTCTGCAGAAATGGAGATCGCTGGAGGGCAGGCGCTTTGCGGAGAGGGCCGCGGGTCTTTTTCCGGAGGCGGCATTCTTTACGGCGGCGACAGAGTATCTGATCTTCACCATGTCCCGCACCGGTGTGCTGGCTGCTGCAGTCACAGCGCTTGTTCTGCTGATCACCTTCGGCGTGAGGCGGAGAGGAACAAGATATTATTTTGCCGCGGGTAAGGCAGGCACCGCAGTCCTTGCGATGGTCCTGATGACCGCGGTGGGATTTCCGGCGCTCTTTACGGCGCAGCGCATCATCCCGACGGTGGTGGGACGGCCGTTTACCTTTGACGGTGTGGAGCACTATACGTGGGACGATATTGCGCGGGGCAGACACTGGGATTCCATCAACTGGGTCTGCATCGAGCGGTTCCGGATGGAATTTAACTTCAAGATGCTCGGCATCGAGGGCGGGGAGTACGACCCGTATGCACAGAAGCGCGAGTATGAGGAGAGAAAGCAGCAGAAAGAGAGCGCGCGCGGCGGGAAGCTGGTGTGCGGGCAGGAAGATATTCTGGCGCTCTCTGCGGATGCAGGCCCGTCGGAGCGCGGAACGGCCGATGCTGCTGTGATGGAGAATGCAGCCTCTGACGCCGCAGCGGCGGCGGATCAAACATCTGCTGACATCACCGTGTCAGGAGAGGCGGATGCAGCCGCCGTGGTGTCGGAGGACGTCACAGCCGATGCCGCAGCATCGGGCCGTGATCCAAGCGAGTCGGATTACACCAACGGCCGTCTTGACATCTGGCGAAGCTATCTCACCGCGCTCAATCTCACCGGACATGATACGATGGGTACGACGCTTCACGGCAAAACGATGGTGCATGCGCACAACACCTTTCTGCAGGCGGCCTACGACTTCGGCATCCCGGGCGGATTGCTTCTTCTGCTCGTCCTGCTGTGGACGTTCGTGCGGGGCATCCGGTTCTGCCGCGAAAATCCGGACAATCGGGACTGCATGGTTCCTATGGCACTGACGGTGGGGTATACTATGGCAGGCATGGTCGAGTGGCTGTTTGAGGTGAGCAATCCCTGCACCATGATGATGCTGCTTGTGATCGCACCGCTTCTTGTCTCTTCGGACAGCGGGCAAAAGAAAACAGAGGAAAAGTAACGACAGAGGGAACACTTTTCCCGCGGCGTGCCGCGGAGAGTGCTCTGCGGGATACAGGTATTGATATGAATCTTAAAAAACAGGACAACCGCGACGCGCGCGGAACTGAAGAAAACACGGCGCCTCTCAGAAAACCGTTTAATTACAAGCTGTTCTGGCGGCGGACAGCGCTGATGTTCTACGATGTGATCAGCGTGATTCTTGCCAGTTATCTTGCCATCATTGTCCGTTACAATTTCCGGCTGGACGAGATACCGCGCGCATTCCTCATACCCATCCGCAATTTCATGCC
>ONQW01000045.1 GCA_900320025.1 uncultured Lachnospiraceae bacterium
ACCGGCGTGCTGGGATACCGGAGGAGCGGAGGAACGTATTTTGCCTGTCAGAGCCAGAGAATTCCGGCGGCATTTCACGGGACAGGGGATCTCTTCGCCAGTGTGGCGCTCGGCGCGCTGATGCGCGGGCTGCCGGACAAGAAGGCGTTTCAGATGGCGGCGGATTACACGGCGTTGACGATTGCACGGACGGTCAGGGATGGGACGGAGGAGCGGTTCGGCGTGAATTTTGAGGAGACGCTGCCGGAGCTGCACCGCATGCTCGAGGCCGGACTAAACCAGCAGGAAAATGCCGTATAGAATCGGCTGGTGGATAAGATAGAGCGGCAGGGAATGCCTGCCGAGCCAGGAGACGGCGGGAAGGCCTGCGTGCAGTATCCGGTGACGGCCGGAGAGCAGTCCGGCGGCGGAGAGCAGGCGGCTTAGCCAGTATCCGGTCAGGTAGAGAAAGTACCAGGGGAAGAAGGGAAAGTAGTCCGTCGACCAGAAGGAAGGGCCCTGGAATCCGAAGAAGGTGGCGGGATAGCCGTGGTACAGTGAGGCGGGCAGAGGCAGCGTGATGCCGGGCAGAATCCGCAGCACGCCGCTCTGGATATTCAAAAAGGCGAGAAAGAGCCAGAAGCTGAGGCAGAGCGCGGCGAGGAGGGCAGGCAGGCTTTCGCCGGGAGAGTGCGGCGCGGCCTTGCGCCGGATTTTGCGGCAGGCGGCGCGCAGGAGGGCGGTCGCAATGCCGGCGCTGCCGAGGAAAGTCAGGATGCCGAAGATGACCCGGCTCTCCGGGGTGACGATGAGCGTCGCGGCGGTAACCAGCGCGCCGGACAGGAACACAGACAGACTGCGGCGGAGCGCATGGCGGGAAAGCGGTGCGCAGAAGCCGGACAGCAGGATAAAGGTCCAGCAGATGCTCTGCTGCCACAGGAAAGCGGAGAAGGACTGATACCACAGGGTAAAGCCTTTTCCTGCGCCGTGCAGATATACAAGATCCCAGCAGGCATGGTACAGGATCATGCTGATCAGCGTCAGTCCCCGGATCGTGTCAAGAAGCTCCAGACGGGAAGCGGGCTGGACGGGCGGGATAGAAGAACTGGAGATGGGGTGATTCATGGGTATCATACGCAGGAGATTTCCTGTTCCAGCAAGGCCTTCAGGTTGGCATAGAACATCTCGTAGTTCAATTCTGGGACTGATCAACACAAAGCTGGAAGATACTTCTTACGGGGCAGTAGGCCTTTCGGTCTTAGTGACGAATCTGTTCAGAATTTTGGGCAGGAGGTCCGATTATTTTTGCTTTTTTAAGGTATGGGTTACGGACTCAGTCATGTACTTGGTTATTTCAAAACGAGCTGGGAGTCTATATGGCTCGCCGCGAAATTGCAAACATAGCTGAAAGCATCGATTAATCAGCAAACACTATTTAAGAGCGCCTCAAACGCCCTTTGCAGGTGAAGAGGTGCTTAGAGTCATGTATACGTTTGTATGCCACATTGAAGCAGATAGTTATATATGCCATCATAATATGCTTTATCTCTTGTGGGATCTATTTCGGGATCTACGCCTTTCGGAACAAAAATAATCATCCCTTGACGAGCTCTGGTAAGTAAAACTCTATAAGCATTTACAAGATATCTTTTTTGTTCTTCTTTATGCCTTTTATTCCATTTTGAGCCACGAAAATTGTAATGGTCCCAACCGTCACCTTTTGCATTACGTCGCAGGTCTGCATCCCAACAGACGAGTGCCCAGTCAATTTCGAGTCCCTGTATTTTGAATTCGCTGGCAACAATTTCAAGCATGTTAGAAGAGCGCAAATCATCGCTTGGAGCCAGAAACCAATTTTTTACATCTATGTCTGATGTGATATAGATTCCTTCTGGTTTCAGCCTCTGCGCACTGCTGCAGGCGAGGACACCGCATCTCTGAGATCCACGTACTTGTGAACGGACCCATTGTTTGGCCTTTTGATAATCTCTTGTCACAAGGATAGGATATTTTGAAGATATCATGCTATAGATTTTTTTCGTCGATTCAGGGTCATTATTCAAAAGATTATCAACAAATTGGCATTGTTTATCTGCCCGAAAAGAGCGAATGGAGGTTTTTAAATGCAGTTCATTTATTGGGTGACACCTTCTGCAGCTTTTAATCATTTCCTTATCAATGTTCAGATCCTCAATTTGATTAAAAATTGCAGGAGAGTAATACATTTCCCATTGCGGAAAGTCTTGCACTCCACAACGAAACCATTCATTAATACCAACTTCTCCATCATAAATATCCTGGCCTAATCCAACAAGACAGATCATAACAGCCCAATCTTGATGACGATCCATTATACTGTAGAGTAAGTGTGGTTCACTGACCGACATCAATGGATCGTTTTTATGCTTACTGCTCATTTTGCTTTGATCCCAGACTCGCTGTGCCTCATCGAAAATCATTATATTCTCTGGCGTAGGCTGATTGTGAGCTGCATTATCCCTTTTAAAAGCATAGCTACTCTGAATTAAAGCGTCGATTGCCGCTGAGGTTTCTCGGGTATACTGCTTCTTTGATTTTTCGCTTCTTTTTAAGGCCTCTCTCAACACATCTACAAGAGGCCCATTACCAGAGAGATACACGCTTAAACTGGATTTCCCTCTTTTCAGATTTTTGGCAACAGTATCAAGCCCAACAAGTGTTTTTCCAGCACCTGGAACGCCGGTCACAAAACAGACACACTTTTTATTGTTTGACATTGCATAACTTATTATTTCATTAATCCTGCCTTCACAGACATCAATATCGTCCTGACCAGCTTCTGAATTTGCTATTTCACTGATATCATGAGCTATATATGCCTCAACTGCAGCTGCAATAATTGTTGGCGTTGGACGATATGGGGAATTAAACCATTTTTCAAAATCGATCTGAGTGTTGTCTCCATACAGACCCGTTAGCTGTATCACTTTGGGAATGAGAGTCTCAATATTCTCGCGTTGAAGGTGTACTTGTTTATCGGGATAAGCATCTAAAGACTGCGCCTTTTTATATTTCGGTGCATCGGTTGCAATTAAAATAGGACACACATAAAGATCTTCAGATTCTTTGTGGAAATTTTTGATATCAATTGCGTAGTCTTCCGCCTGCTGGGCATCCTGTGCTGTAAAAATATTTTTCCCATTTTTAAATTCCAAAGAGAATACCATGTGTCTGATCAGCATAATGACATCTATTCGCTTGCCAAGGCGGACGATGTCATATTCGAAGATAATGTCACCCTCCATTCCACAGGCCTCTAGTCTTTTCTGAAGCTCATTGATTTGATTTTCCCATGCATCAGACTGTGCTTTATTAATTTCAAACGAATGACGAATCAGTTGCCCGATAATTGAAGTCGAATTATCTTTAATAAATCCAGGGATAGAATTGCAGTAGTAGGCTTTGCCGCTCTGTGTTGAAAATATATACTTATTCATCGCTAACCTGATTATCAAAAATAGTTTCTTTTACTATCCTTACATCCTTATACAGACATCCGGATCCTTGAGAACATCGCAATTCCCAAATCGGATCAATGTAAATTTTATATTTCGTCAGAACAATATCAGGCTTGTCTGGAAGCCCCTTCAAGCCTTTTTGGTAGCGAAAGCCTTCATGGTAAAGACGTTTTCGCAATAGTACTTCTGCAGTAGTCTCGGAAGATTTGTCCCTAACGAGTTTAGCATGGTTGGGACAATTTTTGTCCCAACCATGCTAAACTCGTTAGGGACAATCAGGAGCGGATGAATATGGAAATGTCAGAATGGTTTTATCAGGATGCGTATCGGCGGGAGTTCGACGCGGCAGTAGTGGAATGCGCGGAGAGCGGGCAGAAGCGCGGTACCTTTGAGGTTGTGCTGGAGAATACGTGCTTCTATCCGGAGGGCGGTGGACAGCCTGCGGACCGGGGAACGCTGGAGTCCGCGAAGGACGGCGCTGTGCAGGTGCTTGATGTGCAGCGGCGGGCGGACGACCGGGTGGTGCATTATACGGACAGGGCGCTTCCTGTCGGCAGGATGGTGCATGGCAGGATCGACTGGACGCGCCGGTTTGATCTGATGCAGAATCATTCCGGGGAGCATATTATCTCCGGCCTGGTGCATCAGCACTATGGCTATGAGAATGTCGGCTATCACATGGGTGAGGTGATCACGATCGATCTGTCCGGACCGCTGACCTGGGAGGAACTCATGGAGATCGAGCGGGAGGCAAACGGCGTGGTTTATGACAACCGGCCGATTGAGATTACTTATCCGGCACCGGAGGAGTTAGAGAGGATTCCTTACCGCAGCAAGAAGGAACTCACCGGGACGGTGCGCATTGTGACGGTGCCGGGGGCGGATATCTGCGCGTGCTGCGGCACACATGTGGCGCGCACCGGAGAGATCGGCGTCATCAAGTGTCTGTCGATGATGCGGTACAAGGGCGGCGTCCGTATTGAGATGGCGAGCGGCGGAAGGGCGCTGCGGATTCTCGAGCGTCGCATGGACAGCCTGATGGCGCTCTCCCGGGAGATGGCGGTCTCACCGGAGGAGGCGGAGTCCGCTTTTGCCAAAATCCGTGCTGACAGCCTTGCAAAAAGTCAGAAAATTGCGGAGCGGACACAGATGTATTATTCCGTGAGAGCGGCGGCGATGCCGGAAGGAGCGCCGCTTGCAGCGGCTTTTGAGGAGTCGCTGGACCCTGTGGAAACCAGGAGACTCTGTGAATTTCTGCTGGAGCAGAATCGGGGAACGGTATGTCTTGCGGTTTCCGGCGGAGAAGACAACTGGTACTATGTGATTGGCAGCAGGAGTGTAGATGTGCGGCCCGGCGGCAGAGAGCTGAATCAGAGGTTGAACGGCCGTGGCGGAGGAAAGCCGGAGATGGTTCAGGGAACCTTCCATGCGGCGCGGGAGGAAATTCTGTCGGCTGCGGAGGAAATCTTCGGGTAGGAGGTCCTGCTTTCGGACAGGAGTACGGCTTCCGGATAGGAAATCCTGCTTCCGGACAGGAGTCCTGCTTTCGGATAGATGTCCCGCGGCGCACGGAGAAAGGCGGAGGAGAGGCAGATGTACACATTTGATGGGAGAATCCGATACAGCGAGGTGGACAGCTGCGGTCTGTTGAGGCCGGAGGCGCTGATCAATTATTTTCAGGACTGCTCGACGTTTCAGTCGGAGGATGGAGGGGTCGGCATCGGATTCATGAAGGACCGGCACATGGCGTGGATTGTCAATTACTGGCAGATTGCGGTGTACCGGTACCCGGCACTGGGAGAGCGGATCCGGACGGCCACGCAGCCGTGCGGATGGAAGGGAGCGTTCATCGGTCTGCGCAATTTCTGGATGGAGACGGCAGAGGGGGAGAGGCTGGCAGAGGCCTATTCGGTCTGGTCGCTGATGGGCCTCGCGCGCATGATGCCGGTGCGGGCGCCGGAGGAGATGAAAACGGTGTACACGATCGGCCCCGGCCTGGATCTCCCCGCGCTGTCCAGAAAGGTGTCGGTTCCGGAGGAGGGCGCCGCGGAAAAGGCGGTGCTGACGGTCGGAGAGGAACACCTCGATTCCAATCACCATGTAAATAACGGACAGTATGTCCGATTCCTGATGAGCATGGTTCCGGAGGAGGAAATCGTGACCGACCTGCGGATTGAGTACAGGAGACAGGCGCTTCTGGGAGATCATGTGCATGTCTGCGGATATCCGGCGGAGGCGGCCGGCACCGCAGGGACTGACGAAGCACGTATGGAACCCGCCGCGCTATTGGGAGACGACGGCCAGCCTTATGTGACGGCGGAGCTGACCATCCGGAGGCGAAAAGAGGCGGAACGGGACGCCTGGAGGCGGCAGAGCGAGATCGTGCCGCAGTAGGCCGGACAAGCAGGCGGGACACAGCCCGAAACGACGGCTGAGACAGATCATTCTGTGAAAGGCCGGATAAGATGATGGGGTGCAGCCCGAAACGACGGCAGAGGCGGACCATTCTGTGACATGCCGGATAAGATGATGGAGTGCAGCCCGAAACGGCGGCAGGGACAGACCATTCTGTGACAGGCCGGGCAAACTGACGGGAAGACTGCCCAAAACGGCACGGACACAAAGAACTGACGATATGACGAGACGAAAGGACGGAAGCACCATGTTGAAGCTGGGAGAATGGCAGGAACTGATGGTGGAGAAGAGGACGGATTTTGGCGTCTATCTCACGGAGGATAACCGGGAAGAGACGGATGAGTCTGCGGCGGCAGAAGGAAGAAGCAGCGCCGCCGTCGGCGCGGCACAGCGGGGCGCGGCCGACCGCGCCGGCTCGGTGGCAGCGAAAAACGGGCGGGCTGCAGCCGGCGGGACAGAAGAAGGCGCCGAAGCCGGCGCTCCGGCGGTGCCGGAGCGGGTTCTTCTGCCAAAATCGCAGGTCCCGGAGGGCACAAAGGAGGGGGATGTCCTCGAGGTATTTCTCTACAAGGATTCCGAGGACCGGCTGATTGCGACGCGGAAGACCCCGAAGCTGAAGCTTCATGAGGTCGGGTGGCTCACGGTGTCTCAGGTGACAAGGACCGGTGCGTTCCTGGACTGGGGCCTCGACAAGGATCTGCTGCTTCCCTTCCATGAGCAGCCGCGGGACGGGCATGTGATCGAGGGACAGGAGTGTCTGGTGGCGGTGTATATCGACAAGAGCGGGCGGCTCGCGGCGACGATGAACGTCTACCCCTATCTGGAGAAGAACAGTCCCTATCATACCGGAGACCGCGTGACCGGCGTTGTGTACGAAACCTCGGACAACTTCGGCGTGTTCGTGGCGGTGGACAGCCGCTATTCCGCCCTGATTCCGAAGCGAGAGGTGACGCGCCCGATGCGCGTGGGCGATGTCATCTCGGCCCGGGTGACCCGGGTGAAACCGGACGGGAAGCTCGATCTTGCCATTCGGGAGAAGGCCGCGTTCCAGCTTGAGCCTGACTGCGAGGCACTGGAACAGCTGATCAGGCAGCGGGGCGGGAGTCTTCCCTTCACGGACCGCACGGATCCGGACAAAATCCGTGCCGAGGTCCATATGAGCAAGAATGAGTTCAAGCGTGCCGTCGGACATCTGCTGAAGGCGGGAAAGGTCAAAATCCTGCCGGATTCGATTGTACTGACAAAGACAGAATCCGGGCAGGGCTGAGGTCAACCGCGGCCTGAGACCGGAAAGGAACAGGGTATGAATACAAAAAAGGCAGGAAGCCTGTATTTTACATTAATTGCTATCTCAGTCGGCGCCACGCTGCTCCTGTCGCTGCTGCAGAACAGACTAGCCGGATATGCTGATCTCCTCAATACGCCGGCGGGCATGGCGGGAGCGCTTCTTCTGCCGGAGCTTCTGATTTTGATCCCGATGCTGGTCTGGGCGCTGCGCACGCCGGCTCCGGTGCAGGAGATGTTCGGTTTTCATCTGGTTCATGTCCGCACGCTGCTGCTCTCGCTGCTGCTGCTTCTGGTCTCTTTCCCGGTGGTGATGGTGCTCAACCTGTTTTCCCAGCTCTGGACCGGGAATGTGGTGGAGGAGCTGAGCGGACAGCTGGTTTCGCTGCCTGCGTGGGAAAGTCTCCTGCTGATCGGCATCGCCGGACCGTGCATGGAGGAACTGGTCTTCCGCGGCTATCTGTTTCGGTCCCTCCGGAGCTCCGGCAGAACGGCGGCCGCTGTGATTCTGAGCGGCGTGCTCTTCGGGCTGATGCACCTGAATTTCAACCAGGCCTGCTATGCGGTGTTTCTGGGAATTGTCCTGGCGGCGGCGGTGGAGATGTCCGGCAGTATTGTGACCTCTCTTGTGATGCACATGGTCTTTAACTCCGTGGAGGTCGGACTGATGTATGCGCTGCCATCCGCGGCAGACTTCTCTGATCCGGCGCTGGAGGGAGGCATGACGATTGACGAGTACCGGAATATTCTCCGGTCGATTCCCGGCGTGACGATCCAGGGGATCATGGCGGCTGCGGCAGTTCTCCTGGTGTTTCTGATCGTGCTGTGCCTGATTCTGGCGGTGCTGATTCTGAACACCATGGCCCGGATCGAGGGCAGGCCGGAGATGATGAATGTGCGCAGAAACCGCGTGTATGGCTGCATGGATGCGGCGCAGGGGGAGACACGCCGCGGGAAACTCCTTTCCTTCTGGATGATTCTGGGCATCCTGCTCGCGGCTGTTTTTATCGCACTGACAGATTTTATACTGTGAATATTGTGGCGGGAAAGCGCAGATGTGCTGCTTTTGGAATGCGCATGGGGCAAACGGAATATCGAAGTGATGACTGTCTTGCCGCCGGCGCATCGGTTGAGGAATACGGTAGGAAAGCGGCCCGGACGGGTTCCCGCGCGTGCCGAGGAGATACGTGCGGGCCGAATGGAAATTGGTAATATCCAACAAAAAACGAACGGAATTTTATAGATTATTTTGCATGTATGAATTATGATGGTAATATCTGTTTGGGGAGTGGCAGCGGGGGCTGCGGTCAGAAAAACGGCACATCAGGGGTGAGAAGATGATTTCGAATCAGATTTTGCAGAGCACGATCGACGGTATCCGGGATATTGCGAAGGTAGAGCTGGCGGTGATGGACCCGGAGGGCAGGGAGCAGGCGGTGACGAGCTCGGAGTTTGACGAGGCATCACAGTTTGTTCCGACGTTTTCGCAGTCGCCGGCGGACACGCAGAGTTGGAATGACTTTGCGTTTTTCAAAATTTTTGACGACCAGGTGCTGGAGTTTGTCCTGGTGGTGCGGGGCGAGAAGGACAACAGCTTTGTGATCGGCAGGATGGCGGCGTTTCAGATTCATGAGCTGATCGGCGCCACGAAGGAGCGGTATGACCGGGACAGCTTCATCAAGAATCTGCTGCTGGATAATCTGCTTCTGGTGGACATTTACGGCAGGGCGAAGAAGCTGCATATCGCGGCGAGCGCACCGCGAGTGGCGCTCATCATCGAGACGGGTGAGGACCGCGACATGAATGTGCTGGAGACCATGCAGCAGTACATCGGCCCCGGCAGCTCGGATTTTGTCACGGCGGTCAATGAGAGCGGCGTGATTGTGGTCAAGGATCTGAGCGAGGGCAGCAGGCAGAAGGATATCCAGCAGGCGGCCGAGACATATGCGGCTTATCTGCGCAAGAATGGCATTGACAATGTGCATATTGCGTATGGCACGGCCGTGGGCGAGCTGAAGGAAGTCAGCCGGTCCTATAAGGAAGCCAAGATGGCGCTCGATGTCGGCAAAATTTTCTTCGAGGAACGGAGCATTGTCTCATACAGCGATCTGGGGATCGGCCGTCTGATTTACCAGCTTCCGATTCCGCTCTGCAAAATGTTCATTCATGAGGTGTTCGGCGCCAGGGGACCGGAGGATTTTGACGAGGAGACGCTGACGACGATCAATAAGTTCTTCGAGAATAACCTGAATGTCTCGGAGACAAGCCGCCAGCTGTTCATACACCGCAACACGCTGGTCTATCGTCTCGACAAGCTCCAGAAGAGCACCGGGCTGGATCTGCGCGTCTTCGACGATGCGATCACGTTCAAGATCGCGCTGATGGTGGTGCGGTATATGTCCTACATGGAGAAGATGGATACATTTGAGTATTGATCACAGGAAAGTTTAAGGAAGGAACGCATGGCGAAGAATCGCAGAACGGTTGACATTCCGGAGGGAAATGTCATCACCATACGAAATGTATACAAGGCGTACGACAAGCAGACCGCCGCGCTGAACGGCATCTCGCTCGACATCCGGCAGGGGGAGTTTGTCTTCATCGTGGGCGACTCGGGTTCCGGCAAGTCAACCCTGATCAAGCTTCTGCTCCGGGAGCTGCGGCCGACCCGCGGCTACATCAATGTGCTGGGCTATGATCTGAACCGCCTTCCACATCGGAAGATTGCAAAATTCCGCCGGAATCTGGGCATCGTATTCCAGGACTTCCGTCTGCTGAAGGATCGGAATATCTATGAGAACGTGGCATTTGCCGAGCGTATCATTCAGATCCCGAATTCGAGCATCAAGCGGGATGTGCCGAATATTCTTGCCACGGTCGGACTTGCCAACAAGTATAAAAACTTTCCGGATCAACTCTCCGGCGGCGAGCAGCAGAGAGTGGCGCTCGCGAGAGCGCTGATCAATCATCCGTACATTCTGCTGGCGGATGAGCCGACCGGAAACCTCGATCCGCGGAATTCCTGGGAGATCATGAAGCTGCTCGAGCGGGTGAATGAGGAGGGCACGACGGTCGTCGTGGTCACGCACAACCGGGAAATCGTCAACGCCATGCACAAGCGTGTCATCACGATGCGGCAGGGCGTCATCATGGGCGATGAGGAGCATGGCAATTATACGGCTTCTGAGAACATGGCCTATGAGGAAGAGATTTACCTCGAGGACGGCTATGAGGAGGAAGGCGTCTCGGACGAGGAGTCATACTATCTCGGAGAATATGATTCTGATTACGGCGCGGCGGGCAATCCCGGTGCTGCGGGGACCGGATACGGTCCGGCAGACTATGCAGCGGGCAATCCGGCGGGAAACGCGGGCGCTGATGCTCAGGATTATGCGGGCGGACTGACGGAAGACCTCTCCGTCACGCAGGAGCTTGCCCGGGGATTCACGCAGGGAATGGCGGATGACCAGGACGGGGCGGGACAGTAGGCTTCCGGCGAGACGTCTGGCCGGGAAGAATTTTGCCGCGGTCAGATGCGGTGCGGCAGGGGAAGAAGGCTCATTATCTGCAGGGGATGCACTTTTCGGTAAGTTTGCCGCGGCCGGCCGCGGTGCGGCAGTGAGGTATTCATGAAAATCAGTTCATTTTTCTATTCCATCGGGCAGGGATTTCGAAATCTGCACCGCAACAAGCTGTTTACCCTGGCCTCGATTGCGACCATTTCGGCGTGCCTGTTTCTGTTCGGCCTGTTTTATGCCATTCTGACGGATGCACAGCATGCGGTCCGCAGTGCGGAGCAGGGCGTCTCTGTCACGGTGTTCTTCAATGAGGGGACCACGGAGGACCAGATCCAGCAGCTGAAGGTGGCCATCGAGGAGCGGCCGGAGGTGGCAAGCGTCACCTATGTCTCGGCGGAAGAAGCCTGGGATTCCTTCAAGCAGGAGTACCTCGGCGAGTATTCCGACGGCTTCACGGAGAATCCGCTGGAGAATTCGGAGAATCTGGAGATTTATCTGAAGGATGTCTCCCAGCAGAATTCGCTGGTGCAGTACCTCGAGGGACTGGATCAGGTCCGCATGGTCAACCGGTCTGAGCTGACCGCCACAACACTGACGGGATTCAACAGCCTGATTGCGTATATTTACATCGGCATCATTGTCCTTCTGCTCGGTGTCTCCATCTTCCTGATCAGCAATACAGTCACCATCGGCATCAAGTTCCGGGATGAGGAGATCAACATCATGAAATACGTCGGAGCGACGGATTTCTTCATCCGGGCTCCCTTCGTCATCGAGGGTATGATCATCGGCTTCGCGGGTGCTGTGATTCCGCTGGTTCTGATCTATTACTTCTACGGCAAGGCGGTGGATTTTCTCGAGGGCAGATTTTCCATGCTGACCTCGCTGCTGAGTTTCCTGCCGGTTGGCACCATCATGAAAACACTGATTCCGATCAGCCTGCTTCTCGGCATCGGCATCGGCTTTTTCGGGAGCCTGCTGACTGTCCGCAGGCAGCTGCGCGACAAGACCTGAGGAACGGGGGGCTGTGGATCGCCTGCAGATCTTTCGCAGGCTCTCAGGGAGAGGCACCGGGTTCCAGCGAGGCCGTGATGAACGGGACATGATTCCGGGATAAGATTCCCTGTATGCGCCGGGACAGTGACGCCGGCAGGATGTATTTTGATGAATCATAGCAATCACAATCGAGGGTGGTTTCGTACCCGGGCGATCGCGGCGGCAGCGGCCATTGCGGCAGCGGCCGCCATTTGGGCTGCTCCGGCGGCTGTTCCTGTACAGGCAGCCGTGACGGAGGAATCCATCAAGGCGAAGGAGGATCAGATTTCGTCCGCAAAATCGGAGCGGGAAAGCCTTCAGAGTTCGCTGAGCGATATCCAGTCCATCAAGAAGAGCCTCGAGGCGTCCAAAAGCGACCTTGAGACATACGTCACGCAGCTTGATACCAATCTGACGGCCATTCAGACCAAGGTGGACCAGCTGAAGCAGGAGATCACGGACAAGGAAGCGGAGATCGACAAGACGGAGAAAGAGCTGGAGCAGGCGGAGAAGGTGCAGCAGGCGCAGTACGAGGCTATGAAGAAGCGCATTCAGTTCATGTACGAGCGCGGGAACACGTATATGCTGGAGTCACTGCTGCAGGCCGGCAGTTTCAGCGAGATGCTGAACAAGGCGCAGTATATTGATGAAGTCTCCGCCTACGACCGGAAAAAGCTGGAGGAGTATGAGCAGCAGACCAAACTTGTGGAGACGACCCGGCAGGCGCTGAAGGAGGAGAAGGAGACACTCGAGGCTGCAAAGAAGGCGCAGGAAGAGGAAGAGGCCGGTATCCAGAGCCTGATTCAGGAGAAGGCGGCCCAGATCAGTTCTCTGGAGGGGCAGATCTC
>ONQW01000072.1 GCA_900320025.1 uncultured Lachnospiraceae bacterium
GGACTCTTGACCGGAAAATATTTTTTCAATCCTCTTACCGATAGGATGACTTCCTTTTCCTCATCGTGTGCCATCAGCGGCCTCCCTGCGGCTCTGCGCCAATTCCGATGCCTTGTGACACCGGACAAGATGCCCCGCCTCTATCTCCGTCATCTCCTGACGGCTGCTGCAGCCTTCCCCCGCAAAGGGGCAGCGGTCCATAAACCGGCAGCCTGTCAGTTCGGTATAATTCTCCGGTACTGTCCCCTTGATGCTGGCAATCCGGCGGTCTCTGCTGTCATCGATGCTCGGCGCTGCGTCAAGCAGCATCCGTGTGTACGGGTGCATCGGATTCCGATACAGCGCATAGACATCCGTCTCCTCGATAATCTGTCCGGCATACATGACCATCACGCGGTCTGCCATCTGGGCGACGAGTCCAATGTCGTGCGTAATCAGGATGACCGACATACCGAGGTCGGCACGGATCCGGCGTATCATCTGCATAATCTGTGCCTGAATGGTGACATCAAGAGCGGTGGTTGGTTCATCCGCAATGAGTAGCTTCGGGTGACAGCAGAGCGCCATTGCAATCATGACACGCTGCCGCATACCGCCGGACAGCTCATGGGGGTATTTCTTCATCACCGCCGCCGGATCCGGAATGCCGGCTTTCTCCAGCATGACAAGCGCCCGGGCGGCCGCTTCCTTCCTGCTCATACCGAGATGCTTCTTCAGAGATTCCGCAATCTGCGTCTCGACTGTCAGCACAGGGTCAAGACTTGCGAGCGCATCCTGGAAGACCATGGAAATCTCGTTGCCGCGGATCTTGTCGAGCTCCTTTTCAGGAATCGTCAGCAAGTCCCTGCCCTGATACAATGCCTTTCCGTGGAGCACCGCGCCGTTTCTGGAAAGAAGACCCATCACGGCGAGACAGGAAACACTCTTCCCGCTTCCCGATTCTCCAACAATACCGAGAATTTCTCCCTGATTGACGTGAAAACTGATATCGTCAGTGACGATCCGGTCTCCGAAATCGCTCTGGAACCGCACTCTCAGTTCCTGCACATCCAATAGTGGCTCCGACATCCTTCGCGTTCCTTTCTGCAGCTGCGCATGACACGGTTCTCCACAGATTATACATGATTCCTGCCAAAGAAAAAGACTGCAGGTTGATCGGAATCTTATGATCTTCTTCCGAACCCGCAGCCCTTTCTGTGGTTTTCTATTCTCTGTCCCTGTTCCGCGATTCTGCTTTCCCCACAGGAGATATGCGCGGATTGGCTTAACCCGGAACGGGACGTCAGTGCCGATCCCTTTTCGTCATCCGTTTAATCCGCACACTATTATTTTGCAAATTACTCTGCAAACTCCCAGTCCTGAATGTTATCGAAGGCGCCATAGAACGAAGGCGTCGCATTCTTCAGCTTCTTGCTCACAACACCGAGATTGCTCTGGAAATACAGAGAGAACAGCGGGACATCCTCGTTGATCTTCTCGTTGATGGAGTCGTACAGATCTTTCAGTTCATTCTCATCGGTCGTCTCCTGCGTCTTCGCTAACGCCGCGTCAATGTCTTTATTGACATAGCCGCCGGTCCAGGATGTTCCCTCCGTATTCACAAGACTGTTCAGATCTGCCCAGTAATCATTCGGCACAATCGTATACTGCACGGAGAACATATCCACATCATCGGTGCCGCCAAGGGACATCAGGGTTGCAAAATCAACGGTGTTGATGTTGACCTTGATTCCCACTGCCGCGAGATACTGTTGTACCAGCTGGGATGCCTTCACAACTGTATCATCTGAGGAAGCAACATAATACTGGATCGTCGTGGAGCCGTCCCAGCCAGCCTCAGACAAAAGTTCCTTCGCCTTCTCCGGATCGTAGGTGAAAACGGTATCCTCCGCCTTGTAGAACGGACTGGCGGAGCAGATCACGCCGTCGGATACCTCACCCTTCCCGGAGAGCAGCTGTGTCACGATCGTATTGCGGTCGATGGCATAGACAATGGCCTGCCGCACCTTCGGATCCGTGATCTTCGAAGTGTTGATGAAGGTCATCTCGTTGATGATATTGTCCGTGTACTGTGCGGTGTAATCAGACAGACCTTCCACCTTTGACCGGTCGCTCACCGGGATGGAGCAGGACGGATGAACCATATCAAGCTCGCCCGACTGCAGCCCTGCCAGCAGCTCACTGCCGCTCTCGATGCGGAAGTTTACCTTCTTAATCTTCGGCGCCCCTGCAAAATAATTGTCGTTCGCCGTGTAGGAAATATAATGCGCCGCGTCATAGGTGTCGACAAAATACGGTCCGGAGACGACAGTCGGCTTATTGAACCAGTCACTCGTGAGCAGCTGGTCATCCGGGGTATCCTTCAGCACATGCTCCGGCAGAATGCAGATCCAGGTCGCGACATTGTTGAGGAAGGTGTTGAGCGACATATGCTCCTTGCAGATGAACTGCAAGGTCTTGTCGTCCACCTTCTTCAGCCCTTCGATTGATGTGGCGCCCTCAGGAGATGTGCCGTCATCGCCGAATCCCTTGAACGGAGAAAAGTCAAAACTAGCATTGGCCACTTCCGGGCAGGTGAACTTCAAAATGGTCCAGATCACGTCGTCTGCTGTGACCGGCTCTCCGTCAGACCAGGCGGCATTGTCCTTCAGCTTCACCGTGAAGGTCTGGTTATCCTCTGTCGTGATGCTGTCTGCCAGCAGATAATCCACCGTGTACTGGTCATTGAAGGAGACCATGGGCAGAAACATCATGCTCGTCGCATACAGGTTAATAAAGGTCCAGTCCATATTGAGCGGATTGAGCGTTCCGAGCGTATCGGTAAATCCGATATTCAGAATGCCATCGCCCTCTGCCGCGGCCGGCTCTGTGGCTGCAGCAGAAGCAGTCTCCGTAGACTGCGTTCCGTCAGTTCCCGCCGTCTGCGCCGCCGTTCCGGTGCCCGCAGATGCGGAAGAAGTGGAAGATGTGCTGCTTCCGCAGGCGGCAAGCCCGGCGGTCATGGCCGCAATCAGCACGGCTGACAGCAGTCTCGTCCCCAGTTTCTTTTTCATAATTTCTCCTCTCCGCCGCAGCGGTGCTGCGGCCTCCCCACACGGTGTCCTGTGGCACGGCGATAATACTGCCGGATATGTATTATAAGGAAATGGTATCAGGTCAGGATAACCCTTCCCTCTCCTTCCTTATAAAACAGCATGGCACTCTTCTCTTCCCTGCACAGCACATAGTGCTCTCCCTCTGTGCAGCTGAGCAGGTCGCGCGAGATCAGGCGGTTCATCTCCATCGGCTTGTCCTCAACCCGGATGATGCCGTCCTCCTCAAACTGGATATCCCAATAATAGGGATCAAAGACATGGAAATATTTTTCGTCAATCCCGGTGAGCGTGATGTAGTGCGGAACCTTCAGAATACAGCGGACAACCGCGGCGCCGCCGCCTTTGAGGCACTGAATCAGCGGGCTGTTTTCATCGAGCGAGAACTCTTCCTTTTCATAAAACTCACAGCGAAGAGGATAGCCCGTTCTCTCCCGGTACCGGTTAAACCAGGATGTCAGATAGCGAAGAGAATCATTGGACGTGCCCCGTCTGCACGGCGCACCAAGATCATTAAAATCATCCAGAGTGTATCCATAGATGCTTTTGACGAATTCCGGCGGAACCTCTCTTGTCGCGAAAAGAAATGAAATCGCATTCATAACAGAGGTCGGTCCGCAGTCATATTCAGAGACCTGATAGCGCAGAGGTGGATGCATAGGCTGTCTCCTATTCGTATTATCCTAGTTTTTTAATAGGATTTAATTATCTGATATATATACTACCCCGGACAGCACAATGCAAGTATTTTTCCCGGTACATTCCACTATTTTTACGGCCTATCAGGAACATCTGGTGCGCTGCCAGTATGCCCCCATGGACTCACCCGGTTTCCCGGTGACCTCAAGTGAGAGAAAGTTGCCGAGCCCGCAGGAAGCCGGATCCCAAGCGAGGGCCTCCGCTTCCGACGGGAATTCCACCTCGGCGTACCAGAACGCAGTCCTCTCCGCTGCATCGACATGGTTGACCTCCAGCGCGAGTCCGCCCGGAAGACGGTATGTCCTCCGGACCTTTGGGATCAGCGGGCGGCCGATCAGCGCCTCGATCTGACAGAAGATATCTCTTCCGACCGGGAATTCAATTTCTCTGCGGGAGAGCTGCCCGGATGATTTGAGCGTCATGAGAAATTTTGGCTCCTCCCCTGCGGCCCTCTCCTCCCGAATCCGCACGGTCGGTTCCACCGTCACATATCCCTGCCGCATGGTTTCCTCCCGGATCAGAGGAAGGTCCTCATCCGGCCACCCCTTGACAAGCCACTTTCGCTCAATTTCCATATGATCTGCCGTCTGCATCCGCTCTCCTCTCTGTCTGCTCTCCCTGCCTGCCATCGTTCCTGTATGCAGAGACGGTCAGCCCGCCTGCCCGCCATCCTTGCAAATCGCGTCAATTCTCTGCAGTTCCTCTTCCGTGAATGCTGTGTTTGATAAAAAGCGGACGTTCTCTTCAATCTGCTCCGGCCTTGAAGCGCCGATGATCACGGAGCAGACGTCTCCGTCCCGCAGAATCCAGGCAAGCGCCATCTCCGCAAGCGTCTGTCCGCGTTCTTCCGCCAGTTTGTTCAGCGCTGCAATCCGACTCAGCATCGCCGGCGTCAGTGCATCCGCCCTGAGGAACCGATGATCCCTTGCGATGCGGGAATCCTCCGGAATGCCGTGGAGATACCGGTCTGTGAGAAGTCCCTGCGCCAGCGGAGAAAAGGCAATGATGCCCATGCCCTGCTCTCTGCAGAACCTCTTCACGCCGTCCTCCTCGATCCCGCGGTCAAAGATGGAGTAGCGTCTCTGATTGACAATCAGCGGTAAATGAATATCCGCTGCAGCCCTGAGGGCAGCCTCCGTCTGCTCCCGGTTATAATTGGATATGCCGGCATAGAGCGCCTTCCCACTGGCCACGATCTGCCCCAGCGCTCCAATGGTCTCCTCAATCGGCGTCTCCGGATCCGGGCGGTGATGGTAGAAGATATCCACATAGTCGAGACCGAGCCTTTTCAGCGACTGGTCGCAGCTGGCAATCAGATATTTCCGGCTTCCCCAGTCTCCGTAAGGGCCCGGCCACATATCGTAGCCCGCCTTCGAGGTAATGATGAGCTCATCCCGGTAGTGCCTGAAATCCTCCGCCAGAATTCTGCCGGCATTTGTCTCCGCGCTGCCGTACTCCGGGCCATAATTATTCGCGAGATCGAACTGCGTGATCCCATGATCAAATGCGGTGCGCATCATGGCGCGCATCGTGTCAAAATTTCCGTTGCTGCCAAAATTATGCCAGAATCCGAGCGACACAGCCGGAAACTTCAGGCCGCTTCTCCCTACTCTGTGATACGGCATCGCTTCATACCGTCTGTCATCTGCCACATAAACACCTGCCATACCCTGTCTCCTTCTGTTTGCTTCTGTCTGCCTGTGTTTTCTTCTGTTGCCTTCTGCCTTCTTTTGTTTTCCGCTGTCTTTTCCTGGCTCGTGAATGTCTGAGCAGCACAAACGGCTTAAACGGTGACCGGGCTGCTTAAGCGTCGCCACTGTTTAAGCCGTTTCTTCGTTCGAAGCGTTTGTGCCGCTTATACCGGGATCTTCCTTCTTATTTTCTGCAGCTCCTCCACCGTCTCCTTCAGTGTATCATAATTCAGCGGAAGATAATCCATCCGCAGAAGATCACGGAACGAATTGGCCCCCATCTCCGGATCATGGCTCATCCCTGCGAGCATCGGCATACGTTTTGTGAGAAGTTCGAGCGCCACCGGACACGATGTCACCATGCCAAGCCTGGTATCCCAGGTAAATATCTGCAGCAGATCCCGGTCAGGCTGGTAAGAATAACGGTATTCTCCCGCGTTCAGCTGGAGAACTCTGTGCTCCGGATCATAAGGAAGAATGACCTTTGCGCTGGCGCCGAACGGAATCCGAATCATAACCTGCAGGGAGCCGTCCGCCTCAATCCTCCAGCTGCTCCCATAGGTTCCTGCCGCAGAATCATAGCGGCAGGAAAGATATCCCAGTCTGCTGTCCGGAACCGGCGCAATGACTGCTCTGCGGAAGCCTGGCGCCGCCGGGCGGATGCCCGCGGCGTAAGCATACAGAAACTCCGCGACCGATCCGTAGGCGTAATGATTGAGTGAATTCATCTCATTGTCCGCGAGTGTTCCATCAGGCAGAACAGAATTCCACCGTTCCCAGATTGTCGTGGCTCCGAGATTCACCTCATACAGCCACCCGGGGAATGACTCCCCGAACAGAAAATCATAGGCATAATCCGCCATGCCGTTGTCCGCAAGCACGGAGCACATCTGCGGCGCGCCGGCAAAACCGCCGCGAATGCGGTAAAGATCCTTCCGGAAGCGGGTTTTCAGCTGCTGAACAACCGTCTCCCTGTCACGGAAAATACCAAACTGCAGGGCAAGAATCAGTGCCGTCTGCGTATCCACGGCAAGCCTGCCCGACGGCGTGAAATATTCCTCCAGAATGGCATCCTTTATCTCCGCGGAAAGAGCAAGGAACGATGCGCAGTCCTCCGCATAGCGGCCGGCTTCTTCCCGGTCTCCCTGCGCCGCAGCCCTGTCCCGCAGAATGCCGGCTGCCTTCCCTGCGATATGCGACGAAGCACAGTAATAGACAGATGCCACATAGGTGTCATCCGTGCTTCCCTTAAAGCTTGTCTCTGTCGCACCGTCGAGCGCCAGCCAGTCGCCAAATACCTGAGGAGACAACCGTGTTGCCGCATTTCTGTGCAAATCCCTTGATGGAGGAGATGACGCCGTTTGCGGAGATTCCATTCTTCAGCATGACAAAATCGATGCAGTCATTGACCAGTACATTGACCAGTGCATTCTGCATGGCGGCAAAACAGCAGGAAATAAAGGTCATGACGCACAGCCAGATAAAGTTTTGCTTTCCCGTAAAGAACAGAATGATATAGCAGATGATGGAAAGCACCTGCGATGCCAGCAGTGCCCGCTGTCCTGTCTTGAACAGCCTGAGAAAAACCGGCATCAGAACTACCATGGAGACCAGCGCCGCGATGGAGATCACGCCCATATAAACGGAGATCAGATCCGGTCTTGCAAGATAGTACATCACATAATACACCGAGGTGGAGAACATCATGCCGTAGCCCATGGATGCCATAATCCAGGCGATGACATTCGGCCAGACCTCCTTGTGACGCAGCACAATACCGATCGGAAGAAGCGGATTCTCCTTCGAAACCGGCGTCAGGTACTTTTCCTTCGCAGTGGCAAAGAGTCCCCAGAATGAAATGAAGGACAGCGCCGACAATATCAGCATGTAAGGAATATACGGATTTTGAAAACCAAGATTTGTGAAAAAGTTCTTGATCTGCGGCGTGAAAGTATTGCCGATGGTGAAAGCCACCGCGCAGGTTCCGGCTCCCATGCCGATGATGGTATTTCTCCGCTGTGTATCGCGGACCACCGCCGGAAGCACTGCCATCTGCGGCATCGTGTACATCGTGACCGTCATGCCATAGCCGATGTACGTGAGCAGCACGTACACAAAGGTGCCCGTAGAACCAAGTCCCGGATTGATCCAGATCATGGTGGCAAAAATCGTAAGAAGGATCGGTGCGAACAGAAAATAGGGCCTGTACCGTCCCCATCTTGATCTTGTGCGGTCTGCAATGACTCCCATCATCGGATCATTGATCGCATCCCAGAGCGTTGCAATAAACATAATGAGCGATGCAGACTTCGCCGCCATTCCGAGATCATCCGTCATGTGAACGGAGAAATAGCTTGCAATGACCGCAGCGATCGCCATGGCACCGCCATTCACGGAAGTTGCATGGCACCACGCGAATGCGTTCGACCCTTCTCTCGCCCCTGTCTCCTGTTTCTTTCCCCTTTGCAGAATACCCATACCGCCCTCCCTGCCGCACTCCCGGCGGCAATTTTGCGGGAAATGCAAGGCCGGCTTCCCCGCGGATCGGGAGATTGGCGCAGTAACCAATCTCCGTTGAAAAGAGAAACCAGCAGGTCTTTTTTCATGCCTCTCTTGTCTTTATATACATTTCTTTTCCATCTGAAATGTTTTCAGGAACCCTACACTGCCATCTTAATGGCAGTGCAATCCGCTTGGAATGTCACATCTTTTTCAATATCCGACATTTTTTCACATGTCACACCCATGGCAGATTCAGCCCGGAACCGTCCGGAATTTTTAATGCCGCAATGATGCGTCGCAGGATTTAAAACCGAAGATCCATC
>ONQW01000054.1 GCA_900320025.1 uncultured Lachnospiraceae bacterium
CGCAGACGCCGAGATTGCGGTTTCCCCGAGCGACCCAAGCATCACGGTGTCCATCATGTTGACCCCGATCTGGATCAGACTCTGGAGCGCAATCGGAAGCGCAATCCGGAACATCCTTCCGTAAAAATCTCCCGTCCCCAGATAAGGAACTATTCTGTTCCATGCCATCCGAATGCTGCTCTGATACCTCTTCCCGTTCTCCTCCATATCCCCCGCTTAAGCGCGGCCTCAGCCAGCCGCGTCTCTACTCCCATCCGTTTTCCTGCTGTCCGAAAGTGCCGCCCATCTTCCGCGAATCCGCTGTTTCCTCAGTGATTATGAAACACATCCTGCAGAAAGTAATCCGCGAGTTCCTGCCAGAGTTCAAAATTCGGATACTCCACCACTCCGTCGTGGAAAATTTTGGCTCCAGCCTGCCCGTGAGGCGTTCCGGCAAAGGTATGAACCTCAACCGGGACATGATGCTGCATAAGATCCGGCCATACCGCATTCAGATTGTCCATTGCGCCACGCGGCCCGTAAATGCAGAGAAACGCGTCGGGCGTCGCATCGATGTCATCCAATGCATCCGGAACATAATCCGGGAAATAATCCGCCACCTTCTGTTTGCCGGAATAATACTCAATCAGGGCCTCTCCCGTCAGTCCTCCATTGGAAAATCCGGCAAAGGCGATATTTCTTTCTCCAATTCCATATTCCCCGGCATGCGCCCGGACATAGCGGACTGCCCTCGCCGCATCGACGCCGGCTTCCTTTTCATTCCAGGGATTATGATTCGTCCGGTTCAGCAGAATGAAGCACTGGTAGCCCTTCCCGGCAAAATCCAGCGCGTCCTGATACGCCTCATGGACATTCGCCTCCCCATGATCTCCTCCCGCGCAGAAAATCACCGCGCCGGCCGGCTTTTCTGTTCCTTCCGCCGGAATAAAGTACATCCGCGGCTTCCAGTCGGGATTGTGATTATAACGATAATCCTTGTTATCTGTATAGGTTGTCATCGCTGGCGGATTTTGCCCCGGCCACAGCAGAATCGGCTCCGGCGCGTCGCTCTTCTTCTGAATGGATCCCCGAAACGCCCTGAACTTCTCCGTTTCTTCCCGCAGCACCTCCGCATCCGTCTCATTTTCCAGCCGCAGCGACCACTTCGCCAGCTTCACGATCTCATCGATCGGATACTGAACACAGTCATCCATCATCTCCGCGGCGCGCACCCGCTCCGCGCCGAAAATCCGTCTGGCTGTTTCCGTCTTCTTCTCCAGTTCCTTCCACTTGGGATCATTCCATCCTGCCTTCATTTTATACCTCCTGCCGCGTTCCTTGCGGCGCCACTTCCCCCTTATTCCAGGCAGCCATATACAGTCTGGCGAACCAGAATATGATTTTCCTCCGCGTGCTGTCCTCGCGTATTCTGCGCATAGAAAATCGCCAGATGCTCCTCCGGATCCGCCAGTGCCCAGGTGCCGTACCCTCCTGACCAGCCGAATTCGCCAATCGACCCGTTATTCCCGCCCGGCGCCTTGTCCATCAGCGTCCGCACGCCGAGGCCGTAGCCGTAACCGGCCAGATCCCTGCCGTTAGAAGAGCGGAAATCCTCCAGCGCCTCCCTGCCGAGCTGGTTCGTCCGCATCAGGTCGATGCTTTTCCTGCTCAGCAGATGCACACCCTGATACGTTCCGCCGTTGGCAAGCATACTGAGGAACACGGCAAAATCTCTGCAGTTGCTGTTCAGATTGGCTCTCGCCCCTTCCGGAACACTCCCGGGCTTCAGGATATCCTCCTGCTCATGCGGCATGGGGATTTCGCGATGGTCCTCTGTAATTTCATAGCAGGTGACCAGCCGCTCCATCATCTCTTTTCCGAGAAGGGTTGCCGTGTTTTGCAGTCCAAGCGGCTCTATCAGCCGTTCCTGCATATTCCGACGGACCGTCTTCCCAGTGATGGTCTCTACCAGCGCGCCGACGATTTCACTGCCAAATCCATAGAGCCAGTGACTTCCCGGCTCGAACATCAGCGGAGCCTGCGAAGCCGCCCGGACCTCCTCCCGCAGTGTTGGTATTCTGCCATTCTCTGAGATCGCACGGACTCCCTTTGCCATCGCTGCAATCGTCGGATTGCTCTCGTCATGGACGGTCGGTCCCATGCAGTACGGCAGACCGCAGGTCATGGAAAAAGCATCCCGGATCGTAATTTCCCGCTCCGCCGGGACAATCTTCCGCTCTCCCCTCCCCGTGTATACCACCTTGACCGGTTTCTTCCACTCCGGCAGATATGCTCCGATCGGGTCGGTAAAACGAAACCTCCCCTCCTCATACAACATCATGCCAATGACATAGGTGAACAGCTTCGTGCTGGATGCGTGACGGAAAATGGAGTTTTCATCCACTTTAATGCCCCGCTCCACGTCCGCATACCCTGCGTAAGCCTCATGCACAACCTGATTGTTCTGCATCACGACCACACCGCAGCCCGGCACATCCCCCTCTGTCAGGCGCACCAGCAGCTGATCCAGCTTGCTCCAGTTTGACATATGACACCTCCCTTGTATACAAAAGCGCTGCATTAGGCAGCCATTATTATCAGAACAAGCGAGTCACTCCCACGCACTCCACAAGAAACTTTATCCATCCTTGCTATCGCACACAGCATTTACAATAAACGCTACGTGGACAATCCCCGGAATTCACTGGGAGTACATCCGACAATTTGGCGAAAACTTCGGGTAAAATTACTATAATTGGAATACCCAACATAGCCGGAAATAATTGTCACCGGCAGCTGCGTCGTCTTTAACAGGACCTTCGCTGCTTCCATTTTTTCATGATCAATATATTTCTTCAGCGTCATTCCGGTGTTCTTTTTAAACACCTTGGTCAAGTATTCCGGTGTTTTCCCTGCCATCTCGGCCAGTTCTGACACACTGAGATCCTGGTCGATATGCTGATGAATATACTGCATAATGAGCTGTGTATCATTTCCCGTTCCAGTTATTGTCCCCAGTCGATCCGTGATCATGATCACAGCTCTTTGAAAATCATCCAGCTTATGCCAGCTGGAGAGAAACTGGTAATAACTGAGTTCTTCAGAAAAAACATCCGCACTGTTGATATTATGCTCTGTCATATAAGTCAAAATCAGTTCACTGACAGCGCCATGCACCTGCAGCATATGTTTCTGATTCAGCTTTTCATCCGTGCCGCAAAATTTGAGATAATTTAGTACAGCATCACGAAAGTCTGAAATCTTCCCCTGTTCCAGCAGTTTTTTCCAAACCAGCGTTCTGGATGGAATTGCATCTTCCTCTAATGGCGCTCCGGACAAGCTTCCTATCTCATACATGCCCTCCGCATTCCGCACATTATTGGATTCATCCTCAAACAGTTGTCGGACCAAAGGACCAAGGTCTTCTACCTGGCACATCCGCCCGGCATAGACCGCCACCTTCATATTGACCACTTTACCAAACAGATGCCATAGATTTTCAAGGCAGCTCTCTATTTCCCTGATGGAGGGAACTGCTCCAAAAAAGGACATCAGGGCGATAAAGTTCTCTTTTTCTTCTCCAAACCGCGGAATGACCGTATTCTCCGCATGAAGCGGCGCCATTACTTCATCGACAATATTCTTGTAAATGCTGCGGAGCAGCGCCCGGTCCCCTTCCATCCACCTGCGTTTTCCATGAAGAACCTGAACGTAGAAGGGAAACACCGCCGTACATTCTTCTGTATTGTTCTGCGTATCCCCTGCCAGCAGCCGCATCAGAAACGAAGCGTCTTCCGCCTTGCCCTCCAGATATCGCAACGCATTGCCATCCAGAATCTCCTCCTCATGTCCGACATAAAAGGATCCGGCAGAGATCAGCTGCCGATTCTTGCGCTCAATCGATATCTGCATAATTGCCCGTTCGATCGTTTGATAAATCTCCTCATCGGAGGCAGGCTGCAGAATGTAGTCAAAGCTCTGTAGGGCAATCGCCTGTTTCATATATTCATAATCCGCGTGCGCCGTCAGGAAAATGAACTTACATTCCGGATGAAGTCCCAGCTCCCATCTTGCGAAGGAAATGCCGTCCTCCCCCGGCATGACAATATCGCAGAGAAAAATATCATATTCCGTCTGTTCTGCCATCTGTCTGGCTGCCGCGGCGCTGTCTGCCCGGTCGATTCTCTGAAATGGAAAGTTCATCGCCCGAACCTTCTCATACACCATTCTTCGAACCAGCGGTTCGTCATCAACAATCAGAAGATTCATACTCTGTCTCCGGCAATGT
This sequence comes from uncultured Lachnospiraceae bacterium, assembly GCA_900320025.1. GTDB lineage: Bacteria > Bacillota > Clostridia > Lachnospirales > Lachnospiraceae > CAG-791. The sequence continues at coordinate 4,268 of ONQW01000054.1, forward strand.
CATTTCTGTCACGGCTCCTCCGAACGGAGCGTTGTAGAAATAAATTTTGGCTCTGTCCCCATACAGCAGAGACAGCCGATATCGCACATTGTCGATCCCGACATGCTGGGATGAATATGCAAAATCCGTCACTTCCCGGTTTAAATCCGCCAGAACATTTTCCGGATATCCCGCCCCGTTGTCCGAGATCCGTATTCTGGTCAGATTTTTCCCTTCCTCATCCTGCACGCATTCCGCCTGTACAATAATCCGCAGGATGAAACCATTTTTCTTCACATGCTTGATGGAATTCTCGACGAAGGTTTCAATCGCCAGGATCGGCACTCCCGTCTTCTCTGCCTCCGCGCTGACCTTTCCCTCGAGAAGAATAGGGAAACCACCCTTGATCGTATAGATATTGCAGTAATCCCGCACCTCCTTCATCTCCTCCGCCAGCGGAACAAGCGTTTTGCGATCCCGAAAGACATATCGGAAATGAGAGGAAAGGGCATAGATCAGATCTCTCGCCTCCGCCGTTCTGCCATCCTCAATCAGGGTGCTCACGGTATTCATGCAGTTCAGGTAAAAATGCGGATTGATCTGCAGCTGATAGTACTGCAGCTGCGCATGATCTGCTCTCATTTTCTCCTGATACTGCCTGTCCTGCAGACTGTGAATTTCATCCAGCATGGCATTCATCTGCTCGTTGATCCTGTCGATCTCTGCGATATGGATGCGGGAGGGCTGCGCTGAATCCTGCTGCTTATCCTCTCCTGCCTTCATTGTCTGCAGTCTTTTTGCAAGGTGCATCACCGGAGTAAACATACTCCATTGAATCAGCCGGTTGAAGCTGTACATTACTGCAACAATCACCATTACTGTGAGAAAAAGGAAAACCCAGAAGTCAGTCTGTTTCCATAGACTCATTCTTACACCTGATTTTTGAAAAAAGACCATCTGCATATCCGGAATGGATATCGGTTTAGCGGAATAGGCAATTCCATCCTTCTCTATTGTTGCATCCTGGCTTTCCCAACAATTTGCCGCTTCGCTGCAGTCAAAACTAATATCAGGCGTGTGTGTCAGCAACGTACCATTCTGCACAAAGGCAAGCCCCTGTGTTCTTTCCAGCTTTTCGTAATTATAACGGGATAAATTTATGATATAGCCCAGATATATGTTTCTTGTTCTCCAGCCATATATGTAATAATCTTCGCTCCTGCACTGGAAGCATATCTGAATATTCCTTTTCTTATCAGGAAATGCGCATAGTGCATCCCGCAGCGCCTGATTCAACTCAACAGTTTCCGCCGCTGCCGGATAACTGCTGTAACGGCTCCTCATAGAATGTTTTCCCGCATCATATACAAACAGCCCTCCCATAAAATCCAGAGAACCCGCAGCGCTCTCTAAAGTATTTTGAAGATGATATGTCGCACCAAACCATTCAAACTCCGACGCTCCGGGCCTGAGAAGACGGTAAAAACTCCCATCATTAATATAGATGCTGTCCACCAGTTTTTTTAAGGACCCAATATCTCTGTCAAAATCTGACGCATAGTTCTCCGCCATAGAGTTAACAGTATGAAGATATTCCTGCCTGCTGTTCCGATAAAAAATCGTACTCAAAATGGTCATGATTGCCGCCAGCGCCACAATCATGACCGCCCAGAGAATTCCCTGTACCTGTTTGAAAGACCACGTCCGCTTCAATCCGAAACAACCCCTGCTGCAGCTTTCTGTTCTGACTTTCCTTCGCAATCATTATAATAAATCAGACAATGATTCAGAACCCCCTCGCAAATTTACATCAGCGTACTGAATCGCTGTCAAATCAGCCGGGCAGCCGCCGCATGTGCTAAGACCTTATGAAAAATGAATCTGCTGCGGTTTCCGATTTTTCAGCAGTTCCAGCAGCTCCGCATCCTGTTTTCCGGAAAGTCCTGTGTTTCTTCCAAAAATCATGCATTCCTGCTTTTCTTCCGTAAACGGCTTCCATATCGGCAGTTCCGGATGATTCGGATTTCCGGAATAGGCGAACGCAATCCAGCCGCCTTCCATCTGTCTCTGCAGCTTCTCCGAATTCTCTCCCTGATACATGGCCGGATGGCGGTCCGCATTGCCGAACATAAACGGCAGCTCTCCGCCGTGTCCCAGAATCACACCGCCATGGAACCGGCTTTCGTAGGCGAAAACATAATTGAATACCGGTGCTGTCGCCGCCTGGATGCGTCTCTGGCAGTAATGGATCGTAGGAATCCGGAAGCGCGTATCTGTCATCCCGGCATATGCGTCGCTCATATCCGGATATGCTTTCCGGAACGCGCGCATCACATCCTGCGCAAGACCGCCCGTTCTCTGCGCGACGATTGCTTCCTTTTCCTCCTCCGTCAGATTCTCCTTGTGTCCCTCCGGACTCCGGCCATCCAGCTCAAACAGGTTGGATCCGATCAGAATCGGAATGCCGGCTGTTTCCTTCCGAAATCCATGTGTGAAGCAGCTCCCGGGATAATACGCATTGACGGTCGGTCCCCACGCCGCCGGCTGCGGTATACCCAGAACCTTTCCGGACGCCTCCCATGCCGCCCTGCAGAGCGCTTCCTGCGGTACGGTCCTGATTTTCTGGATCGATTCCCTGGTTATGCCCAGTTCCCGCAGCATCCCCTCCGCCAGCTCCTTTGAGCTGTCATGCTCCTCCTCGCTGAGCACACCGCTCTGAATAATTACCTTCTGATACAATCCATCCGCCGCCGGCGTCTGCATCAGACACAGGATCTTTCCGCCGCCGCCGGACTGCCCCATGATGGTCACATTGTCCGGATCGCCGCCGAATTCTCCGATATTGTCATGAATCCACTGCAGCGCCGCGACAAGATCGGCAATCCCCAGATTGCCGGAGTTCCAGAATTCCTCTCCATACTCCGACAGATTCAGAAACCCATATAAATTGAGCCGGTGATTCAGCGTGATGGCGACAACATCCCCGTCTCCGGCCAGGGCTTCTCCGTCATAAGCCTCGAGGTCAATGCCGCTGCCGCCAAAAAAGCCGCCGCCATGGATCCACACCATGACCGGCCGTCTGGCGCCGTCATGAAGATGTTTCGTCCAGATATTCAGATACTGGCAGTCCTCGCTGGTGAAATATTTCCGCCTCGGCGTCAGAAACCATCCCCAGGGTTCACCTCCCATGATGTCCGGCGCACAATAGCCATATTCGCAGGCATCCCGGATACCGGTCCAGGGTGCCGGCTTCTCCGGCATCTCAAATCGCCCTGCCTGTGCATAGCGGACCCCGAGAAACTGAAACGTCCCGTTCAGAAGAAAACCGCGCAGTTTTCCCTGCTCCGTCTGCGCAACCGGATAGTTCTCATCGCAGACGAATTCCGTCACTTTCTGCCGCACCATCGATTACTCCTTTCTTACGGCTTCCATGCCGGCCATATCAGTCATGCGAAACTCCATTAATGCATCCAGGGTGTGATTTTTCCCCTGCGGCTTGTCCTTAAATTCCATCACAACAGGATTCTGCGCCGTGTAGTTATGCCACTCCGGCAGCGGCTCACCGAACGTATCTGTTCCATTCGGATCGCCATATTTCACAAAATTGGTCCAGTACGAGCTGGTCTGTCTGGCCAGATCATAGGCACTTCCCTTGAACGGCCTCCAGCATCTGGCAAGGCTGTCATAGGCAAACCACATCTCACAGCCATGATAGGCACCGGCGTCGTCTCCCGGAATCTCCGCCCCGAACTGATAAAGATAGGCTTTTCTCCCCTGCCTTGCTTCCAGGATGCCGAACAGCAGCGTCCCTGTGATCAGATCGGAGAATGCATCGTCCTGATCAAAAAGCTGTCTCACCTGTTCATCGGTGTGCACATTGCATAGCCGCTTGAATTCCTCTGCTCTGTCCCCATACCGTTCCGCGTATTTTTCAAAGTCTTCCATGTTTTCCGGCAGGTCATTGAACAGATGCTTGAAGCTCTTCGTCTCTCCCTCATTGTAGCCTGCAATCACCGGAATACGATCTGTGTGATCATGCAGAAACGCTTCCCACGGCGTCTCCAGCAGAAATTTCCCGTCGACCACCGGCTGGAAGTGGAATCCTCTCCCCATTTCCTGATCCTCAATACGAACCAGATCCTCGGCCGGAATATGCCGCGCTTCCTCCAGACTGGAGGCGCCTGCCAGTTCCATCAGCTTCTTCCCGTTTTCTTCCGCCGCTTCCAGCGTGTACGGTGTCAGTCCCTGCGGCGCATCCTTGAAATCGACGGTCACGCCGCTTTCCACGATTGCCCCGGCGATCAGTCCTCTGGAGTGCGGAGAGGACAGCAGATTCTGCACGCTGCCTGCTCCGGCCGACTGTCCCGCGATCGTGATTTTGTCCGGATTTCCGCCAAATGCGCGGATGTTGCGGTGCACCCAGCGGATCGCCGCGAGCTGGTCCTGCAGACCGAAGTTGCCCTCAGCAGCCTCCGGATCCTCTTCCCGCAGCCACGGATGCGCGAAAAATCCCATCACTCCCAGCCGATACGTGACAGCCACAACAACCATTCCTTTTCTGGCCATATGTTCCCAGTCAAACTCCACCTCATAGGGATAGCCGCCCTTATATCCGCCGCCATGGATATAGAACAGAACCGGCAGGTTTTCCTCCCCGGTCCGCGCCGGCGTAAAGATATTCAGATACAGGCAGTCCTCGCTCATCTCGAATTCCGTGCCGGTAGGATGGATTTCCCGGGTCCAGAACTCCGCCGGATTCAATCCGGGCACCGGCTGACAGGAAATCGGTCCATACTGGTCAGCCATCCGGATGCCGTCCCACGGCTCGACCGGCTGGGGAGCCTTCCAGCGCAGTTCTCCGACCGGTGCTTTCGCATACGGCACGCCCTTAAACACAGTGATCCTCGGATCCCAGCCAAAGATTCCCTGCAGCTTTCCACTCTCTGTTTCCACCATCCGCTTATTCATCTCCGCTCTCCTTTCTGTGTGACGGTTTCTCATTCCTGATTGTTTACCCTTCCGAAAAGCATACGACCGACAGTCCCGGCAGCTCCGCGATGCCATCTTCACAGGGAACTGCTATCTCCCGCACCTCCCGCTGATGCTCCTTTTCCTGAGAAATCCGGTGCGGGGCACTGAGCCCTTCTGCGGCGTTCCAATCCCCCTCCGGCAGCGTGAGACTCACCGGTCTTGAGAGGTGATTGACGACGTACAGCTGGTTCTTGCCGCTCTGCGTTCTGGTGCGGACCGCAAACACATTCCTATCCCCTGTCTCACAGAGTTCCGCCACGCACGGCTCAAATTTCTTTCCGAAAAACCGGAACACCTGGCCCATACAGGACAGAAACGCGCTGTCCTTCGTGCATTCCACAACATTCTGTCCCCATGTGTTGCACATGTTATTGAAATTGGCCAGCGCAAATTCACCGCCGTAGCTGATGTAATCCAGCAGCCGGTGGGCGCCGTTGAGGGCGTAGTTCCATCCGACCTGCCGCGAGCTGAAATTGTTCTTCACATCATTGCGAATCTGCCCGTACCAGGAAAATTCCATTGCCATCTCCGGATCCTCATAGGGTTCCGGCGTACTCATGGGCGAAAGCCATTCGGTATCGACGAGTCTCACATCCGTCCCATGCGTCTGATTGTATTCCCGGAGAATCGGCAGAATTTTGCGGACAAAATCAGGATCTCCCTGCCGGTAGATCACATACTGGACGTCCTGCCCGGCGATCTCCAGCATTCTTCTCAGCAGTCCCGGGTCAAAACAGTAGGCTGCCATCATGAACTCGATCTCCGGGTCTGCTTCCCGCATTTTTCTGGCGAACAGGACGCACTGCTCCGCATATTGTTCAGCGGACCACTTCCGGTCAGGCTCATTGTCCATTTCAAACAGCCTGACGTGATACGGCTCCGGATGGCCGTTCAGCGCACGATACTCTCCCATTCCCACGTCTGCGGGAGCGTTGAGATACTCCACCATCTGCTTGGCCTTGAACGGTTCCGAGGTCATCATATTGAAGCAAATCTGCGGTTCAAATCCGACCAGATGAGCCAGTTCCATGAACTCATCCAGACCGCAGTCATTCTCCTCTATCCCGCCCCAGTAATAGCTCTCCTGCGGTTCCCTTCTGTCTCTGTCACCGATAGAACTCTCCCAGTGATAAAAGCTGGTAAAGCAGCCGCCCGGATACCGCACCACTGACGGAGCCGTCTGACGCAGCAGTTCTACCGCATCCTTTCTCCATCCGGAGAGCGCATCTGTCGGCATCAGCGAGGAAAACGCAAGAATCAGCGTGCCCTGAAAGGAGAACACGAGCGATATCTCCGCGATCTCATCTGCCTCTGCCGTGAACGACCACTCATACAGGCGCGGGATCGTTGTCAACGCGATTTCTTTCCGGTTCCTCCCGAGGCGGATTTCCATCCGCTTTTCTTCTGCCGACTGAATCGCCGTGCCAAATCCATTGAGTCCGGCCTGGCTGAGTCTGCCCTGGTATCCCGCAAACAGACGGAACCGGTATTCCCGCCCCGCCTTCAGATGGACGCCCTGCTGCCGGATCCCACATTCACTGCCCTCCTGCGTATTCTCCAACAGCAGAGAGGTCGTTCCCTTGTAGGTATAGGTTCCTAAGGAATGAGAGACCTTCGGACTGCCCACCGCCTCCCAGTCAAACTGCTCATA
>ONQW01000069.1 GCA_900320025.1 uncultured Lachnospiraceae bacterium
ATGGCGGGCGGTCCGGGGTCGGATGTATCGGCAAAGCTCTCGGATGTGATCTGCCTCAACCGCTACTACGGATGGTATTTTGGCGGACCGGACCTCGAGTTGCCGGAGCAGGTGCTCCGCGACGAGCTGAAGGCCTGGGAGAAGCTCGGCAAGCCGCTGATGTTCACGGAGTACGGCGCGGACACGGTGATGGGCTTCCATGACACGACGCCGGTGATGTACACGGAGGAGTATCAGGTCGACTACTACAAGATGAATAACAAAGTATTCGATGAATTTGCCTTTGTCGTCGGCGAGCAGGTCTGGAATTTCGCGGATTTTGCGACGAGCCAGAGTCTGCTGCGGGTTCAGGGAAACAAGAAGGGACTCTTCACGCGGGACCGCAAGCCGAAGCTCGCGGCGCATTATTTCCGGGAGAGATGGCACAGCATTCCGGACTTTGATTATAAGAAGTGAGAGAAGGGGCAGGCTGGATATGAGAAGGAGAGAACAGAGTGCGCTGATACTGCGGAAGGATAAGGAACTGCTGCGGATTGAGGCGTGGGGGCGCGACAGCTTTCGGGTGAGGGCGACGCAGCGGAGTATGTTCCAGTCGAATCCGGATTTGACTGCGCTCGAGGAGAATCCGCCGGAGACGGATCAGGAGGTTGTCTTTTTTGAAGAGGGTTCGAGTGAATTTCTGCAAAATGGCAGGATTCTCTGCGAGATCACCAGGACGGACAAGCTGATCTTTTATCGGGTGGATGAGAACGGAGCGAGGAAGGAACTGCTTCAGGAGTATCAGCGCACGCGGGGAATGTCTGAGGAAGGCAGAAAGGAATTCAACAGTGCGCTGGAGATTGAACCGAGAACGTTTGTGTCCTACGAGGGCATGGACAACTATCGTCTCTATGCGCGCTTTGAGGCGGAGGAGGATGAAAAGCTGTTCGGGATGGGGCAGTATCAGCAACCCTATCTTGATCTGAAAGGCTGCAGGCTGGAACTGGCGCATCGGAATTCTCAGGCAAGTGTTCCGTTTGTGATTTCAAGCCGCGGCTATGGGATGCTCTGGAATAATCCATCCATCGGGGCGGTGACGTTTGGAAAGAATCTGACGGAATGGTATGCGGAATCCACAAAGCAGCTGGATTACTGGATCACTGCGGCGGACACACCGGCAGAAATTGAGCATCATTATGCGGATGTAACGGGAAAGGTTCCCATGATGCCGGAGTATGGGCTCGGATTCTGGCAGTGCAAGCTTCGCTACAAGACGCAGGAGGAGATTCTGGAGACTGCGAGGGAATATAAGCGCAGGAATCTTCCGGTTGATGTCATTGTCGTGGATTACTTCCACTGGCCGCATCAGGGAGACTGGGATTTTGACGCGGAATACTGGCCGGACCCCGCTGGGATGGTGCGTGAGCTGGAAAAGATGGGAATTAAGCTCATGGTTTCCATCTGGCCGACCGTGGAGGAGGAGAGCGTCAATTATCAGGAAATGACAGAGGAAGGATATCTTGTCCGATCGGAGCGGGGAAAACGAATCGGGCAGCTGGGCGACGCGGCGCTGGTCGATGTCACCTGTCCTGACGCCCGGCATTACGTGTGGGAGAAAATCAGAGAAAACTATTATGAAAAGGGAATCCGGATCTTCTGGCTGGATGAGGCGGAACCGGAATTTACAGGATACGAGTATAAGCATTATCGGTATTTCCAGGGCGCAGATCTTGAGGTCGGGAATATTTATCCCAGGGAATATGCCCGCATGGCCTACGAGGGCATGGCGAAGGAGGGACAGACTAATATCGTGAATCTGCTCCGCTGTGCCTGGGCGGGATCGCAGAAGTACGGCGCGCTGGTGTGGTCCGGAGACATCGATTCCTCCTTCCGGTCACTCCGGAATCAGCTGTGTGCCGGATTAAATATGGGTCTTGCCGGGATTCCCTGGTGGACGACGGACATCGGCGGCTTCCACGGCGGCAATATCCATGATCCGGCATTTCATGAGCTGTTTGCCCGCTGGTTTGAGTTCGGGGCCTTCTGCCCGGTCATGAGGCTCCATGGATTCCGGGAACCATTCCAGGAACCGATGTCGGATCATGGCGGAGGAAAGGCGATCTCCGGCGCGGAGAATGAGGTGTGGAGCTATGGGGAAGAGGTTTACCGGATATGCTGTAAATATCTGAAAATCAGGGAGGCGCTTCGGCCATATATCCGGACACTGATGGAAGCGGCTCATACCTCCGGAGATCCTGTCATGCGTCCTCTTTTCTATGATTTTCCGCAGGATTCGGAAACGTGGAGTCTGAAGGATGAGTATATGTTCGGGCCGGATGTTCTGGCCGCGCCGATCCTGGAGATGGGCGAGAGGCAGAGGAAGGTGTATCTTCCGGCCGGAAGCTGGTATGACTTTTATACCGGGCAGGCGGTTCAGGGCGGAGATTGGGTGACGGCCGGGGCGCCGCTGGATACGATGCCGGTTTATGTGCGGAACCGCGATCTCGTATTGTCATAGGCCAGTGTTCTTTTGTGCTCCGCGGCAGCGCGGAGAAAATGCTGGAACTGTTCGGAACCCCTTATCTTGCAAAGCGGAGCTTGCGGGATAAGGGGTTCTGAGCTTTTACAGTCTTTTACTTTACGAGTTCATGATGAAATGGACCGAAGCATTTTTTGCCCTGACTGCTTTATAAAGAATAACACCATAGAGTGCGAGATAATTCAAAGGACGAAGCGCGTCTGCTGCGACATAATGCAAAGAACAAAACGCATGTATTGCGACATAATTCAAGGAACGAAACACATGTATTGCGACATAATGCAAAGAACGGAACGCGCCTATTGCGACATAATACAAAGAACGATTCGTATCTGGCGCGACATCATTTGAAGAAATTATTGTGTAAAATGCGGTATCATTCGAAAACTCAACAATCACGAAGAAAGATGATTGTGCGAGAGTAGGCAATCCGGCAGAAGGGGGATATGATAGAGGGAGGAAAGGCGGCAGGCGATCAAAGCAGCAGAAGGGTGCCGCAAAGGGTGCGGCGTGGGGTATATATGTTTGAAAGTCCTGCTGATGCAGAACTTTCAAAGAGCAGCAACGGTGCTGGCGCACCGGCTGCCATATTCGGCAAAACCGCATTCGCGGATTTTGCCTCAGCGGGGTAGAGAGATGGAAATTGCAGTGTTTTATCATCATCTTCGGGAGGCGGCGCGGGAGCAGCAGCTCACGGAAGAGGAGTCGCTCGCCTGGGCGAGGTCGCTCGGCATCCGGTTCGTGGAGCTGGATGGCAGCGAGTTCCCGGACGACCGGGAGGCGGAGCGGCTCGCGGGGCTGCTCAGGGCGGCAGATCTCGGTGTTTCGAGCATTTATATGACGTATGACTGGCAGGCGCGTCCGGAGGATTTGAAGCAGCTCCGGCAGATTCGTCTCGGTCAGATTTTTGGCGCGAGGCATATCATGCCGATTCCGGGATTCTATACGGAGGAGCAGACGGCACAGGAAGAGCGGACGGACGGGCAGCAGGGATTGCCGGACAGGCAGCTGGAACTGCAAAATATGATCCGCGGGATGGAATCGCTGTGTGCGGAGGCGGAGAAGGCCGGCATCGATGTGACGATGGAGGATTTTGACAATGCGAGGAGTCCGATCCGAAACATGGATGGGATGGACGCTTTTCTTGAAGCGGTTCCGGCGCTATCCGTTACGCTGGACACGGGAAACTTCCGGTACAGCGCAGAGGATGCGCTCGCGGCCTTTCATCATTTTGAAGAAAAATTTCCGGGCCGCGTGCGGCATGTGCACTGCAAGGACCGTCTGATTCCGGATGGTGCGGTGGATGCAGGGGTGCAGCAAGAAGTTGGAAGGACGCGGCAAGGGGAGAGAGGCAGCCTGCGGAAGTCAGGAGAAGAGCGGCAGGTGCAGTCTGAATCCGCCGCGCTTCGGCAGCTGTATGGGGAACCGCTCATTGCCATGGACGGCGCGGCGATGTATCCATGCGCCGTGGGAAAGGGCAGCATGCCGATTCCACAGATTCTGGCGGAGCTTGCAGCAAAGGGATATGACGGTATTTTGTCGATGGAGTTCTTCGGCGCCGCGTCCTATACGGACTGCATCAGGGAGTCGGCGGCGTTTCTGCGGCGGTTTGCGGCAGGGGTATAAATGATGATTCGTGTGACAGTATGGAATGAAAATGTGCATGAAAGGGAGCTTCCGGAGATCGCGAAGGTATATCCCGAAGGCATTCATGGCACGATGAAAAGATTTCTGGAAAAGGAACCGGATATGGAGGTGCGCACGGCGACGCTTGATCAGCCGGGGCAGGGACTGTCGGAGGCGCTTCTTGCGGACACCGATGTTCTTCTCTGGTGGAGTCATGCGCGGCAGGAGGAGATCACAGAGGAAAATGTGCGGCTGGTCTGCCGGCAGGTGCATGCTGGAATGGGGCTGATCGCCCTTCATTCGGCGCATTACAGCAAGGTGATGCGCGCGCTGCTCGGCACGCCGATGACGCTGCACTGGAGAGAACACGACAGCGAGAAGCTCTGGTGTGTGAATCCTGCCCATCCGATCGCGCGGGGCGTCGAGCCGTGCATCACGATACCGGACGAGGAGATGTACGGTGAGCCGTTTGGCATCCCGGAACCCGACGAGGTGGTCTTTCTCGGCTGGTACAAGGGCGGGGAGGTGTTCCGGAGCGGCGTCACGTTCCACCGCGGCTACGGCAAAATTTTCTATTTCCAGCCGGGCCACGAGGAGCAGCCTGTCTATGAGATGCCGCAGATTCAGCGGATTATCACGAACGCGGTTCGCTGGGCGGCGCCCGGCTACCGGGTGAAGGAATATCCGGACAATGTGCATGCGGTGTGAAGGGGCAGAGATGCCGCAAAAATATTGGAAGAAAATGAGGGAATGAGATGAACGCACAGGAACGTTATCAGGAATGGCTTACGAAGCTGCCGGACGGCAGCGATATGAAGAAGGAGCTTCTGGCAATTGCGGGAAATGAGGCGGAGATCACGGACCGGTTCTATCAGGAGATCGTGTTCGGAACGGCCGGGCTGCGCGGCATCTGCGGCGCCGGCACAAACCGCATGAACGAGTTGACGGTTGGCCGGGCGACGCAGGGGCTGGCAGCCTATATCATCCGATCCGGCGAGGACCGGAGTCATGGCGTGGCCATCGCCTACGACTGCCGGCATCACTCCAGAGAATTTTCGGAGCTTGCGGCACAGATTTTGGCGGGAAACGGGATCAAAACCTATCTCTTCCCGTCGCTTCGCCCGACGCCGGAGCTTTCGTATGCGGTGCGGAAGCTGGGATGCGCCGCCGGAATCAACATGACGGCCAGCCACAATCCGAAGGAGTACAACGGATATAAGGTGTACTGGAAGGACGGCGCGCAGATCTCCGGCGGGGTCTCGGACGGAATTCTCGCGGAGATCGAAAAGCTGTCGCTGTTCGACCAGTTCCCGAGGCTGTCTGCCGCGGAGGCGGAGAAGCAGGGGCTTCTGTGCATGCTGGGGGAGGACATGGACCGCAGCTACCTCGATTATGTGGAGAGTATGGCGCAGCGCGGTGCGGATGAGCTTGACCTGACGGTTCCGATCGTCTACACGCCGCTCAACGGCGCCGGCAGCATTCCGCTGACCCGCGTCATGGCGGAGCGGGGCTTTACGAATTTTGCTGTGGTGCCCGAGCAGAAGGACCCGGATCCGGACTTTACGACTGTGCCGTTCCCGAATCCGGAGAATCCGAAGGCCTTTGCGCTGGCCGAGAAGCTGGGAAAGGAGAAGGGGGCCGAGGTGCTGATCGCCACAGACCCGGACAGCGACCGCATGGCGGTGATGATCGCGGACGGCGATGGCAGATACACCGCGCTAAATGGGAACCAGACCGGCGCGATGCTGATCGCGTACATGGCGGAGGCGCAGACGGAGAAGGGAACGCTGCCAGCGAAGGCGGCGATGATCAAGTCGGTCGTGACAGGCGAGTTCGGACGGGCGATCTGTGAGGACCACGGGATCGCGGTCTTTGAGACGCTGACCGGCTTCAAGAATATCTGCGGCAAAATTCCCGAGATACAGAAGGAAGGGTATACGTATTTCTTCGGCTATGAGGAGAGCATCGGCTGTGCGCCGGGAGAGCAGGTCCGGGACAAGGACGGCATCTGCGCGGGCATGCTGATCTCGGAGATGGCGGCGTATTACCGGAAACGCGGCATGTCGATGGGACAGGCGCTGGATGCGCTGTACCGGAAATACGGATATTTTGCAGACGGCGCGGCGAGCATCGTGCTGACCGGGAAGGCCGGGCAGGAGCGCATCGGACGCATGATGATACGGCTCCGCGCGCTGAAGGACGAGAGGATGATCGGCGGGACCGGGATTGATCATGTCATTGATTATCTCCATGGTTATGCCGACATTCCGCCGCAGAACTGCCTGCGGTTCTATATGACGGACGGCAGCTGGTTCGCGGCGCGGCCCTCCGGCACCGAGCCGAAGATCAAGTTCTATTATTATTCGGTCGATCAGGATAAGGATGTCTCCGCGGAGCGCGTGAAGAAACTCCAGAGCGCGGTGGAGCAAATTGTGAATGCGGTGGAGTAATGGTTAGAACGTGACGCTGGTACGTCCGCTGAAGAAAAGGGTGAGTCTATTGACGCCTGTGCACAGCTGGTGTATTGTGTATTTAAACAAATGAACGAATGATCAAATATTAAATACAGGAGAAGACGCTATGAGCAGGCAGCAGGAGGAACAGGAGCAGAACGAGAAAGTGAAAGACACGGCGGCGGAGGGAAAGCCGAAAGCTGCTGGTGCTGCGGACGGGAAGAGCGGGACAGCGTCAGGTCCCGAATGTCCCTCGGGCACAGCGGATCGCAGCGCAGGGGCGCAGGGCGCCGCAGGGAAGGAAGAGCGGGAAGTCCGTGAAGAGGATGCAAAAGCGGAGAGCGCCGTCGTAGAAGACGAGGATGATGAGGACGAGGAGATGGAGCCAAAGCAGAAGCTCCGGCAGATCCTCATCTCGGCAGCGCTTCTGCTGGCGGCGTACCTGATAGATCGGAACATGCCGGGGCTTGCGATGTGGCAGCGGCTTCTGCTCTACCTGGTGCCGTACTTTGCGGCGGGCTTTGATGTGCTGAAGGAAGCCGGGGAGAGCATCGGGCACGGTGAGGTGTTTAACGAGGATTTCCTCATGAGCATCGCGACGATCGGCGCGCTGGTCATCGGCTTTGTGCCGGGCGGCAGTCCGCAGTTTCCCGAGGCTGTGTTCGTCATGCTGTTTTTCCAGGTGGGCGAGCTTTTTGAGGGGATCGCGGAGGGAAACAGCCGACGGGCGATTTCCCAGCTCCTCGACATCCGGCCGGATTTTGCCAATGTGGAGCGGGACGGCGCGGTGGAGGTCGTCGCACCCGATGAAGTGCGGGTTGGAGAGGTTATTGTCATCAAACCCGGCGAGAAGGTGCCGATGGACGGAACGGTGCTGGAAGGAAGCTCGAGTCTTGACACGGTGGCGCTGACGGGCGAGAGCGCGCCGCGCGACGTCGCCGCGGGAGATCAGATTTTGTCCGGATGCGTGAATCAGAGCGGCGTGCTGCGGGTGCGCGTGGGGAAGGCGTTCGGCGAGTCCACAGCCGCGAAGATTCTGGATCTGGTGGAGAACGCGGGCGAGGCAAAATCCAGGTCAGAGCATTTTATTTCGCGGTTTGCGCGGGTTTACACGCCGATTGTCGTGCTGGCAGCTGTGGTGCTCGCATTCGTGCCGCCGGTCCTGAGCGGTGATTTTGCCGCGAATTTTGCGACGTGGCTGCTGCGGGCGCTGACGTTCCTGATCGTATCCTGCCCGTGCGCGCTGGTCGTCTCGGTGCCGCTTGCGTTCTTCGGCGGGATCGGCGCGGCGTCCAAAATCGGTGTTCTGATCAAGGGCTCGTCATTCATGGACAGCCTTGCGAAGGCCGGAACTGTGGTATTCGATAAGACGGGGACGCTGACGAAGGGCGTGTTCGAGGTGACGACGCTGCACCCGGAGAAGATCAGCGAGAAGGAGCTGCTCCATCTCGCGGCGCACGTGGAGCGGTATTCGACGCACCCGATCGCGGTGTCGCTCCGGAATGCCTTCGGAAATGAGGATGACGGCTGTGCGGTGGAGGATGTCGCCGAGGTGGCCGGGCAGGGAATCCGCGCCCGGGTCAACGGGCGGACCGTCTGCGTCGGCAACACGAAGATGATGGACGCGGTCGGCGCGGTGTGGAGAGACTGCGGGGAGCCCGGCACGATCATTCATGTCGCGATTGACGGCGTCTATGCGGGGCACATTCATATCTCCGATGTGGTCAAGCCGGACGCGGCGGAGGCAATTGCGTCGCTGAAGAAGCTGGGCGTCCGCAAGACGGTGATGCTGACCGGCGACCGCGAGAAGGTTGCGGCGCGCGTGGCAGGTGAACTGGGTGTCGACGCGTATCATGCGGAGCTGCTGCCGGCGGACAAGGTCAGGAATGTGGAAAAGCTCCTCGCGGAGAAGACCGGACCGGAGGGCGGGACGCTCGTCTTCGTCGGCGACGGCATAAACGATGCGCCGGTGCTCGCGAGAGCGGACGTCGGCATCGCCATGGGAGCCATGGGCTCCGATGCGGCCATCGAGGCGGCGGATGTGGTGCTGATGGATGACAAGCCGAGCAAAATCGCGAGGGCGATCCGCATTTCCAGGAGAACCATCGCCATCGCGAGACAGAATATCGTGCTGGCTATCGCGATCAAGATTGCGATTCTGATTTTGGCGGCCCTTGGGCTGTGCCCGATGTGGCTCGCTGTGTTCGGCGATACCGGCGTGCTCCTCATCTGCGTGCTGAATGCGGCGAGGACGCTGAAGGTCTGACGGGAACGAAGCAGCGGACGGAGGGTTTGACGCGGCGGGCTGTGGATGCGATAACCGCATTCACGGATTTTGCCTCAGCGAGGTATTAGAATGGAACAGAATTGCACCATTCCGGATGACAATGAAATAGAGACGCTCGCGGAACTGTTCAAAA
>ONQW01000008.1 GCA_900320025.1 uncultured Lachnospiraceae bacterium
CCAGCGCGGCAATTCCTTTCACCAGATTGCCTGCGTGCGCACCCTGACGAACTGCTTCCTCAGAGGCCATCGCCATGAGCGAAACCCTGCCGCCCTGCGTCGACAGCAGCAGCACGACGTTCGCACCGCCGATCTTCTCCTTCAGTTGGTCTCCGAGATCGCGCAGGCCGTTCATATCCACGTCCGGAACGGAGGCGCCGAGGAATTTTACTCCATCGATCTCCTTTACCTGATCCAGGACATTGCCCAGCGCGTTCTCCGCCTGCTTCGCCCTGAGCGACTCATTCTCCGCCCGGGCTGCTTTGAGTTCCTCCTGCAGCTTTCTGATGTGATCGGAAAGTGTTGCGGGCGTCGCCTTCACGAGGTCAGACGCCTTATAGAGTTCCTTTTCCAGATTCTCATAATAGCGCCGTACATTATCTCCGGTCAGCGCCTCAATCCGGCGGACGCCGGCAGCCACGCCGTTCTCAGAAAGAATCTTGAACGAGCCGATTTCCAGCGTGTTCTTCACATGCGTACCGCCGCAGAGCTCCTTCGAAAAATCTCCCATGGAAACCACGCGGACCTTGTCCCCGTATTTTTCCCCGAACAGAGCCATCGCGCCGGTCTTCTTCGCCTCATCGACGGACATGATCTGTGTCGTCACCGGAAGTCCTTCTGCGATCTTCTCATTGACCAGATTCTCAACCTTCTGCAGCTCCTCCGGCGTCATCGCCTGGAAATGCGAGAAGTCAAAACGGGTGCGCTCCGCATCCTGATATGACCCGGCCTGTTCGACGTGTGCTCCAAGCACCTCGCGGAGAGCCTTCTGAAGAAGGTGAGTCGCCGAGTGATTCCGGCAGATCGCCCTGCGGTTTGCCGCATCCACCTTCAGCGTGACCGTGTCGCCGAGCTTGAACATGCCGGATACGACATGACCAATGTGTGCGATTTTACCGCCGGCCACATGCTCCGTGGACTCCACCTCGAACGTGACAGCGCCCTTGCCGAGCGCTGCTTCCTTTGCGATCTCCTCGGCGCTTGCCTTGATGCCGCCAGCCTCCTGGTAGCTTGTCGTGAGGACAATCAGTCCCTTATC
The DNA here is from genome assembly GCA_900320025.1 of uncultured Lachnospiraceae bacterium. Taxonomy (GTDB): domain Bacteria; phylum Bacillota; class Clostridia; order Lachnospirales; family Lachnospiraceae; genus CAG-791. Next base: position 1,079 of record ONQW01000008.1, read on the forward strand.
GCCGATCTGGCCGCCCATCGTGCCGTAGAAAGGTGTCTCGCTGGTGATAATGGCGCCTCTCTGTCCATCGGAGAGTGCTTCCGCGACGGTATCCTCGTCACCGGAGTCCGGATCGGCAAACGCCGCCATGGCGACGATGCGGCTCTCCGTCTCCAGGCTGTCATAGCCGACAAACGTGGAATTCACCGACGGATCCATATCTTCGTATACGGTGGCTGCGGCGCCCATATAGGTTGCTGCCTTACCTGATTTTCTGCGATCCTCCCGCGCGGCCTCCTTCTGGTGCTTCATCGCCGCGTCGAAAGCCTCCTCGTCCACGGAGAAGCCGTTCTCCGCGAGAATCTCCTTTGTATTGTCGAGCGGGAATCCGAACGTATCGTACAGCTTGAAGGCATTCTCACCGCTCAGCCTCGTCTGCCCTGCAGCCCGGAGTTCGTCCTCCATGGATGCAAGGATCTCCATGCCCGCCTCGTAGGTTTTGTCAAACTTCTCCTCTTCCGCCCGGATGACATTCAGGATAAACTCCTTCTTCTCCTCGAGCTCCGGATAGCCGTCCTTCGAGGTCTCGATGACACGCTCCGCCAGCGTCGGCAGGAACGAACCCTGAATGCCGAGTTTTCTGCCGTGACGGACCGCGCGGCGGATGATGCGGCGGAGGACATAGCCCCTGCCATTGTTCGAGGGCATGATGCCGTCGGAGATCATGAAGGTCATGGCGCGCGCATGATCGGTGCAGATTCGGACAGAGACGTCGGTGTCATACGTCCCGTCCTGCTCATATCCAATCCCGCCGGCCAGCTCGCAGATCAGATCCCGCAGGCTCTTCAGCGTATCCACGTCAAAAATGGAACCCACATCCTGCACTGCGACCGCGAGCCGCTCGAGGCCCATGCCGGTATCAATGTTCTTCTGGACCAGATCCGTGTAATTGCCGTGCCCGTCATTGTTGAACTGGGAGAATACGATATTCCAGACCTCCATGTAGCGGTCGCCCTCACCGCCCATGACATCCTCCGGCCCGTTTCCGTACTTTTCTCCGCGGTCATAGTAAATCTCGGAGCAGGGACCGCAAGGTCCTGAACCATGCTCCCAGAAGTTGTCCTCCTTGCCGAACTTGTAGATGTGATCAGCCGGCACATGGATGTCGTTCAGCCAGATGTTGTAGGCCTCGTCGTCATCCAGGTACACGGACGGGTACAGCCGCTCCGGATCGAGACCGACCCGCTCGGTCAGAAATTCCCAGGCCCACGGAATCGCCTCCTTCTTGAAATAGTCTCCGAAGGAGAAATTGCCCAGCATCTCAAAATAGGTGCCGTGCCGCGCCGTTTTGCCGACATTTTCCAGGTCTCCGGTCCGGATGCACTTCTGGCAGGTTGTGACGCGCCGTCTCGGCGGGATCTCCTGCCCCGTGAACCAGGGCTTCATCGGTGCCATGCCGGAATTGATAATCAGTAGCGAAGTGTCATTATGCGGAACCAGCGAGAAACTGTTCAGTCTCAGGCATCCCTTCTCCTCGAAGAAACTGAGAAACATCTCCCGCAGTTCATTCACGCCGTAATATTTCATTGTGTCTCAAAGCCTTTCTCAGAAGTCAAACTTGTCGTCAAACCACTGACGGAGCTCCGCAATCGGGATGCGGACCTGCTGCATCGTATCGCGGTCGCGGATCGTGACCTGCCCGTCGTTCTCCGAGTCAAAATCATAGCAGATGCAGTAAGGCGTGCCGATCTCGTCCTCTCTGCGATACCGTTTGCCGATGGCGCCGCGGTCGTCGAACTCACAGTTATAGTACTTCGAGAGCTCGGTGTAGATCTTCTCCGCTCCCTCATTCAGCTTCTTTGACAGCGGAAGCACAGCGATCTTGACCGGAGCAAGGGCCGGATGGAAGTGAAGGACTGTGCGCACGTCGCCGCCCTCCAGCGTCTCCTCATCATAGGCCTCACACAGGAAGGCAAGCGTCACGCGGTCGCAGCCGAGAGACGGCTCGATAACGTAAGGAATATACCGCTCGCCGGTCTCATCATCAAAATACGAAAGGTCCTCGCCGGATACCTTCTGATGCTGAGACAGATCGTAGTTGGTGCGGTCCGCAATGCCCCAGAGCTCTCCCCAGTCGCCGAAGGGGAACGTGTACTCAATGTCTGAGGTTGCCTTGGAATAGAAGGCCAGCTCGGCCTTGTCGTGGTCGCGGAAACGCAGATGCTTCTCGTCAAGCCCGAGGGACAGCAGCCACTTCCAGCTGAAATCCTTCCAGTACTGAAACCACTCGAGGTCTGTGTCCGGCTTGCAGAAGAATTCCATCTCCATCTGCTCAAACTCGCGTGTGCGAAACGTGAAATTGCCGGGCGTGATCTCGTTGCGGAACGACTTTCCGATCTGGCAGATGCCGAACGGCAGCTTCTTGCGGGAGGTTCTCTGGACATTCTTGAAATTGACAAAGATGCCCTGCGCCGTCTCCGGGCGCAGATAAATCGTATTGGAGGAATCCTCCGTGACGCCCTGGAAGGTCTTGAACATCAGATTGAACTGCCGGATATCCGTCCAGTGGAAGCCGCCGCAGGACGGGCAGGGCACCTTAAACTTGTTGATGAAGCTCATCATCTCATCGTTGGACCAGCCGTCAACGCTGCTGTCCAGCGTCATGTCGTGCTCCTTCGCGTAATCCTCGATCAGGTTATCGGCGCGGAAGCGCTCGCCGCAGGACTTACAGTCCATCAGCGGATCGGAGAAGCCGGCGAGATGGCCGGAGGCGACCCAGGTCTTCGGGTTCATCAGGATGGCACAGTCAACGCCGACATTCTGTGGGGATTCCTGCACGAATTTTTTCCACCATGCCTTCTTGACATTGTTCTTCAGCTCCACGCCGAGCGGGCCGTAATCCCATGTATTGGAAAGTCCGCCGTAAATCTGCGAGCCGGGATAAATGAAACCGCGGCTACCGCACAGATTTACGATTTTGTCCATCGTTTTCTCCATGACTGTCTCTCCTCCAGTTATTGATGCAATATGATCAGCGCCGGATTAGACTCCGACGCAGTATCCGATATCACGGCATTTCTGTCATCTTCCGGCTGCACATTGCCAGTGCAGTACCTGATTCTCCGGTCTGTCCGGATCCGTGCCGGTCCGAACATCACGATCATCGGGTCATTCTCCATCCGGTCGAGATCCTCGCTGGTGAGCGCTTCCCGCCCGCGCGGAAGCTCTTTCTGCCCCAGAAGCGGAGTGAGATCCACGCTGCTCATGCTGGCACCGCCGACCGTTCCATAATACAGCCGCTCCTCGTTGAATCGGCAGTAATCCTCCGCAGTCCGGTATACACAGATCAGCTCTGCATGGCCGTCTTTTACCGCGAGCTTTTTCTTTCTCACCGCATCGTTTCCGTTCGACGCATTATATGCGCTGATCTCGCTGTCCGCCATGTCGGAAAGTTCCGCGCTGCTGTAATAATCCTGATCGAAGGATTCCACGCTGGTCACTGTCACGGAACCGTTCTTTTCAAAGGAGAACAGCTCCTCTTCCGTTTTTCCGGCTGTATTCTTCTTCCCGCAGCCGGTGGTCAGCACCGCCAGAAGCGATATCGCAAGAATGATTGCTGCCGCCTTTCTCATCAGGGCCACCTCATGGATCGTACCGGGACACCAGACAAATGCCCATAGATCAAAATTATATCCTCACGTTGTCTCCGGTGCAAGAGTCGCGCATCAGCGTCTCCAGTACCCTGAGAGACGGAAAATCATGCCGGAAATAAGTCCTGCACTTCCGCGCAGCAAGCCATTCGAGCTGCTGCAGCACCTGTTCCGAGACAGCAAACGTATAAAGGCGCTGCAGCGGCGCCTGCGTCAGAAACGCATGTGCCCGCAGCGCGTCCGTACTCAGATGCTGCTCCTCCTCCGCGGTGAGTCCCGGATATTCTCCCTCCGTGACAATGGTGCGTATCTCAAACACCGCACGCACCAGCCGGTTCGGGATCGTCTCCTTTTCCAGCGCGAGAAGGCTCACATACAGCAGCAGAAGAAGCGACGCCTCATCATTATTTTCCCGCGTGATAAACTCACAGATTTCAAGAAAGTAGCAGCCGTACGCAGCCGCCTCCGGGTCCCTGCGGAGCGGTTCAAAATAATTCGATATTTCCGCGTCAAGAAGCACATCCGCACTTCGCCCGCGGATCACCCGGAATAGGCCGAAGGCAAAGGGAGAGGTCGCGGCCATCAGCGGATTTCCCTGCCTTCTGGCGCGCCTCGCGAAGCAGGCAATGCGCCCTGCCTCTCTGGTGAGCAGCACCACCCTCCGGTCGTACTCCCCCGCCGGGGCGGCCTGGAGCACAATTCCGGAAAATTTCTCGGCATCCTCTTCTCTCACAGCTCTCCTCATGCCGCGTTTCCCGCGGCAGTTTACCAGGCAATGCCCAGAAGCCCAATCTGGATTTTGGCAAACTCCTCATGCCGCGTTTCCCGCGGCAGTTTGCCAGGGAACGGACACCCCTCAGTTCTTCAGATCCTTGAACCGGTATCCGTAAGCGGAAAGATCCGATTCCTTGTCTCGCCAGTCCTTTCGCACCTTGACCCACAGCTTCAGATTCACATGCGTATCGATCAGATTCTCGATATCCGTCCGCGCCGCGGTGCCGATTTTCTTCAGCATCTCTCCGTTTCTGCCGATGATGATACCCTTGTGGCTGTCCTTCTCCGTGATGATACTGGCAGAAATATCGCAGATCGTCCCGCTGCGTCCCTCGCGGTATTTCATCGAGTCGACGATGACAGCGATGCCGTGCGGCACCTCATCCTGCAGCAGGCGAAGCGTCTTTTCCCGGATGATCTCCGCCACGATGTCACGTTCCTTCTCATCCGTGACCGTATCCTCGTCATAGAACGGCTCGCCCTCCGGAAGAATCTGGAAAATAGCGGACAGCAGCTCATCCCTGCCTTTTCCCGTTCTGGCGCTGACCGGAATGATCTCCCGGAACGGAAATGCCTTCCGATATGTCTCGATATACTCCAGAATCCGTGTTTTTTTGACCGCATCAACCTTGTTGATGACGAGGAACACCGGCGTGTGTATCCCGGCCTCCGGACTTTTCAGGAGATCCAGAACCGCCTGATCCTGCGGACGGATGATGGCGCCGTTTCCAGCCTCCACAAGCAGAAGGATCAGATCCGCCTCCTTCAGCGTGCTCTCCGCGGCGAGCTCCATGTACCCTCCGAGCTTTGTCCGGCACAGATCGCTGATCCCCGCCCCCTTCGCGAACGATGGCGGCAGCTTCGAGGGTGTTCCGTCCGAGAGACGCGCCGCGTCCCTGGCCGTCAGATCCTCCGACCCGCCGCGCAGCATGCCCGGCGTATCAAGGAACACGATCTGCCCGCGCTCGTCCGTGTACACCGTCCGCATCTGCTTTCTGGTCGTCTGCGGCCGGTAGCTTGTGATAGCGAGCTTCTGGCCGATCAGCGTATTCATCAGTGTCGATTTTCCAACGTTCGGTTTTCCGATGATAGTTACAAATCCGGCTTTTGCCATATCTATACCCCGCTGAGGCAAAATCCGCGAATGCGGTTTTGCCGAATGCGGCAGCCGGTGCGTGAGCACCGATGCTGCTCCTCTAAAGCAGCGCTTCCACCCGGTCAAACCGTTCCCCGTGCTCCCGGATTTTCTCCGGGCTGCCGATGACGACCAGCGCGCTGTTCCGGAGCGAGGCACTGGCGTAATCCGCAAGGGAGCGGATATCCTCCTGCGTGCAGGCAAGGACCTCATCCCGATACTGCTGTATCCGTTCCATGGACACATCGGACAGATAGCAGGCCATGCTGTACCGCCCGAACGCAGACGGCGTCATCGGCAGATCCATGGCGCTCACCGCGCCGATGACATACTGTGTCATCGTCCGTTCATCCGCCGAGAACCGGCGCACCGCCTCCGGGACGCCGTCAAACACCCTGAGCGTCCGACCGAGATGCGGATCGCGGAACGTGACAAAATACCCGCAGCCCTCCCTGGTGAAACCGCCCATGCAGCCATAGGCGCCTCCCTGATCGCGCAGTCTGATCCAGAGATAATCGTAGCCCAGAATCACGCGCAGCACTCTCAGCGCGCCGTGGAAAGGCAGCCCCTGCCGCAGATAGTCGCCCGCCTCACATACATACTGCACGCCGCCCGCGGCGGTAAATGCCTCCCGGCCGGTCCGGAGAGAAACGCGGAAAGGCGCCTCATCCGGCATCCCGCTGACAGAGCTGTGATCCTCAAGGCGCCGCCTCTCCATATCAGCGAGAGATGCGCGGAGTGCCAGCGCCTGCGGCGTGACCGCTTCGCAGTCCCCGGCGGCTGCCGTTGTATCAATGAGCGTCAGATGCTCCGGCGTGAAGATCCAGCCGGCCATCTCCTGCAGCGTCTGTGATACCTCCTCCAGAGAGATCTCTCCGGAATCCAGAATACGGCAGAGAAACCGGTAAGCGCCGATTCCGTTCATATCATCCTGAATCACACCGGTTTCGAGGAAATGGGCCTGCGCCCGAGTCAGCGCCGTGGCGTGCCCGGACATCGGCAGATCCTGACGCATGGCGGAACGCTCCTCCTCGAGGAGTCTCCGTATCCGCTTCGTGTCCGTGTAATCCGTCTCCGTGAGAATTTCCTTCAGAAGAGAGAACGCCTCCGGCAGATTCTTCTGCAGCATCCGCACCGCCACTTCAAACTGAAACCGGTATTGCTCCGGATGCTGCTCCGATGCGTACGTGACGACAGAAGCATTGATTCCGCCGGTGTGAATATTGATCTGGCTGTTCAGCGCCGCATAAGAATGATCCTTCGTCGACAGCGCCGCAAACACCGTCCTGAGCACAACAAGATACGGGTAGAACCGCTGCGGAATTTTGCGAATGTCAAAGCAGAGCGTGACATAATTGATCCCGCCTGCAAAAACCGGATGGCTGAGCAGGATGCACCCTCCGTCCGGCGTGAGCTTCTTCATCTCATTCCGGAATGGCAGCGCCTCATGCCGCAGGTCTGACCGCTCCAGAAGCGGAATCCTGCGGATCATCTCCGGATCATCCGGCGTGTCATGATACTCCCTGAGGCGCTGCTCCTCCGCGGCAATTCCGGCCTTCTCCTCAGGACTCATGGAGGCCTCCAGTGCGGACAGCTTCTCCGCAGCCTCCCTGTCCAGCCTCTCCTGTCTGCCTGGCTCCGGGCGGAGCGTCACCATGCTGCGGTGCGGATTGTCGAGATACCAGGTTCTGATCAGGGATTCAAAATACCCGCCCGACACCGCATCTCTCAGTTCCTCATAGATTCGACCCTCCGTGAGATAGAGCCATGGCGCATTTTCGTCATAGAGCCAGGAATCCAGTGCCGAAAGTCCGAAGATCAGTCCCTTGGGATAAGAACCGAAATCCGCCTCCCGGTACCGGAATTCGTGATAATTGATGCCGGCGAGCAGCGCCTCCCGGTCGAAGCCGTGGTCTGCGATCTCCTGCAGCGCGCCGCGCACAACTTCCTCAAACGCCTTCTGCTGCCCTGCTGCCGCGTATTTTGCCGTGAGGGTCCAGACAGGCTGATTCACGCCGTTTTCGTAAAGGCTCGCCACATCCTCGCCGATGCCCGCCTCCTCCAGCGCACGCCGGAGCGGCGCGCCCTCCGCGTCACACAGAACATAATCCAGCACGCGGAATGCGGCGTCGAACTTCGCATTCCGCCCCGGCAGAACCACACTGTAGGCATAGAAGGTCTTGTCCGCAGGGTCCTCCTCCGCCATCAGCGAGTACGGCACATCAGCGCATGCCGGTGTCCGGAAGGCAGGCTGTGCCGCGATCCGGCTGTCCACCGGCTGCGCATCATACTGGGACAGATATTGCTCATCCATCCAGGAAAGACGCTCGTTCATGTCGAGATTTCCGTAGAGGAAGAGAAAGCTGTTCGACGGATGATAGTACCTCCGGTGGAAATCAAGATATGCCTCATAAGTGAGGGAAGGAATCACAGCCGGATCTCCGCCGGACACCATCGCGTAGGTCGTGTCCGGGAATAGCGACGCATACACGGCGTTCTCCAGCACATCATCCGGGGAAGACATCGCTCCCTTCATCTCATTGAAGACGACGCCGTTGACCGTAAGTCTCCCCTGCTCGTCATGCTCATAGTGCCAGCCCTCCTGCTCGAAGATCCGTTTCTCCTGATAAATGTTGGGATGAAACACGGCATCGAGATATACATGGCACAGATTGGCAAAATCCTTTTCGTTGCAGCTTGCCACCGGATATACCGTCTTGTCCGGATAGGTCATCGCATTGAGAAACGTGTTGAGGGAACCCTTGGCGAGCTCCCGGAACGGATCCTTGACTGGAAAGTCACGCGAGCCGTTCAGAACAGTGTGTTCGATGATATGGGCCACTCCCGTGGAATCCCTGGGCGGTGTGCGGAACCCGATGTAAAATACCTTGTTGTCATCATCATTCGGCATCAGAAGCACTCTGGCGCCGCTTTTGATGTGGCGCAGCAGAACTGCCTCCGAGCCGATATCCGGCAGAAACTCCCGGCGAAGCACTTCATACTGTGCGGGGATTGCATTCTCGTTCACTGTTCACACGCCTTTCTGTACGAGCGGATCTCTCCGCGGAGCCATTCATACCACGCCTCCATCCCCTCCCCCGTTCTGGCGGAGCAGGGAAGAATCGGCACGTCCGGATTGCGGAGGCGCACATTCCTCTCAAATGCCTCCCGGTCAAAATCAAAATATGCTGCCGTATCTATTTTGCCAAGCAGGATGATATCCGCGACCTCAAACATCAGGGGATATTTGAGCGGCTTGTCATCCCCCTCCGGCACAGACAGAATCATCGCGCGCTTCGCCTGTCCCACGTCAAATTCCGCAGGGCAGACAAGATTGCCGACATTCTCTATCACGATGAGATCGAAGCCGTCCGGCACCAGACCGGAGAGGCCCTCTCTGGTCATCTCGGCGTCCAGGTGGCACATGCCGCCGGTATGAAGCTGGATCGCCTCCGCGCCAGCCTCCTGCACTGCGCGGGCATCGACATCGCTGTCCACGTCCGCCTCCATAACGCCGATCCGGAACTCGTCCCGCAGGGCACGGATCGTGCTGACCAGCGTGGTTGTCTTGCCCGCGCCGGGCGACCCCATCAGATTGAGCAGAAAGACCTTCTTCTCCCGCAGCTCCCGGCGGACCGCCTCCGCCCGCTCGTCATTGTCCTGCAGAATTGATTCCTTTACATCCATCACACGGATCGGATCCATGATTTCCTCCCGTCATTTCAGTATTCTATAAAAAAAGCACCGTATTCGACGTCTCCTGGAATACGGTGCGGAATGCCCTGATAACAGTGGACCAGGCGGGAATCGAACCCGCGTCCAAAAGCCCCTCCGGTGTCCTTCTACTATCGTAGTCTGTTATTGCGAGGCCGGCATGCCGGCTTCCCTTCCCGCATCCTGTACGGAAGCAGACAGCCATACAGGTTTGGTAGCTTCATGATACGCCCTGCAGTGCAAAGCTTAGCCGCAGTCGTTTCCCACATTCATGACGCCAGATCGGAAAACTGTGAGTGATTCTCCGGAGGCGCGCAGCGCTCAGGCTGCGAGTGCTAATTCGTTGTCGTTAGCGTTTATTTTTATTTTGCCGGGTTACGCCCTTGCATTCGGATAGCTTCTCCACGTTCCGGACCCCTGTCGAAACCTTTACTGGCCCATCTGGAGAGATTATTATATGACATCTGCCCGTTCCGAGGCAAGTGTGATTTTGTTTCGGTGCAGCACTTGTATGATTTAATTTCGGTGCAGTACTTCCATGCTCTCGTTTCCGCCGACCCGGTTGGCCGCCTCCTGCCCGTGCTCCAGGATATTCTTCACCAGATTCATGCGGAATCCCGCGTCGATGAAGTCGCAGTGACGGCAGAAATCATAGTTCTGTCTGCCCTCCGCGATCCTGCGGCGGACCTCCATGATCGCCTCCCCGGACCAGGCCTCCTTTAGCGGCACCTTCGTCAGATCGGCAAAATCCGTGACCTCGAAGTTATCGCAGCAGCATAGTCCCATCTTTCCGTTCGGCATAATCCACATATCCGTGAACGGCAGCAGACAGGTCTCCGTGATGACCTTCTCCGTCGCCTTCTTGTTCGGTGCCGAGCCTGCCCGGTTTGTCAGCACCTCCTGCAGATAGCGCATCTGGATCTGAATGTCGAGATCCTTGAATTCCTCCGGATGCGCCTTTACATAATCATAGATTTCCTGAATATTGCGGTGAAGCGCATACTTCATGTCATAATTGTTGATGATCAGCTGGTTGATATAAGGCTGAATCGCCCTTACCTGATCCAGCGTCAGCATCAGGCCGTTCGTGGACATGAAAATGAAACAGTCCGGCAGCTTCTCCCTTGCATAGCGATGAAGCTCGACGATACGTGGATCAAGCCAGGGTTCATTGTTTCCATACAGCGTGAGATGACCCTGATATCCCCAGTCGGCAAGCTGATCGATGATGCTGTGGTAAAGCTCCTCGTCCATACGACGAAGCGGCCGCTTCTCCGCATGTACGTTTGCCGTGCAGAACGCACACGTGCTGTTGCAGCGGTTGATCGTCTCAATATTGACAACATTCGGCATCGGAACCGGGTCTGAATGCAGAAAATAATTGATATAGGCCTTCTGCTGCTCTCCCCTCGTGCGGAACTGCAGTCTCAGATAGGCGTCGCTGGCAAGCTTTGAGAAGTGCTGCCTCGCGAAAAAGCCGAATTTACCCATGAAGCTGTTGATCTGAATAGGCACTGGAAATCTCCTCTCAAAATATGACCGTCCATCCCTCGTGAAGGATGGCTTCATCAGTATATCACAGGCGGATGCCTGTTCCCATCGAAAAGAACCGCGACAGCGCCTCAAAGACCGCCGGATTTGTCTGCCGCATGGCAAAATACCGTCCGTCCGAGAGCAGACAGCCATACCCCGTGAGCAGGCTGAAGAGACCGGACAGAACAAACCAGATCCGGGTGGCACTGGCAATCCGTGATCCCTGAGGTGCCTCCTCCAAAGCAGTCCGCAGCGCCAGAACCGCCGGGATACATAAAAGCCAGCAGTAATCTGCCATATATCTCTGCGAAATGCCCGCTGACACAATGTCTGCCGCAGCAACGGCTGCAGCCAGAAACAGGCTCACCCGGCCCACTTCAAGCTCATTTCCGCCGGGCTGCCTTTCCGGTGCGCAGGCGCGCCTCCGCAGCACGACGAACGCCGTCAGCAGAACCGGGTACATCGCAAGGCACCCTCCGACCAGCGGCTCAATATAAAAGGACTGTCGAAGCGCATCCGGCACCGGCACCTCCTGCACCCAAGGGAAGACCGGCGACAGCCGCATCGGGCACAGCAGCTCATACCAGATACCTGCCAGCACCTTTCCCGCCGTCACAGACTGTTTCGTCAGGTTCGAAGAGGTGAGCAGGTAGCGATATCCGAATTCGAACGGACTGCCAAAACGCGCCGCATTATACCAGAGCACGATTCCTCCGGTCAGTAGAAATGGCAGGATCACCGTGAAGGTGCGCCGCATGCTCTCCGCGGTTCTCCGGAAAAATATCCCGTCCCGGATTTCCTCCCGGAAGAGCGGGAACGCCAGAAGCAGAACCGCCGCCATCTGCGGTCGGCAGCCGATGATCAGAGACAGAAGCACCGAGCCTGCCACATAATGCCGCCGCATCCAGGCATAAAGGCCCCACACGCCGAGGCAGAGCGCCGCCACCACCGGCATCGTGTATGTGGAGGGAAAAGCCGCAAGAAACGGAAGTCCGGAAGACGCAAGAAATACCGCTGTTCCAAAAAGGGTCCAGCCGGGATGCCGCTCTGCCCTGATTTTCTCTTTTCTCTTCTCCCCGCCGGACAGCTCCCGCACCAGGAGAAAAGCACCCGGCACCGTCAGGACCGCGCAGAACAGAACCGGCACCCAGGTCGGCAGCGTGTGTCCTGTCATCAGCCGGAACGGCAGGAAGAACAGCAGCTCCGGCACAATCCCGAAGTAGACATAATAATGTCCCTCATAGAGTGCCACATCCACCGGATAGGCATCCCCGCTCTGCGCCGAGGCGGCAGCGCGTCTGGCCGGGTCATACGGGTTGTCCAGTGTCAAGAGAGAGTCCGGAACCGTCTCCGGCAGCCACAGCTTCCCCTCTGCCATGGAGACGGCGAGCGCTTCATATTGTTTCTCCTGTGCTCCCCATTCCCGCCAGTGCCTGTCCGGCCTCGAGGTAAAGACGCAGAGCGCCATCAGTGCTGACTGCAGGAGAAGGAACAGCAGCACCGGAAATGATCTCCTCTTCGTCACAGCCTACCCTTTCAGCGTCACCTTGTAATCACGCTCCGTCTCGCGGCTCACGTCCTTCTTTCTCTTGTCCTCGCGTTTATCATAGAGCTTCTTGCCTTTGGCAAGACCGATCTCCACCTTTACCCGGCCATTCCGGAAATACACCTCAAGCGGCACAAGCGTGAATCCCTTTGTCTGAATCTGCCCCAGAAGCTTCATAATCTCGCTCTTATGCAGAAGAAGCTTTCTCTCCCGGAGCGGATCCTTGTTCATGATATTCCCATGCTCATAGGGGCTGATATTCATCCCGCAGACAAAGACCTCTCCGCCGCGGATGTCAACATATGCCTCCTTGATGCTGCATTTTCCCTGCCGCAGGGATTTCACCTCCGTGCCGAACAGCTCGATGCCGCATTCATATTTTTCCAGGATGAAATAATCGTGATATGCCTTTTTATTATTTGCGATGAGCTTTAGCGGCTCCTTTGCCTGTGCCATAATCCGTGCTCTGCTCCTGTGTCCGTCGGGCCGCCTGCGCCTGCCGGCCGTCCGCATCTCCCGTGTCCGGGACAAAATCGATGGTGCGCGCCACCGTATCGACCGCCGCCACTTTGATCCGCACGGGATCGCCCAGGCTGTAGGTCTTGTGCGTGCGCTCGCCCCTCAGTATATAGGATTTCTCATCAAAAACATAGTAATCATCGAAGAGGCACGCCATGGGAACCAGCCCCTCCACCGTATTCGGCAGTTCCACATACATCCCCCAGGTGGTCAGACCGGACACCACGCCGATGGCGGACTCTCCGATATGCCCCGCCATGTACTCGCACTTCTTCAGCTTCTCCGTCTGCCGCTCCGCGTCGTCCGCGCGCCTCTCTCCGGCGGAGGACCTTGCGCACACCTCCGGAAGAATTTCCTCGTAGTGCCTGGTGCGTTTGCCGGAAAGACCCTTCCCCGCGATATTTTCGCGGATGATGCGGTGGATCTGCAGATCCGGATACCTGCGGATCGGGGAAGTGAAATGGCAGTAATACCGAAGCGCAAGGCCGAAGTGTCCCTTGCACTCCGTTGTATATTTTGCCTGCTGCATGGAACGGAGCGTCATGCGGGTGAGCGTCGCCTCCTCCGGCATGCCCTTGATCCGCTCCATCACATTCCGAATGTCGCCGGGCTTCACCCTGCGCCCCTTCTCCTCTTTTTTTCCTATCTCCGTCCGGATGCCAAGGTTTGAGAGGAGGCGTGCGAGATCATCGATTTTGTCCGGGTCCGGTTCCCCGTGGCTCCGATAGACGAAAGGCAGCTCCAGACCGCAGCAGTGACGCGCGACCGTCTCATTTGCCATCAGCATGAAATTCTCGATCAGGAGATTGGCTTCCGTGCTCTCATACTGTTTGATTTCCACAGGCCTGCCGTTCTCATCCAGAATAATCTTTGCCTCCGGCGTGTCAAAATCGATGGCGCCTCTGGCAGCTCTCGCCCTCGACAGAATTTCAGAAAGCTTCTCCATCTCCACCAGCATCGAAGCGATCGCCTCTGTCTTCTGTCTGACGCCCCGCTTCATGCCCTGCCGCTTCAGATGATCGCTGATTTCTGTGGTATCTCCCTGTGTCAGGACAGCATGCACGCCGGTGTAGGTGAGACGGGCATCCGAGTGGATTTTTGACTCCGTGATCCGATAGCGCACCACGCTGCCCTGTCCGTCGATATCCATGATGCAGGAGAGCGCAAGGCGGTCCTCCCCCTCGTTCAGGGAACAGATGCCGTTCGACAGCTCTGTCGGCAGCATCGGGATGACGCGGTCCACCAGATAAATACTGGTCGTCCGGTTCAGAGCCTCCCGGTCGAGGGCGCTCCCCTCCGTGACATAGCGGCTCACGTCCGCAATATGAACACCGAGCTCCCACAGACCGTCCTTCGTGCGCGTGAGGGACACCGCATCGTCGATATCCTTTGTATCCTCCCCGTCAATGGTGACCGTCAGCGTCCTGCGCAGGTCTTCAAAGCCGCCCCGTTTGGTGAAGTGCCGGGTCTCCACATGGTCCGGCAGGGCGGCCGCCTCGCGCCTTACATCCTCCGGGAATGCCTCCGGCAGATCCATGGCGCGGACGATGCTCAGGACGTCCACGCCCGGGTCGTCCATGCTGCCGAGCACCTCCGTGATGCGGCCGGAGGCGCTCTGTCCGGCTGATCCGTAGTCCTCGATTGTCAGCACAACCTTCTGCCCATCCTCCGCGGGCAGCGACTGCTCCGGCTGCACCGTGATGTCAAATGGAATATGGTGATTGTCCGGTACCACAATCGCATGGCGTCCGTCTCTGCGGCAGGTCCCTACGACAGTTGTCACCGTGTGGCGTACGATCCGGACAACCGCAGCCTCTGTGCGCCGCGATGGATGAATTTTCCTGCCATGTGCGGCGGCTGCTTTCTGCCCGCTGTCCTCCTTTTCCTCTTTCCGCTTCGTCCCGTCGGGGTCCGCTTCATCTTTCTCTCTGTTTTCTGCGTGAAACGCCTGATATTGCTCCACCAGCCTGGGGTCATATCCGGGCAGCAGGCGGACTTCCACCACGTCGCCATAAAAGGCGTTTCCGGTCATCCCCTGCGGAATATAAAGATCACTCTCGATCCCGTCCACCACGACAAAACCAAATCCCCGGGTATTGCTCTGGAAGGTTCCCTCCATGTGAACGGATTTTTTCTTCTCTCTGTGCTGTTTCTTTTCCTTCTGAAGATGCAGCTCCATCGACTTCTTGTACTTCATATCTGCTCCCTTGCCGCATTTTCTGCAGCATCCGCGCTCAAAATATACCCGCATGGGCATCCCGTGCACGGGACATTCCGCCCCGTGACGCTCCGCGCATCTGGCGGCGCCACCTGTCATTTGCCCTCGCGCCCGCGCCTCTGCCACTTCCTATGGCGATCATCCCTGCGCACAAGAAAGGGACGTCCCTTCTCAGATACCGAAGGAGCGCCCCGTCTGATTTAATCCTGTTTCCGCGGCGCAGATCATGCAGCAGACTGAAGTACCTGCCGCAGAAATCTCTGACACGGAATGTAGTCCCCTCATGCCGATCAGAACAGATTCATGTTCAGCAGCACGGAGAGGACAAAGAACATCACCGAGAGGAAGACCGTGAACTTCACCAGAAACCCCTCCATCGAACGGCCCTTGTTCTTGCCCCAGTATGTCTCGGCAACGCCGCTGATGGCGCCAAGTCCCTGATCCTTGCCTTCCTGCATCAGAATAATGACAGAAAGCAGCACACTGACAGCGATCAGGACAATCGTAACAATCCAACGTGCAATACTCATGGGTTAACTCCACTCTTTTCCGTTTCAGTCTGTGGAATCCGTCTTTCGGGTTCCTCTGCAGCAAAATCTGTGCTGCATCCTTAATAAAGTACCACACACAGGGTGCCATTGCAAGCGACCGATTCCGGCTTATTCCTGATCCGCCTTGTTCAAAAGATCCTGCCGCACGAAGGCGGGGATTTTGTCGTCCCTGAAACCAAGAGAAGCACTGCTGCCGTCCGCGGTTTTCACATCGATGGTGTAATCCCCTGCATCCTCATCAAAAAGGTACCAGCCGCTGTACCCGGCATAAAGGTTGACTGAGGACTGCAGGAGCCGGGCGATCTGATCCGGTTCCGTATAGGACACCGATACCGATGCGCCGCTGATATCTCCGGAATCTGACTTCTCCCCGCGAAGCGCCGCGATATTGTAATCCGTGACTGTGAACTGGCTCACCTCTCCTGCGGATGGAACCGGTTCCGACCAGATTCCGGCATCCTTCAGCCACTGGATCGTATTTTGATAGAACGGATAGACCAGAATGGAGAGACTGTCCGTTGTGTCATCCGATGTATTCCCGGCCATGCCGCTGCCCGGTTTCCTCCGTGCGAGCTGAATCATACCGATCGGCCCCTCCTCCCGGGCCTTCGAGTAACAATACTGAGCGGCATCCTTTGAAAGAGCCTTTTTCAGCCCCGCATAATCCTCATCCGAAATGCCGGAGTTTCCATTGCTGCCTGCCCAGTCCGCATTCCATTCGCTGTCGTAGGTGATTCTTCCATCCGTGGTGAAATTGAGATACCCCTCGTCATGCAGGAAGTTGAAATATCCCTTGCGATATTCCTCCGACGAGGTGATCCGGTCAAGCAGGGATGCATCCGTGTCGGCCGGAATCGTGAACTGGCGGTAAATCCTGCGCCCGTTTTTCATCCGATAGAGCACCACAATCTGATAAGTCGTCTGCTTCGGTGCGGTGGTAGCAGTGTTCTCTCCATCCATCTGATGATTTATGGTATATTCCTGGCCCATCCTTGCGAGAGAAGTGACATCTGCGATGTCAGTCAGCATCATGTAGTGGGAAGCGGCCTCCACACCGTCATAGATCGCACTTCCGTCTTCCGCAAAATCGGTCATGGCCACTCCGCCGTAATTGACGATCGCAGCGCTTCCCACCTCGCTGTCCTTCGGGACATACCGGTCATATCCGAGCACGTCTCCCCGGAACATCAGAAACACCGCGACAGCCGCGATCCCTGCCGCCGCCATGGACCATGCGCCGCGCATAAAGGATCGGAAATTGAAGTCATAGATGATCTGGATCACAGCGGACAGCAGCATGACGGTGATCAAGATGAAGACGATGCTGATGACAAGCGTGGAGTGAGACCGGCCGGAGGCAAAGAGATTCATCATCCCCAGTCCGGCATACAGACCGCCCAGCGTGGCCACCGCAAGCTTTGTGATCACCCGCACTGGAGCAAAGACAACCGCACTGCCCGCATCCTCGCTCCGACGCTTCTGATGGCTGAGAAAAGCAATTGCCGTCACCGCAGCAGTCACGGCCAAAGTCAGAACATCATACTTCCAGACACTCCGGACACAGCTCCGCACAAAATTCACGGTACTTGGGTTGGTGTAATCCGCATCAATGCCCGTCACCCGCGAGAAATTGGAAGTAAAGAATCCGGGGAGCGTCAGAAGCATATAATTGACAACAGGAGAAAAAAGCGGTTTTTCCACCGTCCCCGCTGCGTAGTATGTGACCAGAAACTGCTGCTTCAGGCTCCGCAGGAGATATGCCAGCGCCGGTTCGTAGAGAAGAAGGACGCCCGTGGCAGCGGCGCAGACAATCGCGTTGCCCGTCCACATTGCCGCCAGCACAGAGATAGCGTAAACACCGGCATACAGAATAAACAGACGGACAAGCTCCACCCAGGCATCAAGCATGATGCCGCTTGTCATGCATCCCATCGCCGCCGCAGTCAGGAGTCCCGCGCCGAGGCACAGAACCGCAGGGATGAGAAACACTAGCAGTCCGCTGAAGTAAATTTTCCAGAACCGCACGGAGCGCCGGACCGGCTGGCTCTCGAAAAAGTCTGTCTTCTGCCGGTTATCCATCCAGGCGTATCCGCTGATGCCGGTCAC
Organism: uncultured Lachnospiraceae bacterium; assembly: GCA_900320025.1. GTDB lineage: Bacteria > Bacillota > Clostridia > Lachnospirales > Lachnospiraceae > CAG-791. Next base: position 18,804 of record ONQW01000008.1, read on the forward strand.
CACAGCGAGAACGATCACCACGATCCATCCGAAATACTGCCGGACCCCGAGCCACTTGCTGACCTCGCTCAGAACCTCGCTCCGCCGCTGCATGGCGGTGTACTGATAGACATCGGCATAATTATGGATGCGGAGAATATTCGCTGCCGTGCCGGCGACGTCATAAAGGAAGAAGGTCACGAAGCTCAGGGCGAGTGTCCAGATGCGGCTCCTGAGCATATCCTTAACCGAGTATGAACTTTTTGACATCATAGCCCACAACCTCCGTTTCACTGATGAAGACTTCTTCCAGCGTCAGCGGAAGAATTTCGAAGAATATCATCTCGTATTCACGGAAATGCTGTTCCATCTCCTCCCGCGTGCCGCGAACCGTGATGGTATGAAGATGGCCGCGCGCCACGTGATTCAGAACCTGGAGTCCTTTTAAGGCCTCCTCCGCGTCTCCGTCCTCCCGGAACACACACTGAATCTTCTGAATGTTCAGCTTCATTGCCTCGATGTCCTCGGACAGCAGAACGCCGCCCTTGTGCAGCAGCCCGACGTGATCACAGAAATCCTCCAGCTCCCGGAGATTGTGGGAAGAAATTACCGGAGTCAGTCCCCGCTCCGCCATTTCCTCGGCGAACACCGATTTCACGCCCTGCCGCATCACCGGATCAAGACCGTCAAATGTTTCATCGCACAGCAGATAGCGGCAGCCGGAACTCACCCCAAGGATGACGGCGAGCTGCTTCTTCATTCCCTTCGAAAACCCGCTGATCCGACGCTCCGGATCAAGGCCGAAATCCTGCCGGTAGCGGGTAAAGCGGGTTTTGTCAAAGGTTGGATATACCCGCGCATAATAATCTTCCATGTCTGCCGGTGTGGCATTGGCAAAGAAATACGGCTCGTCGGGAATGAAGAAAACTCGTTTCTTCGCATCCGGATTGTCATAGACCGGCTCGTGGTCCACCAGAATTGTGCCGGCATCCTGCCTGAGTACGCCGCACATCATCCGCATCAGCGTGGATTTCCCGGCGCCGTTTGTCCCGATGAGACCGAATACCTCCTGATCCCGGATCTCCAGCGTGACACGGTTCACCGCCTCCACCTCCGGTTCTCCGGTGTGCCGGCCGCCAAACGATTTCGTCACATCCATTGTTTCAATCATTCTGATACCCCATTATGGCAAAATAGGAAGGCAAAACCCGTGAATATCGTTTTGCCCCATGTGCCGCGTTACACGTGCAATCCGTTTTCTCTCACAGATCCCGGAGCAGTTCCTCCCGCGGTATGCCCATCTCAGCTGCTTCCCTCAGGATCCTCTGCAGCTTCCCTCTGAGCTCCTGCTTTCGCTCCTCCTTCAGCCCAGCGCTGTCCGCGACAAAATTTCCGCGTCCCGGCACCGTGTAGATAAAGCCCTGCCGCTCCAGCTCGGTGTATGCCCGCTGCACTGTGTTCGGATTGGTGGAAAGCTCCATAGCCAGACTTCTGACCGACTGCAGCTTCTCATCCGGAGCGAGGGCATCCATCAGAATCAGACGCTTGATGCTCTCCGTAATCTGTTCGTATATGGGACGTCCGTCCCTGTAATCAAGCTGAATCAGCATGCCTGTGCTCCAATGGCGGGAACGTCTTCCGGCTCTGCCTTTCCTTCTGAATCCGCCACAAAATCCGGGTGCCACGCTCTGCCAGAATCCGGGCCCGATCCGGCTGCCGGCGGAAGCGTGGCGCGTTCCTGCCCAACTGTACTAATACCATTAATACAGTTATTATGCTCCGACTGCTGCCGCTTGTCAATCTCGGCATGAGAAGACGATCGTCCTATCAGCCATGGCATGAGAAGACCGCGCTATTAGCCCTGGCAATCGAAAGGGCCGCCCTACACGCAGCCCCGGCATGAAAAGGCCGCCCGGAATCGGCTGAACGATTCCGAACGGCCCGATGAATTTTACTGCGGCAACGTTTTGCTTTCCTTCCGCGTCAGGCTTTCCCTTGACGTTAAGTTTTCCTTCCGCGTTAAGCTTACCGTGTCAGCTTTCCTTTCGCGTTAAGCTTTCCTTCTGCGTTTAATCTTCCTTCACCAGAAGGCTCTTTCCGGTCATTTCTTTCGGCTGCTTCTCCCCCATGATGTCAATCAGAGTCGGGATGATGTCAGCCAACACGCCGTTCTCGCGCAGCCCCACGCCCTTCTCATAATTCACGAGAATAAACGGCACCGGGTTCGTCGTGTGTGCGGTATACGGTGCGCCGGTCTCATAATCAACCAGCTTCTCGCAGTTGCCGTGGTCGGCGCAGACGAACATCGTTCCGCCGACTTCCTTGATGGCATCGACCGCATTGCCGAGGCATTCATCCACCACCTCAACCGCCTTGATGGCCGCCTTCTCCACGCCGGTGTGGCCGACCATATCCGGATTGGCGAAATTGCAGATGATCACATCATACTTGCCGCCCCTGATCGCCTCCACCAGATGATCGCGCACCTCATAAGCACTCATCTGCGGCTTGAGATCGTAGGTCGCGACATCCTTCGGAGAATTCACCAGAATGCGGTCCTCATTCTTGTTGGGCTGCTCCTGCCCGCAGTTGAAGAAGAACGTCACATGCGCGTACTTCTCTGTCTCAGCCAGACGGAGCTGGGTGTACCCGTGATCGGCAAGCCACTGTCCGAAGGTATTGGTGACCTTCACTTCCTTGAACGCGACTTCCTTGTTCGGGATCGTTTTGTCATAGTCCTTGAAGCAGACATACTTCACATCAAGCCGCTTTCCTCTCGGGCCTCTCGGAAGACTGTCAAACTTGTCAAAATCATCGTCGCAGAAGCAGTGCGTGATCTCGCGTGCCCGGTCAGGACGGAAATTAAAGAAGATGATGCTGTCGCCGTCCTTGATCGTGGAAACCGGCGTGCCGTCTTCCTTCAGAACCACCGTGGGCTTTACGAACTCATCGGTTTCATTCTTCTCATAGGACTGCATGATCGCCTCGTGGGCGGAATGAGCCGTGACGCCCTTCCCCTCGGTGAGCGCGTCATACGCATATGCGACACGGTCATAGTTGTTGTCGCGGTCCATCGCATAATACCGTCCGCTGATCATCGCGATTTTGCCGACGCCGATCTCCTTCATCTTGTCCTCAAGGGCCGCGATATAGTCCACGCCGCTCTTCGGAGGCGTGTCACGGCCGTCCAGGAAGCAGTCCACATATACGTTGGACAGCCCCTGCTCCTTCGCCATCTTCAGCAGCGCATACAGATGTGTGATGTGGCTGTGCACGCCGCCGTCAGACAGCAGGCCGTACAGATGCAGATCTCCGCCGGTCTTCTTCACGTTCTCCATAGCGTCAAGAAGCTCGGGATTCTTGAAGAAATCTCCATCCTCAATTTCCTTGGTGATGCGGGTGAGGTCCTGGTAAATGATGCGTCCGGCGCCCATATTCATATGGCCGACCTCGGAGTTGCCCATCTGTCCGTCCGGAAGACCGACAGAAAGTCCGCTCGCATATCCCTTGACGAAAGGATACTCCTTCTCCAGCCGGTCCATCACCGGCGTATTTGCCTCTGCCACGGCATTATGAAGCGGATTATCCGAAAGTCCATACCCGTCAAGGATCAGAAGTACAACTGGTCTATGTTTGAAATTCATAAGAATCCTCCATTCAGGAACAACCCTGTCCGTTTTCCTCAAATCCGAAGGTATTGTACTACCAATAAACAGCCCCGGCAACCGGGCAAAACTGCCCTTTGTGTGTAAAGGACAGTGCTCCGCAGCGAACCCGCCCCGGTGCACTGCCCCCCCAGGAGCTTCGGTGCATTGTCCCCCAGGAGCAGGAAGACACCGCGGCTGCCTGGCCTGCCCGCCTTCTGTGCTGTCGATTCTGATTCCGGACTCCTTGCCCCCGCCTGATTGCCTGTTGTATCTATGCCGGTTCGCAGTTGCTTTTCTCAAACCATCATTAGATTTTATTAATGGCCGGCACCGGAGTATGATGGAGCCATCCCGCGCAGGTCGTATCAGTCTGACAGGGCGGAATGACTGTTTCCCGGGTGCTTCACCGCGTCTGTCGGCTTACCCGGACAAGAAAGGAACAGGGAAATGATTACATTTCTTGCAAAACATTTTATCAGAAATTATCAGGATACCGGCAATCCAAAGGTACGGGAACAGTACGGCCAGCTCTCCGGCATTGTCGGTATCGTGCTCAACCTCTGCCTCTTCGCAGGGAAACTCACCGCAGGACTTTTGTCCGGCGCGATTTCCATATTAGCGGACGCATTCAACAACCTGTCCGACGCAGGCTCATCCATCATCACGCTGATCGGCTTCCGCCTGTCCAGCCAGAAGCCGGACCCGGAGCACCCGTTCGGCCACGGCCGCATCGAATACATCTCAGGCCTCATCGTGTCTATGCTGATCATCCTCATGGGCTTCGAACTGCTCAAGACATCCGTCGGCAAAATTCTGCACCCCGATGAGATGGTATTCCACTCTGTCGTGGTGGTGATTCTGATCTGCTCAATTCTGGTGAAACTGTACATGTATCTCTACAATCATCAGCTTCAGATAAAGCTGGATTCGGTCGCGCTCGGATCCACGGCGGCCGATTCTCTCTCAGACTGCTGTGCAACCGCTGCCGTCCTGTTTTCCACGCTGTTTACACATGTGACCGGATTCAATATCGATGGCTGGTGCGGTCTCGCCGTCTCTCTCTTCATCATGAAATCCGGAATCGGCGCGGCAGTCAATACCATCAATCCTCTTCTCGGACAGCCGCCGAAGAAAGAGTTCGTGGACGAAATCTGCCGCGTGGTGACAAGCTATGACGGCATCCTCGGCGTACACGACATGGTCGTGCACGACTATGGTCCGGGCAGACGCATGCTCTCGCTGCATGCGGAGGTGCCCGACACGGCGACCATCAGTCAGGCGCATGACACCATCGACAATATCGAACTCCGTCTGAAGCGCGAGTATGGCATCGACGCGGTCATTCACATGGATCCGATCTCCGTGAACGATCCGGAGACCAACGCACTCCGGGAAAAAGTCGCGGCGCTCATTCTCGGTCTCGGAAAGGGCTACAGCTTCCACGATTTCCGCATCGTCAAGGGCCGCTCTCACACCAACGTGATCTTCGACGTACTGGCGCCTTATAAGAACGCGATGACGGATGACGAAATCATCGCAAAATTAAAGGACGAGATCCATCAGATCTCGCCCCACTACCGCTGCATCATCAATATTGACCGGAAGTATATATGAGCATACAGGAATTCATCGCAAATCGGCGAATCCCTGAACCGGGATTCCCGCGCCAGCCGTTCTGTGCAGGCGCGGCCCTGAACCCATTATGAAACGATAGCTTCCAGATCTATTACCAGCCTTTCAGAATTCTCTGCTCTTTTTCTCCACCTCATAGGTAAAGATCGCTAACGCGTAGCCTGTCCGGATGCGGATCGAGGCCCGCGTTTCCTGCGTTTCACCTGAACATTCCGTTCCGGGCAGACCGAGACGATAGGCCTCGCTGTCAGACATGCTCCCGTTGTGTGCAAACCGGTCTTCTCCTACCTGTTCCACCTGTATTCCGCCTCCGCCGGCGCGGAGAAAGCGGGGGCCGATTTCATTGCTCTGCCCCAGCGGAAAATCGTTCGTGAGCGTACCGTTTTCCATGGTATAGTGCATACCGCGGATGGTCACGCCCTCACAGCGGTCGCTCAGAGAAAAGACGGAAAACATTCCCGCGGCCTCCGGGTGAAAGGTCTTCTCGTCCCCGGGTCCCAGCACGAACATCATATCCCCGGCATTGATAAAATAGCAGAAAACACCATGCTTTCTGGCCCAGACAGCTGCGGCGAGATTCGCCATCATGTGATCCATTCTGCCGCCGCAGGCACCATAGAGCCTGACCCTGGAGAATCCGGCTGCCGCCGCAAAACGGATGGCTGCCATCGTATCCGGATCATCCTTCATGACCGGCAGATGCAGCACCCGCTCCGGAAGAGCATGATCAAAGGAGCGCAGCGTCTCCTGGCTGGTCCCTCCGATCGAATCAAAATCTCCCAGAATCAGGTCCGGCAGTCTCCCCATCTCCTCCAGATAGGCGAGTCCATTGTCCACGGCAGCCAGCACATCTCCCTGATCCGGGTCACAGAGGATCTCCATGGGTGTGAACTGCCCGGCGCACATCAATACCAGTGCACCCTTCTTCTCCGGCAGACCCGACCGGGAGAGCCAGTCCTGCATTCTCTCCGGTTCGTCCAGGAGTGGATAAAGTTCCCGCATACGTTCCTCTTCTCAGTCAGTCCTGCTCAGCCTGCGTCTTCTTCCGGAATACAATTAGCTTGCTGATCACATAATTCAGCACGATAACCACAAACTGGGCCAGCAGCTTGATCCCCATCTCATTGTAGTGAAGCGTGGTGATGAAGATGAAGATCATCGCCTCCTCAACCAGCAGCGTGAAGAGACGCCCGCCGAAGAACGACGTGATCTGCCGCAGCAGATCACGTCTGGACTCCGTTCTCCCGTCAAAGACCCAGGACTTGTTCGTCACATACTGGAACAGGACACAGATGATCCAGCAGAAGATATTGCCGATCAGCGCGTTCATGCCGATGACAACCACAAAAAGCCAATACAGAAACAGATTCAGAAAGAACGCAAGTCCTCCGAAGAAGAGATACATCAGCACTTCCTTGTGCTTCTTATAAAACGGCTCAAACCAGCGGAAGACGCGTAGATGCACCAGCCGGTCCCAGATGTCCGGCTCCCGATCCATACATTCACTCATACCATTCTCCTGTGCAGATAATGCCCTGCCATGCTTTCCCGCGCATGCAGCCAGTCCGGGATGACGGCCACGATGCTGACAGCGCAGAAAATGCCCACCCGGGCTTTTCCGCGAATGCCTGACAGAATCTGCCGCGTTCCGTTCAGTCCGACACACTGCGCCCTGCTTCGGCGCCTGTTACATATCGCTTCCGATGACATTCCAGTTCTTTCTCAGATAGTCGATGAGAGAAATAACCGTGAGCGCCAGCGCTATCCACATCACGATCTGCGTAAGCACAGAGAGCGCAGGGATATTGGCAATCATCAGGATCACCATTGCCATCTGGAAGACCGTCTTGAACTTACCCCAGTAGCTCGCCGCGATGACGACGCCCTTGTCAGCCGCGATCAGCCTGAACCCGCTGATGATGAACTCCCGCGCAACAATGACAATGACAATCCATGCTGGAATCCGGTCTATACTCACCAGGCAGATCATCGCGGAAATCACCAGCATCTTGTCTGCCAGCGGATCCATGAATTTTCCAAAATCCGTGATCAGATGATATTTTCTCGCGATCTTGCCGTCCAGCATATCCGTCAGGCTCGCTGCGATGAAAATCACGAGCGCGATCCACTGGCTGTTCGGTCCGGCCACATTCGTGAGCATAAAGAACACGAAAAACGGAATCATGATGACGCGAAGCATGGTCAGTTTGTTCGGTAAATTCATTGTCGTTCCTCCGTGCCGCGATTCAGGCGGCGCCAATATCAGTTTAAAGGGGATGTATTAACGCCGCCTTCAGCCCTCGCTGCCCGCGGTCAGCCATGGCGGCAAGCCTCAAGCGTTTAAAGTGACGTATTAACACCGCGTTCAGCCTTATGCCTCCCCGTTGTCCCTGGTATCCACCAGTTCTCCAATTAAGTCATACCCTCTGGAACCCGTGATCCGCACGCTGACGAAATCCCCGGTCATCAGATCCCGCGATGTCTCCAGGAACAGTATGCCATCCACATCCGGCGCATCCATATAGGTCCGGGCGGTGTAGACAAACGTTCCCGGCCGGCTGACATCCATGACCTGATCCTCCGCGATTCTGCCCTCGACGATGGCATCCAGGATCCGGTTCTTCTGTTTCCTCGCCTTCCGGAACGCGATCTCCTGCTGCGCCAGCATCAGTTCTTTTCTTCTCTGCCGCTTGACAGCCGCCTTAATCTGAGGCTTCATCTTCGCGGCAGGCGTCCCGTCCTCCCTGGAATAGGGAAATACACCGAGCCGGTCAAATTTCATCTTCCGCACAAATGCAAGAAGATGGCGGTGATCCGTCTCCGTCTCACCGGGAAACCCGGTAATCAGCGTCGTCCGCAGACAGCAGTCCGGTATCTTCGCACGGATTTTGCCGATCACTTCCTCCAGATCCTTCCGTGTCGTGTGGCGTCCCATGCGCCGCAGCACATCATCCGACGCGTGCTGAATCGGCATGTCCAGATAATGCAGCACCTTGGGCTCTGCCGCAATCGTGTCGATCAACTCGTCCGTGATCTCCTCCGGATAGCAGTACAGCAGCCGGATCCAGCGGATCCCGTCGATGGCAGCGAGGCCGCGCAGCAGCGCCGGAAGCCTCTTCTCCCCATAAAGATCCGTTCCGTAAAGCGTTGTCTCCTGTGCAACCAGGATCAGTTCCTTCACCCCGCGCTCTGCCAGTTCCTTCGCCTCCGCCAGCACCTGCTCCATCGGAACGGAGCGGTAAGGTCCGCGGACGCTCGGAATCACGCAGTATGTGCACCATTTGTTGCAGCCCTCGGCAATCCGCAGGTACCCATAATGGCCTCCTGTCGTGAGGACGCGCGCCTCCCCGCCGGTCGCCGGTTTGTCCAGCGATTCCGTGAGAATTTCATGTCCCTGCTTCCGGAGGATGTCGTCTGCGGCTTCGACAATTCTGTCAATCGCGGTCGTGCCGAGGACAACATCCACCTCCGGCACTTCCTTTTCGATATCGTCACGGTATCGCTGTGCGAGACAGCCGGCCACAATAAGTCCCTTGAGCAGGCCGCTCTTCTTCCGGTCTGCCATCTCAAGAATTGCCTCGACACTCTCTGTCTGTGCATCCTTAATAAAACAGCAGGTATTGACCACTGCAATATCTGCTGCCTCTACATCTCCTGTGAAACTGTATCCATGTGATGTGAGCGCACCCAGCATTTTCTCGGTATCTACCAGGTTTTTGTCACATCCAAGCGAAACAAAATAAATATTCATTATTCTATGGCTGACTGCATCAAAGCGGTGCAAGCCGCGCCGCAGTCAGAAATTTCTCAGTTTTCGGCTTCGTCCTCGTCCTCCGAAGACTCATCGCTGTCAGAATCCTCGTCGCGGTCAGCCGCTTCCTCGTCGTCCTCGGACTCGCTCTCCTCCTCGTCGCCGGACGCATCCGCATCCAGATTCTCGTTCAGATCATCCTCGGAAATTGCCGCAACCTTACCGGCAGTGTAGCTGCGCAGCAGTCTTGCCTCTTCCTCATCCTCATCGTCATCCGCCTCGCCGAGGATCTGGTACTTGTCATGCCAGAGTTCATCGACCGCAATCGAGAGCGGCTTCTCCTTGGGCGAAGTTTCAATCAGCGGCTCTGCGCCTTCCACAAGCTGACGGGCTCTCTTGGCCGTTGCCATCACAATGCTGTAACGGCTGGAAATAACAGGCTCCTCACCCTCTTCCACGTCCTTGTTCACAACCTTCATCAGTTCAATATAATTCGGATGTAACATTTCTTCCTCCATGCCGGAAACGTCCTGGTTCTGATCCGTCCGCGCGGTGCCACGCACAACAGCGGATAACCGCACATAACAGCGCATAACAGCAATGGCATTATAAGCCATGCTTTTTAGTTCGTCAAAATAAAATTATCAGGTAAAAGTGACAAATAAAATTATGAAGTTAACGTGATAAATAAATTTTGAAGTTAACGTGATTAACGCCGGAATGATTTGCAATCCTTCTTCGATTTTGAAATAAAATTTTCAGTAAGGGTCTCTCCGCGTATCACACCGATACCGTTACTGGGAATTCTGGCTGCGCTGAAGAATTTCGTGAAGCCCCTTCTTCAGATTCTCCACTAACTCCATGTTGTGATGCGGATTAAAATGGGACGCTCTGATGATGTCCTCGAGGTCATCCGTGCACTGCTCCAGATCATCGTTGACAAGCAGATAATCGTAACCGGCGATCTCCTCAACTTCCGTGGCTGCCTGTCCGATCCGCCGTGCAATCACATCCCGGCACTCCGTTCCCCTGCCCCT
>ONQW01000071.1 GCA_900320025.1 uncultured Lachnospiraceae bacterium
GCGGGTTCTATGAGAATATCCCGAGAATGCTGCCGGACGGAACGGCGGTGGAGATCCGGAAGGACAGCTATCCGATCCCTCCCATCTTCCCGCTCATGGCAAAGACGGGGCAGGTCGATGAGCATGTCATGTACAATACGTTCAACATGGGCATCGGCATGTGCCTTGCTGTGGCACCGGAGGACGTGGAGCGGACGCTCGCCGCGATCCGGAGCACGGGCGATGCCGGCTATGTCATCGGCAGCGTGACGGCGGGGGACAAGACGGTCACACTGCACTAGAAGGAGGCTGTTATGTTTCATCTGGTTGTCTGTGTCTCCGGCGGCGGAACGAATCTGCAGCATATCATCGACCGCATTGCGGACGGTACGCTTGCTGGTGTGTCCATCTCGCGCGTGATTTCCAACAATCCGGGAGCCTTCGCGCTGGAGCGTGCGAAGAAAGCCGGGATTGAGGCTGTCTGCGTATCCCCGAAGGAGTTTGAGACAAGGGACGCTTTTCACATGGCTCTGGTGGACTGCGTGAAGGAGGCGGCGCCGGATCTGGTGGTGCTCGCCGGGTTTCTGGTGGCAATTCCGCCGGAGATGATCAGGGCATTTCCAAACCGGATCATCAATATTCATCCTTCTCTCATACCGAGCTTCTGCGGCAAGGGATATTATGGTATTCATGTCCATGAGCGGGTTCTCGGGCGGGGCGTGAAGGTCACAGGCGCGACCGTGCATTTCGTGGACGAGGGAATGGACTCCGGACCGATTATTTTGCAGAAGGCAGTGGAAATTCAGGAGGGCGATACACCTGAGATTCTGCAGAGGCGGGTGATGGAGCAGGCGGAGTGGAAAATCCTGCCGGAGGCGATCAGACTGATCGCGGCCGGTCGGGTGCGCGTGGAAGGGAATGTGACACATATTCTGCCGGACGGCACGCAAGGCATGGCATGATCCGGACATGACGCAGGCGCCGTAAGAGGCGCGCCGCGGTGAGACATATCAAAAGGAGGAAGCATGAAGGTTCTTCTGATCGGCGGAGGCGGCCGGGAACACGCCATTGCAGAGGCAATTGTGAGAAGTCCGCGGTGTGAGAAGCTGTACTGTGCGCCGGGCAATGCCGGTATCGCGCAGATCGCGGAGTGTGTACCGATCGGCGTGATGGAATTCGACCGGCAGGCCGCATTTGCGAAGGAGCACGGCGTTGATCTGGTGGTGTGCAGCCAGGACGATCCGCTGTGCGCCGGGCTGGTTGACACGCTGGAGGCCGCGGGACTGCGCGTCTTCGGCACCCGGAAAAACGCCGCGATTATCGAAGGAAGCAAGGCGTTTTCCAAGAATCTGATGAAGAAGTACGGCATTCCGACCGCTGCCTATGAGACATTTACGGATCCGGCGGCAGCGATCTCGTACCTCCGGACGAAGGCAAAATTCCCGACTGTCCTGAAGGCAGACGGACTTGCCCTTGGAAAGGGCGTCCTCATCTGCCAGAACCTTGAGGAGGCCGAGGCCGGTGTGCGCACGATCATGGAGGATCACAAGTTCGGCGCGGCGGGCAACGAGATGATCATCGAGGAATTCATGACGGGCCGCGAGGTATCGGTGCTTGCCTTTGTGGACGGGAAACATATCCAGCTGATGACATCTGCGCAGGACCACAAACGGGCGGGCGATGGCGACACGGGGCTCAATACCGGCGGCATGGGTACCTTCTCGCCAAGTCCCTTCTACACGGCGGAGATTGACCGGCAGGCCAGGGAACGGATCTATCAGAAGACGGTCGACGCGATGAACGCGGAGGGGAGACCCTTCAAGGGTGTGCTGTATTTTGGCCTCATGATGACACAGGATGGGCCAAAAGTGGTAGAATACAATACCAGATTCGGAGATCCGGAGACCCAGGTCATTCTGCCCCGCATGAAGACGGACATTCTTGACGTGTTCGACGCGGTCATCGATGGGACGCTGGACCGGATCCATCTCGAATTCGAGGACAACGCGGCGGTCTGCGTCGTGCTCGCTTCCCAGGGGTATCCGGTGAAGTACGAGAAGGGAAAGGTCATCACCGGGCTCGAGAAGTTCCGCGGAAGGGAGAAGGACGGATATTACTGCTTCCACGCAGGAACAAAATTTGACGGGAACGGCAATGTGATCACGAACGGAGGCCGTGTTCTGGGCGTCACTGCCAAGGGCAGGACGCTGAAGGAAGCCCGGGCGAACGCCTACGAGGCGGCCGGCTGGGTGAATTTTGAAAATAAGTATATGAGATCCGATATCGGAAGGGCAATTGATGACATCTGACGGTTCCCTATACGCAAGGAGCAGACAGGAATGAAAAGAAAAAGTTTGAGAATGCTGGCGGCAGCCTTCGGGACGGCGCTGGTGCTGACCGGAGTTGCACCGATGAGCCTGCAGGCGGCGTCCGCAACGGTGATCGATGCAAGCAATGTCCGCAGTGAGGCAAGTTCCACTTCGAATGCCGTGGGTTCCGCGGCGGCCGGCGCGACGGTGACGATCGGAGATGCGGTGACGAATGATGCTGGGGAGACCTGGTACCCGGTTACGCTGTCGGACGGGACGAAGGGATATATCAAGTCAAATTTGCTGAATATCACAGACGGCGGACAGACGGATGACGCCGCTGCGGGAGACGGCGCAGCTACAGGCGATTCCGCGGCAGCAGGGGACTCCTCCGCAGATGGGGCATCCACCGCGGACACAAGCGCTGATGTGCCGACCGCCCAGGCAGAAGGCTATGCAGCGGCTATGACGCCCACGAATGCGACGATCTCCTCCGATGTCAATATCCGGAGCGGCGCCGGGACAAGTTACACCAAGATCGGATCCCTGACTGCCGGAACCAACCTGGTCGTCATCGGACAGGCAAAGGATGATGCCGGTGACATCTGGTATCAGTTCTATACAACGGGAACCGATCAGCAGATGATCGGATTTGCCAGATATGATTATGTGACGCTGGGCGATCCGGTGCAGGCGGCGGCACCGGCGGATACCACCACGGAGAATTCGGATGCGGACGCCTCTTCAGACGCCTCGTCCGGTGACAAGGAGTACGAAGCTGTTTACGCCGACGACGGCACCGGCAGCGGGACAAAGGTGTGGTATCTGTATAATTACAAGACCGGAACCCGCAAGGAAATCACCAAGATGGAGGATGCCATCACGGAGTCCAATCAGGTTGTGACCGAGGCGAAGGCGAGCCTTCACAAGATGAAGCTGCTTATCCTTGTTCTCGGCGTGCTGCTGCTCGCCTGCCTGGCTGCGATCGTCGCGCTTGTTTTGAATCTGCGGCGCGCTGACGCGGAGAGCGGAGAAATTGATCTGATGAAGAGCCGCCAGCGCCAGGAGAGAACCCGCCGGGAAGGAGCGCGCGCAGCTTCCGAGGAAGCGCCGCACACGGCGAGACGGTTAGAGGAGCGCCGGCTTGCGGCGAGAGATGGCGGGGGTCAGGCACAGGACCGCACCCGTCCGGCAGCGGGCAGAGATGTGAGGACAGCCCGCCCGGCAGCAGGCAGAGGCACTGCGGAAGAGCCGTATCCGACAAGGAGACGCCTTGACGAGGAGCAGAGAGCCCGCGGCGGACAGGATATGCGCCAGACACGCCGTCCGGCTGTTCCGGAACGGGACGCCGCTGATGTAGATGCGGATGTCCGCAGGGCAGGAGAGGCCGGCCGCTCGATGAGAGGCGATACACGCCGCAGAATGCAGGGATCGGGCGCGGCAGCCATGGACAGAGATTCGGATGTTCAGCGCGGTCAGGCGCCGCAGCAGCGGTATGCCTCCGCACCCCAGCGCGGGGCAGCGCCGTCAGGACAGGATATGAGCCGCCGCAGACCGGCACAGGAGAATGCGCCGGCGCATGGAAGAGCACAGGCAGATGCGGACGCGCAGAATTTTGCCGATGTGGAGGATGACGACGATCTGCAGTTCCTGAATATGGACAACTGAGCTGAAGGCAGCTGCGCATAACAGCCGAGCTGAAAACAGCCGCGCATTTGACAATCGACGCCACCTGTTATACCATACGTATAACAGGTGGCGTTTCTGATGTGCCCGGCGAGCGCACGTTCTATAGGGTGACGAGACAGAAGCCATGATGCAGGCTAACCTGCAGATCATAGAATCCGGCGGCCGCCAATCATCAGATGCGGAGCACGAGATGACGGCGGAGCCGCCGGAAGGAGCGGGGCAGTCATCGGGAAGATCAGAATCCGGGCAAGCCGCCATGGAGGTTGTGATGTATGTTGAAATAGATTTTAATAGTGATGAGGCGATTTACCAGCAGCTGCGCGATCAGATTATTCTCGGAATTGCGACCTCAACGCTGACGGAGGGGCAGGTTCTGCCGTCGGTGCGGCAGCTGGCGGAAGATATTGGCATCAACATGCACACGGTCAACAAGACGTACACGCTTCTGAAACAGGAGGGATTCATCAAGGTCGACCGCAGAAGGGGCTGCGTGGTGGCTGTGGATGCGGATGAACTCCGTGCCAAGGCGGACTGCGAGCAGGATCTTCGGGTCATTCTCGCGGAAGCAATCTGCCGCGGCGTGCCAAGGTCTGATGTGCATGACATGATTGACCGTATTTATGCGGAATACGGCGCCGGGGATGAACCGGAGAAACCGGACGGAGATGATCCGGAGGAAAGCGGCGCATCCATCGGCCGTAAACAGCGCAGCAATCAGGAGGCGCGCGCCTTCGATCCGCGGGAGAGCGGAGACGGTCTGCCGCAGCAATAAGAACGGAAGGCCGACAGGAGCAGGTATCATGACGAATTACACACCGAGTGCAGCGGCAGCTCTGAAACTCGCCGCACGTATCTCGAAGCAACAGAAACAGAACTATATCGGAACGGAGCATCTGCTGCTCGGACTGATCCGGGAGAACACCGGCGTCGCGGCAAAGATGCTGCAGGCGCACGGACTGACCGACGAACGGGTGACGGATCTGATCAGTCAGCTGAATGTGGAGAGCGGACCGGTCGCTCTGATGGACAGGGACGGGTATTCTCCGCGGTGCCGCCGGGTGCTCGACATCGCCGCGGAGCAGGCTGCGCGATATCACCAGAAGAGCGTGGGAACGGAGCATATTCTGCTCGCTCTCATCCTGGAGGGGGAAAACGTCGCAGTCAAAATTCTGGAATCCGTGGGCATCAATCCGGCCCAGATATATTTTGAGGTGCTGGTGGCGATCGGCGTGAATCCGGCGGAGCACCGCTATGACCTCGCCCGCGCGGGCGGAAGGGGAAACGGCAGCGAGAGCATGTTGGTGCAGTACGGCCGGGATCTCACCGCGCTCGCGGAGGAGGGACGCCTCGATCCGGTGATTGGCAGAGAAAATGAAATCAGCCGGATGATACAGATTTTGTCGAGGAGGACCAAGAATAATCCGTGCCTCATCGGCGAGCCCGGCGTCGGCAAGACCGCGATCGTGGAGGGACTGGCGCAGCGCATCGTGGAGGGCAGCGTGCCGGAAACCGTGCAGGGGAAGCGTCTGTTTACGATGGATCTGCCGGGGATGATCGCCGGATCGAAATACCGCGGTGAATTTGAGGAGCGCATGAAAAAGCTCATCAGCGAGGTGACCGCGGCGGGGGATGTGATCCTGTTTCTCGATGAGATGCACACCATCATCGGCGCGGGCGGCGCGGAAGGCGCCATCGATGCATCGAATATTTTGAAGCCGTCCCTTGCGAGAGGGGAGATTCAGCTCATCGGCGCGACGACGATCAACGAATATCACAAGTATGTGGAGCGCGATGCGGCGCTGGAGCGGCGGTTCCAGCCGGTGACGGTCGAGGAGCCGACAGGGGAGGAGACCGTGAAGATACTTCACGGCATCGCCGGAAAATATGAGGAGCATCACGGCGTCACCATCTCAGACGAGGCCATCGATGCGGCGGTGCGCCTCAGCACGCGGTATATCAATGAGCGGAACCTTCCGGACAAGGCCATCGATGTCATCGATGAGGCCTGCGCGGCGGTGCGGCTCGCGGGATCGAAGGCGGATGACACGGTGCAGAAGCTGGAGGGGCAGATCCGCGATCTCGACCGCGCGATGGCGGAGCATGTGAAAAACGGGGACCTGGAATCGGCAAAGAAGGCACGGTTTGAGCAGGATAAGCTGCTGCGCAAACTGAAACGGCACCGGGAGGCCGCCGCAAAGCGCGCGGAGACGGAAAGGCCTGTTGTAACGGAGAAGGATGTCGCGCAGGTGATTTCCACCTGGGCGAAGGTGCCGGTGACGCAGCTCACGGAGAAGGAGAGCGACAGACTGCTGCGGCTCGAGGATACGTTGCACAGGCGGGTCATCGGACAGGAGGACGCGGTGCGCGCGGTGGCGCGGGCGATCCGGAGGGGCAGAGTCGGACTGCAGGATCCGAACCGGCCGATCGGGTCATTCCTGTTCCTTGGCCCTACCGGCGTCGGCAAGACGGAGCTCTCCAAGGCGCTTGCAGAGGCGCTGTTCGGATCTGACCGCGACATGATCCGTGTGGATATGTCCGAATACATGGAACAGTATGCCGTCTCGAAAATGATCGGTTCCGCACCGGGATATGTGGGATATGAGGAGGGCGGTCAGCTCTCGGAGCAGGTGCGGCGGCACCCGTATTCCGTCGTGCTGTTCGACGAGATCGAGAAGGCGCACCCGGATGTGTTCAACGTGCTGCTGCAGATTCTGGACGACGGCCGCATCACGGATTCCCAGGGACACACGGTGAACTTCAAGAATACGATCATCATCATGACCTCGAACGTCGGCGCCCTGAAAATCGTCGATCCCAAAATTCTCGGATTCGGCGCGAAGCCGACGGCGCAGCAATCCTATGAGCGGATGAAGAGCGGCGTCATGGATGAGGTGAAGAAGGTTTTCAAACCGGAATTCATCAACCGCATCGACGAGATGCTCGTGTTCCATCCGCTGACGCACGAGGAACTGGTGCAGATCGCGGGTCTGATCTGCGACGATCTCGCAAAGCGGTCGAAGCAGTTGAAGAATATCACCGTGAAGGTGACGCCGAATATGAAGAAGTATCTCGTGGACAAATACGCGGATCCCAAGATGGGCGCGCGCCCGC
The DNA here is from genome assembly GCA_900320025.1 of uncultured Lachnospiraceae bacterium. Lineage (GTDB taxonomy): Bacteria > Bacillota > Clostridia > Lachnospirales > Lachnospiraceae > CAG-791. Next base: position 7,089 of record ONQW01000071.1, read on the forward strand.
TCAAGCGTGCGGTTCAGACGGTCATCGAGGACCCGCTGTCGGATAAAATTCTGTCCGGAGAGGTCCGGGAGGGCGGCTCGGTGACGGTCGGCGTGAGCCACGGAAAGGTGACGTTCACGGAGGGATAACGTCACATTGTGCAATACAGGAGGAATTTCATTGGCGGCTGGAGCAAAGAAAAAGACAGCATTTTTCTGCCAGGAGTGCGGGTATGAGTCGGCCAAATGGATGGGCCAGTGCCCCTCCTGTCACGCATGGAACACGATGGTGGAGGAGCCGGTGCGGATTGTCTCGCCCGGACGGAGCGGCGGAGGACTGTCGGGCGGCAGCCTGGCCGGCACAGGCAGTACCGCGCACAGGCCGGTGACGCTGAGCGATGCGGATCTCTCGGAGGAACCCAGAATCTCCACCGGGTATTCGGAACTCGACCGGGTGCTCGGCGGCGGTATTGTAAAGGGGTCACTCCTGCTGGTGGGAGGAGATCCGGGCATCGGCAAGTCGACGCTGCTTCTTCAGGTCGCCAGAAATCTCTCGCAGGGCGGCCACCGGGTTCTCTATGTGTCCGGGGAGGAGTCGCTCCGCCAGATCGGCCTTCGGGCAAGACGCATCGGCGGCGCCGGGGAGAATCTGAAATTTTTCTGCGAGACGGATCTTGATGTCATCACGGACGCGGCGCTCGCGGAGAAGCCGGAGGTCTGCGTGATCGACTCGATCCAGACGATGTTCAATCCGGCGGTGGCAGCGGCGCCGGGCAGTGTATCCCAGGTGAGAGAGGCGACCGGTGTGCTGCTGCGGCTCGCAAAGGAGCAGGGCATCACCATTTTTATCGTCGGCCATGTGACGAAGGAGGGGACGGTGGCAGGACCGAGGGTCCTCGAACACATGGTGGATACCGTGCTGTATTTTGAGGGGGACCGGTATGCGTCGTACCGCGTGCTCCGCGGGACGAAGAACCGGTTCGGCTCGACGAATGAGATCGGGCTGTTTGAAATGCGGCAGGAAGGACTGCTGCAGGTGGAGAATCCGTCGGAATATATGCTGGCCGGGCGGCCACTCGGCGCGTCAGGTTCGGTGGTGACCTGCTCCATGGAGGGGACGAGGCCGCTTCTCGTCGAGGTCCAGGCGCTGCTCAACGAGACAAATTTCGGGTATCCAAAGCGGCAGGCGACGGGCACGGACTACAACCGGGTGAGTCTCCTGATGGCGGTGATGGAGAAGCGGCTCGGGCTTCCGCTCGGGCAGCAGGACGCCTATGTGAATCTGGCCGGCGGCATCCGGCAGTCGGAGCCGGCACTCGACCT
>ONQW01000168.1 GCA_900320025.1 uncultured Lachnospiraceae bacterium
CAGAATAGAGGGGACAAGGAATAACGTTCATGGCAAAGAATCTGGTCATTGTAGAGTCTCCGGCGAAGGCGAAGACGATCAAGAAATTTTTGGGGTCAGGCTACGAGGTGGTCGCGTCTCAGGGGCATGTCCGCGACCTTCCGAAGAGCCAGATGGGCATTGACATCGAGCATGATTATGAGCCGAAATATATCACCATCCGCGGAAAGGGTGAGCTGCTGGCATCTCTCCGCAAGGAAGTGAAGAAGGCGGACCGCGTTTATCTCGCAACCGACCCTGACCGCGAGGGGGAGGCCATTTCCTGGCATCTCATCGCGGCACTCGGGCTCAATGATGAGAAGAACAAGGACAAACAGATCTCCCGCATCACGTTCAACGAAATCACGAAGAACGCGGTGAAGGAGGCCATCCGGCATCCGCGGGAAATTGATATGAATCTTGTCGATGCGCAGCAGGCGCGCCGCGTGCTGGACCGCATGGTCGGGTACCGCATCAGTCCGCTTCTGTGGGCAAAGGTCAAGCGCGGCCTTTCGGCCGGCCGCGTTCAGTCCGTGGCGCTCCGCATGATCGGCGACCGGGAGGATGAAATCAATTCCTTCATCCCGGAAGAATACTGGAGCATCGACGCGGATTTTGATGTGAAGGGGGAAAAGAAGCCGGTCACTGCACATTACTACGGATCTGCGGACAGGGCGGATGCCGGGAAGGAGAAGCGGACAGATCTTCACACGAAGGCAGAGGTGGATGCCGTGACCGCGGACCTCGCCGGCGCTTCCTACGCCGTGAGCGACGTGCGGCGCAGCGAGCGCAGCAAGAAGCCGCCGCTTCCCTTCACGACCTCCACGATGCAGCAGGAAGCGAGCAAGGCACTGAACTTCTCGACGCAGAAGACCATGCGCATCGCGCAGCAGCTCTACGAGGGCGTCGATATCGCCGGGCGCGGCACAATCGGTCTGATCACGTATCTGCGTACCGACAGCACCCGCATTTCCGGGGAAGCTGCAGCCGCGGCGCGTGAATACCTCGGGAAGAAGTACGGAGAGGAATTTGCCGGGACGGTTCCGTCGGAGAAGAAGCAGACCGGCGCCGTCCATATCCAGGACGCACACGAGGCCATCCGCCCCACCGACATCACGCTGACGCCGGAGATGGTCAAGGCGCAGCTGCCGCGGGATCAGTACAGGCTCTATCAGCTTGTCTGGAGACGGTTCGCCGCGTCGCGCATGGCGCCGGCAAAATACGAGACGACCCAGGTGCGCATCACGGGCGCCGGGAAAACGAAGAATCATGTCTTCACGGTCTCGGCGTCGCGCGTCAAATTCCAGGGCTTCCTGACTGTCTACACCGACGAGGAGGATGAGGGACTGAATGCCGGTATGACCGGCGGCATCGATGAGCAGTCGGTGCTGACCTTCCGCTCATTCCGCCCGCAGCAGCATTTCACGCAGCCAGTTCCGCACTACACAGAAGCATCGCTTGTCCGGGCGCTCGAGGAGCAGGGAATCGGCCGTCCGTCCACCTATGCGCCGACCATCACGACCATCCTTGCCCGCCATTATGTGGTGAAGGAGGACAAGAACCTCTATATGACCGAGCTTGGCACGGTAGTGAACAACATGATGAAGGAGGCCTTTCCGACCATTGTCGATACGCGCTTCACGGCGAACCTGGAGGCGCTGCTCGACGGCGTGGCGGAGGGAAAGGTGAACTGGAAGACCGTGATCGAGAACTTCTATCCGGATCTCGACGAGGCGGTGAAAAAGGCCGAGAAGGAACTGTCCGAGGTGAAGGTCGCCGACGAGGAGACTGATGTCATCTGCGAGAACTGCGGACGCCACATGGTCATCAAGTACGGGCCGCACGGCAAATTTCTCGCCTGCCCCGGCTTCCCGGAATGCCGGAACACGAAGCCGTATTTTGAGAAGACGGGCGTCGCCTGCCCGAAGTGCGGAAAGGATATTGTCGTCAAGCGGACGCGCAAGGGCCGCACGTACTACGGGTGCATGGGAAACCCGGAATGCGACTTCATGGTCTGGCAGAAGCCTTCCAAAATCAAATGCCCGCGCTGCGGAGGCCTCATGCTGGAAAAGGGCAGAAAGCTTGTCTGCTGGAACGAAAAGTGCGGCTATGTGGAAGACATGCCTGCATCCGATGAAGGATGAGACGCGGCAAATCATGCCAGGCTGAAGGAACGGCCCGGCATAGAAACCGGGCTGTTTTCCACAGACAGGAACCAGACCGGTTCGATATAGGAATATGGGCTGTTCTTCGGATCCCCTCCGGAGTATTCCGCTGGGGATTTATTTATGCAAAAAGACATCTGATGCAGATTGTGACCGATTTTGCATACGAATGAATGAGTAAACGGATGATGCATGACGAAAAACATCATACATGGGCATAATTCGCGCAAAATAACGCATAAATAACCGATATATTATTACTATTACGACAATAATTGTAACAATAGTGAAATGCACGAAAAAACAGATAATTGTATTGCAGTATGAAAATAAACGTGATACCCTTTTCTTGATGGGCCAGTTTGTGTACTTTTGATACTTTTTCAAAGGACCCCGGTTCGTGCTCTGTGCAGATTCACAGAAGGAAGGACGCAGTATGAACAGCAACGTGATTTTACTAGACAAAACAAGAAAGATAGGAAAACTGCTCCACAACAATAGCACCGGTAAGGTCGTGTTCAGCGATATCTGCTCGGTCATGGCAGATATCCTGAAATCAAATATTTATATCATTTCGAGAAAGGGCAAGGTCCTTGGCGTCGGCAAATGCCCCGACGTCAGTCCGCTGAATGAACTGATCACGGGCAAGGTCGGGACCTTCATCGACGACAGCCTCAACGAGCGGCTGCTTTCCGTCCTCTCCACCAAGGAAAACGTGAATCTGGCGACGCTCGGCTTCGAGCAGAGCGCAGATGCGGAGAGCAATGCCATCGTCTCCCCGATTGAGATCGCCGGGGAGCGCCTTGGCACGGTATTCCTCTACCGCCACAGCGATGCCTATGACATCGACGACATCATTCTGTGCGAGTACGGCACAACCGTCGTCAGCCTCGAGATGCTCCGAGCCGTGACTGAGGAGAACGAGGAAGAAAAGCGCAAGGTCGATGTCGTCAAATCCGCCATCAGCACCCTGAGCTACTCCGAGATGGAAGCGATCGTCCACATCTTCGATGAGCTCAACGGCAAGGAAGGAATCCTCGTCGCCAGCAAGATCGCGGACAAGGAGGGCATTACCCGCTCCGTCATCGTCAACGCCCTGCGTAAATTTGAGTCCGCCGGTGTTCTCGAGTCCCGCTCCTCCGGCATGAAGGGCACCTACATCAAGGTCCTGAACGACGCGGTCTATTCCGAGATCGACAACATCCGCAGACAGCTCCGCGGCGAGTGAGCGGAGGGAAAT
>ONQW01000021.1:0-27992 GCA_900320025.1 uncultured Lachnospiraceae bacterium
GACCTGATCCGCCCGATGACGGATGCAATGGCGGACAATCTGATGAAGGTGGCCTTTGACGGCCGTTCACTTCCGCAGGAATGCGACCGCGGAGTGGTCAATGAGGCGCGTGTCTGGTGGGTGCAGGCGGAGGCACTGCTCGGTTATCTCAATGCCTGGCAGAAGCATCCGGAGCGCGAGGATTACCGCAATGCTGTTGAGCAGGAGTGGAACTTCATCCAGACCTATGTAGTGGATCACCGCCCCGGCAGCGAATGGTTCTGGATGGTTCACAGGGATGGCACGCCGTATGAGGGCAAGCCGATTGTTGAGCCGTGGAAGTGCCCGTACCACAACGGCCGCATGTGCCTTGAGATCATCCGCAGACTGGGAAAACCGGAGTGAAAACAGAGGCAGGCATGCCGCGCAGAGGGACTGCCTGCTGAAAAAGAGATGCCGCAACGAACATGGCGTGAGAGTGTCAGGGATTTTGACGGAGGAGAAGAGCATGACCGAATTTGAGGAGAACCTGAGCAGAGAGCAGGCAAAACTGGACTATCTGCTCACCAGAAAGAACCATATCGATGACCGTTTTTACAACGGCGTTCTGGACCGCTGGGTCAATCCGGTGGTGACGCGGGAGATGGTACCGCTGTTCTGGAAGTATGATATGAACCCGGAGACAAATCCGCATTTCATGGAGCGCCTCGGCATCAATGCAACGCTGAATTCCGGCGCGATCAGCCTGAATGGCAAGTATTATCTGGTTGTCCGCGTAGAAGGCGCGGACCGCAAGTCGTTCTTTGCAGTGGCGGAGAGCGACAACGGTGTGGACGGCTTCCATTTCTGGGATTATCCGATTCTGCTGGAGGATACCTGTCCGGAGGAGACCAATGTCTATGACATGCGGCTTACGAAGCACGAGGATGGATGGATCTACGGCGTGTTCTGCTCCGAGAGCAAGGACAGGGAAAATCCGGATCTGTCCGCGGCGGTTGCGGCGGCGGGCATCGTGCGCACGAAGGACCTGAAGACCTGGGAGCGGCTGCCCAATCTCGTGACGCTGCATTCCCCGCAGCAGCGCAACGTGGTGCTTCATCCGGAATTTGTCAATGGAAAGTATGCGTTCTATACCCGGCCGATGGACAGCTTCATCGACACCGGATCGGGCGGAGGAATCGGGTTCGGTCTGTGCGATGATATCACGCATGCCGTCATTGATGAGGAGAAGATTCTCTCCCGGCGGAAGTATCACCAGATCACGGAGTCAAAGAACGGCGAGTGCACCGTGCCGATCAAGAGCAGCAAGGGATGGATTCATATCGCCCATGGCGTCCGCAACACGGCGGCTGGTCTGCGCTATGTGATTTATGCCTATGCGACCGCGCTGGATGATCCGTCCCGTGTGATCGCGGAGCCGTCCGGCCTTCTGCTCGGGCCGCGCGGTGCGGAGCGGGTCGGCGATGTCTCGAATGTCCTGTTCTCCAACGGCGCGATTGTGGATGATGACGGCAAGGTCTTCCTGTACTATGCATCGAGCGACACCCGCATGCATGTGGCGACCACCACACTGGAGAAGCTGGAGGACTATGTATTCCATACGCCGGCGGATCCGGGCCGGAGTGTTCTGTGCGTGCGGCAGAGAACAGAGCTGATCCGGAAGAACCTGGAATATATGAAGAAGAACAGCTGACATGGGTGTCGGCGGTGCGGGTACTTGAATAGACGGGATAACGGCTGCATGCGCTAATGGCAGCAGCATGTCGGCCCGGAAGTGAGGGATCGGATGCGGTGCAAACCCGCGGCTATGCGTTTATGAAGCATGGCGGCGGCACACCGGCCCGGAAGGGACTGTTTTACCCCCAAAGGGACTGCCTGGAAGCAAAAGGAACTGTTTTAACCCCGAAGGAGCTGCTTTGAAAGAATATCGGGATCCTGTATTTTTGAAACCATATTTTCAGCAAAATATCTGGGGAGGCCGGCGGCTGGAGACGGAATTCGGCTTCTCCATTCCGGACGGCAGCATCGGCGAGTGCTGGGCAGTCAGCGCTTATCCGGGCTGCGAGTCAATCATCGCGAACGGACCGGACGCCGGGATGAAGCTGTCCGAATTCTGGAGCAGGGAGCCGGAGTTCTTCGGCGACCTGCCGGCAGAGTACCGGGCGGAAGGATATCCCTTCATCACGAAGATCATTGATGCGAAGGAGAACCTCAGCATTCAGGTTCATCCGGACGACGCCTATGCGGCGGCGCATGAGAACGGCGCGCGCGGCAAGACGGAGTGCTGGTATATTCTGGACTGCCCGGAGCATGCGGAACTGGTGCTGGGACACAATGCCAGGACGCGGGAGGAACTGCGCCAGATGATCGAGGAGCACCGCTGGGACGAGCTGCTGCGCAGGGTGCCGGTCCGCAGGGAAGATTTCATTCAGCTGGAACCCGGAACCATTCATGCCATCACGGCAGGCGTCTGCCTCCTGGAGACGCAGCAGAGCTCCGATATCACATACCGGGTTTATGATTATGACCGCCTGCAGAATGGAAAACCGCGGGAACTGCACAAGGAACAGAGCATAGCGGTGACCACGATTCCGGCGGGGGATCCGGATAAGATGGTGCTTCACACAGACAAGGCTCCGGCGGGACAGCTGTTTGAGATGGTAAAATGCAAATATTACCGCGCAGGCCGTCTTCCGGTCAGCGGCAGAGCGGCAGTCGGAAGGGACCGCTTCTTCCGGATTGTCACAGTGACAGATGGAAACGGCACCATGAAGACGGCAGGCTCAACTGCTCCGCTGAAGAAGGGAGACAGTTTCCTGCTTCCGGCAGACAGCGAAGGCGCGGAGTTTGAAGGAACCATGAATTTGATTGTGGCTTCTCCGGTTTTGTGAGAAGAACTGCCGCGGTGAGCGTGGTGCGCAGGCAGACAGAATACCAGACAGGAAGAACGGGTGGGGTGAAAACTCCATCCGTTTTTCGGTATAGATCGTGATAGAATGATGCCAGGCGGCTCCGGAATGGAGCGCTGAATCGTTATGAAGATATGCGAATAACAGGAGAGGGCACCATATCATGATCAATCAGACCTATCTTGCAATGCTGTCCCATAAATCGGTGATCCGGGAGCTGTCGGAGTATGCCACGGCACGCGCCGCGGAAATCGGGAGCGATAATGTTTTTGATTTCAGTCTCGGCAACCCTTCTGTCCCGGCGCCGGAATCGTTCCGCACCTCGCTCCTCGGGCTGCTGGATGGGATGGATCCTGTGAGTCTCCATGGCTACAGCCCGAGCCTCGGCATTCCGGAGGTGAAGGAGAAAGTGGCAGCCTCTCTGAACCGGCGGTTCGGCATGGACTATCGGGCGGAGCATATTTTTCCGACGTCCGGCGCAGCCGGCGCGCTGGCGCATGCAATCCGCGCTGTGACAGAGCCGGGAGACACGGTTCTGGTCTTTGCACCGTACTTTCCGGAATACAATCCTTATATAGAAGGAACAGGAGCGCACATCCGTGTGGTCCCGGCAAAGACGGATGATTTCCAGATTGATTTTGAGAGACTGCCGGAGTATCTGACCGAGGACGTCGCGGCAGTTCTGATCAATTCTCCGAATAATCCGTCCGGTGCGGTTTATTCCGAGGCGACGCTGCGCTGTCTGGCGGAAATGATGAAGAGCCGGGAGCGGGAATTCGGGCATGCCATTTTCCTGATTTCGGATGAGCCTTACCGCGAGATTTGTTTTGACGGAAAGACGGTCCCCTACACGGCAAAATTCTATGACAATACCCTGACCTGCTACAGCTTCTCCAAATCTCTCTCCATTCCCGGGGAGCGGATCGGCTATGTGGCGGTCAATCCGGACTGCGAGGCGGCGGAGCAGCTTGTGCCGGTCATGGGGCAGATTTCCCGCGGGATCGGGCACAACTGCCCGGCATCCCTGATTATGCGCGCCATGGCAGACAATCTCGACCAGACAGCGGATCTTTCTGTCTATGAAACAAATATGAACTTACTGTATAATAAGTTCAAAGAGCTGGGATTCTCCGTGGTGAGACCGGGCGGCACATTCTACATTTTCCCCAGAGCATTGGAACAGGACAGCGCAGCATTCTGCAGGAAGGCACTCCGGTATGACCTCGTATTTGTGCCGGGAGACGGGTTCGGCGGTCCGGGCTATTTCCGTGTCGCTTACTGCCTGGATACGGATAAGGTGAGGCGTTCCCTGCCGGTGATAGAGCGGTTTGTGCGGGAGGAGTACCCGAACGGATCCGCAGTCTGACCGGATACCGGATGGCGGAGAAAATTCAGAAAGCACTTTAAGGACAGGACCGCAAAAAGGAAGGACTTCTATGGACTTTATCAAATCAATCTTTTTCGGCATCGTAGAGGGTGTCACAGAGTGGCTGCCGGTCAGCTCCACCGGACACATGATTCTTCTGCAGGAATTCATCAAAATGGATGTCTCGGACGCGTTCTGGAATCTCTATCTTGTCGTCATCCAGTTTGGCGCGATTCTGGCCGTCATCCTGCTGTTCTGGAACCGCATCTGGCCGCTGAAGTGGGCAAAAGACGGAAACAGGCGGAAGCTGGAATGGAAGATGGGGACGCTGCAGCTGTGGCTCAAGGTGATCATCGCCTGTGTTCCGGCTGCCATCGTCGGCGTGCTGGCGGATGACCTGATCGACAAGTATCTCTATAAATGGTACGTTGTCGCGATCATGCTGATTGTCGTCGGCGCCGCGTTTATTCTGATCGAGAACTACAATCAGGATCTGAAGCCATCCACGACAAGGCTGAAGGATCTCACCGGCGGACAGGCCCTCGTAGTCGGTCTTTTCCAGCTGGTGGCAGCGATTCTTCCCGGCACATCACGATCCGGCGCCACAATCCTGGGCGGCATCGCGATCGGCATCTCCCGGACGGTCGCCGCGGAGTTCACATTCATTCTCGCCATTCCGGTCATGGCCGGTGCGAGCCTCCTCAAGTTCGCAAAATACGACGGCAGCCTGACAGGACGGGAATGGGGAATTCTGCTGATCGGCATGGCGGTGGCGTTCTTCGTCTCGGTTGCCATCATCAAGTTCCTGATGAACTACATCCGGAAGCATGATTTCAAGGTCTTCGGCTGGTACCGCATCGCACTCGGCGTCGTCGTGCTTGCGTTCTTCGGCATCCGGGCGATCGTGGGATGATGCGCGGCAGATCATAATCAACAAAATTTCCACCAGAATTGTCACAACATGACGAATGTGTTTTGACTATTTCGCGCGATGACTGATTAAAAGAAAAAAATGCGAAAAGATTGACTCATTTTTATCTTTGTGCTAGTCTTACGCTGTAATTGAGGAGAAAACCCCGCGTTTTCAATGGTTATCGGCATTTTGCAATCAGGATCCAGGCGCCGGGACCAACAGTTTGTGAAAGGAGAATTATCTACTATGGCAGACGAAAAAGAGAATGCAAAGCCGAAGGCGACTGTGAAGAGCGCCAATCTGAAGAAGGAGGAGGCTCCGAAGGCAGAGGCCCCCAAGGCAGCGGAAAAGAAGACCACAAAGACTGCAGCAAAGAAGGCGACAGCGAAGAAGGCCCTGACAGAGGTCAAGGCTGCCACGGCGGCAGTCGCGGCAAAGGCGGATGCGGTCAAGACGGAAGTGAAGAAGGAAGTCAAGGCAGTGGAGAAGAAGGCTGCGGCAAAGAAGGCCGGCGAGCCCACGACGGAAGTCAATGTCCAGTTTGACGGCAAGACCTATACGACAGAGACCCTGATCCAGTCCGCGAAGGATGTCTGGAAGTATGATCTCAAGAAGAATCCGGATGATCTGAAGAGCATCAAGCTCTATGTGAAGACCGAGGAGAGCAGAGTGTACTACGTCATGAACGACGAGCTCGGCAGCTTCGAAATCTGACAGCATATGTCGGAATTCGGCTCCCTGCACCTGCCTGATGTACAGGCGCTTCGTTCAGAATCCGGAGGATATTCCGGGTGCTGCATGTAACAATATCAAAATAAAAATCCCCGCGCAGGAACGCACTGGTATCCCTGCACGGGGATTTTCCATGCACGCTCTATTGCCGGCCGCGTTTACAATTCTTTAAGAAATTGGCTGTTGACTCTTCTATAGGGCAGTGCTATTTTATAGCAGTAAGGTGTTAGCACTCAAACGGTATGAGTGCTAACAACCTAAAAAGGACTGACGGATATGGACTTACCAAGCAGAAAAAAGAAAATCCTTCAGGCCATCATCCGCACTTATCTGGAGACAGGGGAACCGGTTGGGAGCAGAACCATTTCCAAATACACGGATCTCCACCTGAGTTCGGCGACGATCCGGAATGAAATGTCAGATCTGGAGGAGATGGGACTGATTGTTCAGCCGCACACCTCTGCGGGACGCATTCCGACCGACAGGGGCTACCGCATGTATGTGGACGAGCTTCTGGAGGAAAAAAACCAGGAAGTGGAGGAAATGAAGTCGCTGCTGCTGGAGCATGAGGATCATCTCGAGAATCTGCTGAAGCAGGCGGCAAAGCTGCTGGCGAACAATACGAACTACGCATCGCTCATATCGATGCCGACGATCTCGGGCAACAAGATCAAGTTCATCCAGCTGTCGCAGGTGGACAGGAATCACATTCTGGCGGTGATTGTCATTGAGGGCAATCTGGTCCGGAACTCGATGATCGAGGTGGATGAGATCTTTGATTCGGAGACGCTGCTGAAGCTGAACATGCTGCTCAACAGTGCGCTGGACGGGCTGGCGGTGGAGAATATCAACCTGGGGCTGATCGCGGCGATCAAGAAGCAGGCCGGTATTCATAGCGAGCTGGTGAGCCATGTGATGGATGCGGCAGCGGAGGCAATCCGGACGGACGACCGGCCGGAGATCTACACCAGCGGCGCGGATAACATCTTCAAGTATCCGGAGCTTGCGGAGCAGTCCAAAGCGAGCCAGATCATCGGAGATTTTGAGGAGAAGAAGGTTCTCGGCAATATTGTGCAGAACACCCTCTCGGACAGCGGCGGAAAGGAAGGCATTCAGGTCTACATCGGCGATGAGGTTCCTGCCTCCGTGAAGGGAATGGAGGAATGCAGCGTTGTCACCACGACCTATGATCTGGGCGGCGGCATGAAGGGGACGATCGGCATCGTCGGTCCGAAGCGGATGGATTACGACAAAGTGGTCGATGCATTGAAAACAGTCATGCATCAGCTGGAAGATTATTATAAGAAATGAAGGTTTAGGACATGGCAGAGATCAAAATTGAGGATACAGGGCAGGAAAACAGGAAGGCTGGCGGCGGGACCGGCGCTGCGGCAGAAAAGGAGCTGAGCAGGGATCAGGCCGGCGCCAGGCCGGAGACGGACGGGAAGGCAGAGACCGGAGAGGCGGAAGCTGGAAAGCAGGAGACCGGCGCGGCGCAGCAGGAAGCTGCGAAAGCTGGGACCGGCGAAGCGGCCGCGGAACCGTCCGGGAAAGCCGGAAGCGAAGGCACAGATCAGAAGAAGACGGACAGTGAGAACAGTGCTCCCACAGGCAGTGATAAAGAGGAAAAGAAGTCCGGATTCTTCAATAAAAAGAAGGACAAAGAGCTCGAGGCGCTGAAGGCACAGAATGCGGAGCTGAATGACCGTCTGAAACGTCAGCTCGCAGAGTTCGACAATTACCGCAAGAGGACCGAGAAGGAAAAGGAGAGCATGTTCTCCATGGGAGAACAGAGCGTGGCCGAAAAGATCCTCCCGATCATCGATAATTTTGAGCGGGGTCTTGAGACAGTGCCGGAGGAACAGAAGGACGATGCCTTCGTTCAGGGCATGGAAAAGGTTTATCAGCAGACCGTGAAGCAGCTGAAGGCGATCGGCGTCACAGAAATTGATGCCGAGGGTCAGAAATTCGACCAGAATCTTCACAATGCCGTGATGCAGGCGGAGAGCGACGAGAAACATCCGTCGGGAACCGTCGTCCAGGTGCTCCAGAAGGGGTACATGTATCACGACAAAGTGCTTCGGCACAGCATGGTCAGCGTTGCAAAATGACAGATAGTGCACAGTTGTGCAGAACAGGAGAATGAATTATGGGGAAGATAATTGGTATTGATCTTGGTACGACAAACAGCTGCGTCGCCGTGATGGAAGGCGGCAAGCCGACTGTGATTCCGAACAGCGAGGGAGCGCGCACAACGCCTTCCATCGTTGCCTTTACGAAGGACGGCGAGCGTCTTGTCGGCGAACCGGCGAAGCGCCAGGCTGTTATGAACTCGGAGAACACCGTCTCCTCGATCAAGAGAAAGATGGGCACGAACGACGGACCGGTGATCAACGGCAAAAAGTACACGCCGCAGGAGATCTCCGCGATGATTCTGCAGAAGCTCAAGGCGGATGCGGAGGCTTATCTCGGCGAGAAGGTCACGGAAGCGGTCATCACGGTCCCGGCTTATTTCAACGATGCACAGCGTCAGGCGACCAAGGACGCAGGCAAGATCGCAGGGCTTGATGTGAAGCGTATCATCAACGAGCCCACGGCGGCGGCTCTGGCCTATGGCCTGGACAATGAAAAAGAGCAGAAGATCATGGTCTACGACTTCGGCGGCGGCACGTTCGATGTCTCCATCATCGAGATCGGTGACGGCGTCATCGAGGTTCTCGCGACCAACGGTGATACGCATCTGGGCGGCGATGATTTTGACCAGAGAATCATGGACTGGATGGTCTCCGAATTCAAGGCGAAGGAAGGGGTTGACCTTTCCACCGACAAGATGGCAATGCAGAGACTGAAGGAGGCTGCCGAGAAGGCGAAGAAGGAGCTTTCCTCCTCCACCACGACGAACATCAACCTTCCGTTCATCGCATCGGTCGGCGGTGTGCCGAAGCACTTCGATATGGATCTGTCCAGAGCAAAGTTCGAGGAGCTGATCAGTGATCTGGTGGAGCGTTCCGCTACACCGGTCCAGAACGCGATGAGAGACGCAGGCCTGACAAACGCAGACCTCGGCAAGGTGCTCCTTGTCGGCGGTTCCACCCGTGTTCCGTGCGTGCAGGAGAAGGTGCGTCAGCTGACCGGCCATGAGCCGAGCAAGAGCCTGAACCCGGATGAGTGCGTGGCAATCGGCGCGGCAATCCAGGGCGGCAAGCTGGCAGGCGATGCGGGCGCCGGCGATATCCTTCTGCTGGATGTCACGCCTCTGACACTGTCCATCGAGACCCTCGGCGGTGTGGCGACGCCTCTGATCGACCGCAACACCACGATTCCGACCAAGAAGAGCCAGGTGTTCTCCACGGCGGCGGATAATCAGACATCGGTTGAGATCAATGTCCTGCAGGGCGAGCGCAAGTTCGCACGCGACAACAAGTCTCTCGGCCAGTTCCGTCTCGACGGCATCGCACCGGCTCCGAGAGGAGTCCCTCAGATCGAGGTTACCTTCGATATCGATGCAAACGGCATCATCAATGTATCGGCGAAGGATCTCGGCACCGGAAAGGATGCGCATATCACAATCAGCGGCGGCTCCAACATGTCCAAGGAAGACATCGACAAGGCTGTGAAGGAAGCGGCTGAGTACGAGGCACAGGACAAGAAGAGAAAGGAAGGCATTGATGCCCGCAATGAGGCGGATTCCCTTGCATTCCAGACGGAGAAGGCCATGAAGGAGGCCGGGGACAAGCTCGATCCCGCGGAGAAATCCACGGTTGAGGCGGACCTCGCGGATCTGAAGACCGTTCTCGACAGAACGAAGGATCAGTCCGACATCAGCGATGCGGATCTCGATGCGCTGAAGACCAAGAAGGAAAAGCTCTCGAACGATGCGCAGCAGCTCTTCACCAAGATGTACGAGCAGGCAGCGCAGCAGAATGCGGCGAACCAGGGAGCCGGACAGAACGCAGGCCCTCAGGCGGGACCGCAGAACGGCGGAGCTCAGAACAACGGCGGCAAGAATGACGACGTGGTGGACGGCGATTACAGAGAAGTGTAAGGCCGCAAACCGCAGAAGACGCGGCCGGTCAGACAGCACGGCTCCCGGCAGAAGGCCGGGAGTGCGGACGGCCGGCGACGCGTTACGGGCAGCCGGAATAGAAATCAAATAGATACGGCCCAGAAGGCTTCATAACCTTCTGGGCTTTTCGCGCAGGAAGACAGTATGCTACAATGCGTGTGATATTTTGCCGGAGACAGGAAACCGGCAGCAGGACAGGCGACGTGTCTGTCCCGCAATAGCAAGGAGTTTATATGGCAGAACAGAAACGGGATTACTATGAAGTCCTGGGCGTGTCAAAGGACGCCTCTCAGGAGGACATCAAGAAGGCATACCGCGTGCTTGCCAAGAAATATCATCCGGATATGAATCCGGGAGACAAGAATGCGGCGGAAAAATTCAAGGAGGCATCCGAGGCATACGCGGTTCTGTCGGATGAAAACAAGCGCAGGCAGTACGATCAGTTCGGCATGTCCGCGTTTGACGGAAGCGGCGGCTTCGGCTCCCAGGGCTTTGATTTCAACAGTGCGGATTTCAGCGATATTTTCAGCGACATCTTCGGCGATATTTTCGGAGGCGGCGGAGCGCGCTCGCGCGGCGCGGCGAATGGCCCGATGAAGGGCGGCAACATCCGCACGAGTGTCCGCATCACGTTTCAGGAGGCCGTGTTCGGGTGCGACAAGGACATCACACTGAATTTGAAGGATCCCTGCCCGACCTGCGGAGGCACAGGGGCAAAACCCGGCACCTCCCCGCAGATGTGCCCGAAGTGCGGCGGCCGCGGGCAGGTTGTCTACACGCAGCAGTCGTTTTTCGGGACAGTCCGCAATGTGCAGACCTGCCCGGACTGCGGCGGCTCGGGGAAAATCATCCGGGATAAATGCCCGGACTGCGGCGGAACAGGCTACAAGACGAGCCGCAAGACGATCCGCGTCACGATTCCTGCCGGCATTGACAACGGCATGAGTGTCCGCATCCGGGAGAAGGGTGAACCCGGGGCAAACGGCGGTCCGCGCGGCGACCTGCTGGTGGAGGTTCTCGTCTCATCCGATCCGGAGTTTACCCGCGAGGAGGAGAACATTTACTCCACGGTCCGGATTTCCTACCCGGTCGCCGCACTCGGCGGAACAGTCCGCATCAATACGGTGGACGGGCCGGTTCTCTATGATGTCAAGGCAGGCACACAGACGCAGACCAGAGTCCGTCTGCGCGGCAAGGGAGTTCCTTCCCTCCGCAGTGCCAATTCCCGCGGCGACCACTATGTTACGCTCGTCGTGGATGTGCCGACTCATCTCTCCAGGGAGGCGAAGGAAGCGCTGAAGGCATATGATGCGCTGGCCGGCAATACGCTGGCCGCATCGGAAGAGACTGCGGAACCGGAGGAGAAGGAGACGAAGAGAAAGAAGAAAGGATTCTTCAAATGAAATGGATGCGATTCCGGATCCGCACAACAACTGCGGCGGAGGACATTATCATCAGCGAGCTGAGTGATCTGGGGCTGGAGGGTGCCCAGATTGAGGATCATGTGCCGCTGACTGCGGCGGAAAAGGAGCAGATGTTTGTTGACATCTGCCCGGAGACGCAGCCGGACGACGGTTCGGCGGTACTCAGCTTCTTTGTCGAGGAGAAGGAGGACGGGACACTGAAGCTGGAAGACCGCGTGACGACGCCGGACGAGGTGAAAGCCGGGATACTTGCGGCACTGGACAGACTCAGAACGTATTCGGATATCATCGGGCCGGGAACGGTCTCTGTCGATGAGACAGCGGATGTTGACTGGATCAATAACTGGAAGCAGTACTTCCATCAGTTCTGGATCGACGACATCCTGGCGATTCCGTCCTGGGAGACACCGCAGATTCCGGCGGACGGACGGCAGCCGGCGCTTCTCTTTCATATTGATCCCGGCACGGCGTTCGGAACCGGCATGCACGAGACCACACAGCTCTGCATCCGGCAGATCCGCCGTTTTCTCACGCCGGACACACAGCTGCTCGATGTGGGAACCGGAAGCGGGATCCTTGGAATTCTGGCGCTGATGCTCGGCGCGGCGCATGTCGTGGGCACGGATCTCGATCCGTGCGCCCTGCCTGCCGTGGAGGATAATCTGAAGGCAAACGGCGTCGATCCGTCCCGCTTTACGATGCTGCTCGGAAATCTGGTGAATGATCCGGCTGTCCAGGACAAGGTCGGATATGAAAAATACGACATCGTGGTGGCCAACATTCTCCCCAGCGTGCTGCTTCCGCTCACGCCGGCGGCGGTGCGGTGCATGAAGCCGGGCGCTGTCTATATCACCTCCGGTATCATCGACGGATATCAGGACAGCGTGGCGGATGCCATGCGGAAGGCAGGACTCACTGTGACCGATATCACCGATCAGGGAGAGTGGCACGCGGTGACCGGAAGGAAGCCGCTGCACTGAGGAATCGCAATGACGCATTTGTTTGTGGATCCGGCGGATATGACCGGCGACACGCTGATCATTACCGGAGCGGATTACAATCATATCAAGAATGTCCTGCGCATGCGGCCGGGCGACGAGCTCTCGGTCAGCAATGGAACGGATTCCAGAGAGTACCGCTACGGTATCGAGGAGATCCGGGAGGACGGGATTGTCTGCCGCCTCCGCTTCATCAAGGAGGCGGATGTGGAGCTTCCGGTCAGAATGACTCTGTTCCAGGGGCTTCCGAAGGGGGAGAAGATGGAGTGGATTGTGCAGAAATGCACGGAGCTCGGCGTCTTCTCCATCGTTCCTGTGGAAATGAGCCGCTGTGTCATGAAGCTGGATGAGGGGCGGAAGAGGAAAAAGACGGTCCGCTGGCAGTCCATTGCGGAGGCGGCGGCGCAGCAGAGCCGCCGCGGGATCGTCCCCGTGGTGCATGAGCCGGTCTCTATGGCGGAGGCCGTGGAGATGGCAAAATCGATGGATGTGCGGCTTCTTCCGTATGAGCGCGCGGAGAACGGCCGCGGCACGCGGGAGATTTTCGAGAGCATCCGACCGGGCAGCACGGTGGCAGTTTTCATCGGCCCGGAGGGCGGATTTGCGCCGGAGGAGGTGACGCTCGCGCAGGAGCGCGCGGGTGTGCAGCCGATCACACTCGGGCGGCGGATTCTCCGCACGGAGACGGCCGGCATGACAGTCCTCTCCTGGCTGATTTACACCCAGGAAATTCAGTAAAAACCGGAGATGGAGGACGGCGCAGATTTTGCGGCATCAAAGTCCGCCGGCAAGTAGAAAGGATTCGGCAATATGCCTGTGTCAAAGGAAGTTTATCTCGATAATTCCGCCACCACCCGGGTGTTCCCGGAGGTCGTGCGCCTGATGGACAAAATCTATCTCGAGGAATACGGCAATCCTTCGAGCATGCATCACAAGGGCGTGGAGGCGGAGACGGAAATCCGCCGGGCAAAGGAGACCCTGGCGGGTATTCTGAAGTGTCAGCCGAAAAATCTTTATTTCACTTCCTGCGGCTCGGAATCTGACAACATCGCCATTATCGGAGGAGCGCTGGCAAACTGCCGGCAGGGCAGACATCTTGTCACCACCCGGATTGAACATCCGGCGGTACTGGAATCTATGAAATATCTGGAGTCCCAGGGCTTCACGGTGACGTACCTGCCGGTGGATGTGAACGGGCACGTCTCGGCGGAGCAGGTGCGGGATGCCGTGCGGGAGGATACCATTCTGGTCTCGATCATGTTTACAAACAACGAGATCGGTGCGGTCGAGCCCGTTGCGGAGATCGGCGCGGCCATCAAGGAGAAGAATCCGCACACCCTCTTTCACGTGGATGCGGTGCAGGCATTCGGCAAGGAGGAGATCCTCCCCAGAAAGATGCATATCGACTTTCTGGCGGCGAGCGGCCACAAGATCCATGCGCCGAAGGGAGTCGGTCTGCTTTATGTGGCGGACGGTGTCAAGGTCCGCAACCTGATCTTTGGCGGCGGTCAGCAGAACGGCCTGCGCTCCGGAACGGAGAATGTCGCAGGCATCGCCGGTATGGCGCTGGCGGCGCAGATGCTGTACAGCAATCTGGCGGCGGAGCGGGAGCAGCTCTTCGCCATGAAGGAACACTTTATTCTGCGGATGAGAGAGCTGGAGCATGTCCGGATCAACGGCATACCGGCGCTGAACGTGCCGGGAGCGGCGTCACATCCGGAAAAATCCGGATGTGCTGCGGACAGCGCGCTGCCTGAATGCGGAAGCCGGAATATCGCAGCGGTGCCTGCGGAAGAACTCTCTGCCTCGATCCGCACGACGGCACCGCAGGTGCTGTCGCTCACGGTGCCGGGAGTCCGCGCGGAGGTGCTCCTGCACGCGCTTGAGGACCGGAATATTTATGTCTCCTCTGGCAGCGCCTGCTCGTCCAACCGACCGCATCTCTCCGAGACACTGAAGGCTATCGGCGTGCGCGGCGACGAGCTTGACAGCACCATCCGCCTGAGCACGTCGGTGATGAATACCATGGAGGACATGGATGCGGCGGCGGATGCGCTGCTTTCCATCGTGCCGATGCTGCGCCGGTATACAAGACAGTAAGCAGAACAGCGGTCCTGCGCGGCAGAAGCGGACACCGTCAGCGGTGCGGCTGTCAGCGGGAGGACAGAGGAGAAAACGACATGGAATATCAGTCATTCCTGATCAAATATGCCGAGATCGGCGTCAAGGGAAAGAACCGGTATCTTTTTGAGGATGCCCTTGTGCAGCAGATGCGGATCGCCCTGAAGAAATGCAGCGGTACCTTCACCGTGCACCGCACCTCCGGCCGGATTTTTGCAGAGGCA
The DNA here is from genome assembly GCA_900320025.1 of uncultured Lachnospiraceae bacterium. Taxonomy (GTDB): domain Bacteria; phylum Bacillota; class Clostridia; order Lachnospirales; family Lachnospiraceae; genus CAG-791. The sequence goes on from ONQW01000021.1 coordinate 14,733, forward strand.
AAGGGCGCATGCGACACAGAGGAAGTGGTGAATGCGCTCCAGCACGTGTTCGGCATCGTCGGCGTCTGTCCGATGGCGGAGCGGCCGATAGAGCCGTATGAGGAGCTGGAGAAGGACGTCGTCGCATTCTTCGGGGAGGAATATCCTGACCGGCGCCGCACATTCAAGGTGCACTGCCGCCGGCAGGATAAGACCTACCCGATGAACTCGCAGGAGATCGACGAGGCGCTCGGCGGCGCTCTGCTTGACGCCTATCCGGACCTGAAGGTGGATGTTCACCATCCGGATGTCATGGTGACGGTGGAGATCCGCGAGAAAATTTATATCTATACGCATATTTTGCCCGGCCCCGGCGGGCTGCCGGTGGGCAGCGCCGGCAAGGCCATGCTGCTTCTCTCGGGCGGCATCGACAGCCCGGTCGCAGGCTGGATGATGGCGAAGCGCGGCCTGAAACTGGATGCGGTCTATTTCAATGCGCCGCCGTATACCAGCGAGCGCGCCCTGCAGAAGGTGGAGGATCTCGCTGCGGAAGTGGCAGCCTACACAGGGCCGATCTGGCTGCACAACATCAATTTCACAGAGATACAGCTGGCGATTTATGACAAGTGCCCGCATGACGAGCTGACCATCATCATGCGGCGGTTTATGATGAGGATTGCGGAGAAAATCGCGCGCCGCACGGCCTGCGGAGCCCTGATCACCGGGGAAAGCCTCGGACAGGTGGCGTCCCAGACGATGCGCTCCCTGGAATGCACCAACGCGGTCTGCACGCTTCCGGTGTTCCGGCCTCTGATCGGATTTGACAAGGAGGACATCGTCACAGTCTCCAAGAAAATCGGGACCTACGACACCTCGATTCTGCCCTACGAGGACTGCTGCACGATTTTTGTCGCGAAGCATCCGGTGACCAAGCCGATTCTGGACGTGATCGAGCGCCATGAGCATCATCTGGACGACATCATCGAAGAAATGGTGGATAAGGCGCTGGAGACGGATGAGATCATCATCGTGGACGCGGAGGGAAAGAGAGTGCTCAAGTACCGCGAGGATCCGCTGACCGAGGGAATGTGAAGCGGAAAGCGGGAAATGAGAAGCGCTGATAGGGAGACGATGGGCTGCCGGTGAGCGGGGAAATGCACGGCAGCCTGATCCTGCCCGTAAAAGGAAAATAAAAAAGGAGCTCTCTGATCCCACAGAGAACTCCGCCCTTCCTTGAAACCAATCGTTCTGATCAAACCTCTGATTAAACCATGTAAGGCTTCAGAACAGCAAGTACTTCATCGATGTTGTCTTCCGCATGGATGTTCAGGTCAATCGGCTTGGACAGATCCAGGGAGAAGATTCCCATGATGGACTTGGCATCGATCACATATCTTCCGGATACCAGATCGAAATCATAATCGAATTTCGTGATATCATTGACGAAAGACTTGACCTTATCGATGGAATTCAGAGAAATCTTTACGGTCTTCATTGGACTGCTACCTCCTTCTGTAGAATAATACCTTCGCCTACTATACTAGGTTAGCGTATTTTTAAAGTCAATGCTCAAACACGACAAAAAAACGGGTGGAAAAGCGTGAAAACGATAGCATTTCATAATCTCGGCTGCAAGGTAAATGCGTACGAAACAGACGTCATGATGCAAAATTTACAGAAAAAAGGCTGGCAGGTTGTGCCTTTTGATCAGTCGGCGGACGTCTATGTCGTCAATACCTGTACGGTCACGAATATATGTGGAGACTGACCCCGAGGGTGTGGAGAAGGATCCCGCGATTGATCTGGCCATCGGAACAAACCGCAAGGGCCAGATCGCGGAGATCGTCGAGGCATATCTGCGGAAACGGATGGAGGAGAATGGCGCTGCCGCACAGGATGCTTCCACTCCGGCTGACGGTGACCTGAAAGCGGCAGAGGAAGGCAATACGAGTACGGCGGGCCGCATTCATAGCGGAGACAGGGAGCCGGATAAAACGCTGGGCGGGCTCACCATGGACGACATCCAGCATCATCCTGCCTATGAATCCATGATGCTCCGGACGCCCGGGCGGACCCGCGCGGATGTCAAAATTCAGGACGGGTGCAATCAGTTCTGTTCCTATTGTATTATTCCCTACGCGAGAGGCCGGGTGCGGAGCCGCCGCCCGGAGGAGGTGCTGGAGGAAGTAAAGGGGCTTGCGGCACAGGGCGTCCGGGAGGTTGTGATCACCGGAATTCATATCGGGAGCTACGGCCTGGACTGGGAGGATATTTCCTACAATCAGGCAGGCGGCGGAAATGCGGCTCTGCTGTCGCTGCTCCGCGCCATCGCGGGTGTGGAGGGCATAGAGAGGATCCGGCTCGGCTCGCTGGAGCCGCGCGTGATGAGCGAGGAATTTGTCGCCGCCATCGCGGAAGAACCGAAAATCTGTCCGCATTTTCACCTCTCCCTGCAGAGCGGCTGCGACAGCGTACTGGCGCGGATGAACCGCCATTACACGGCGGCAGAGTTTCTTGCGGCGGTGGACCGGCTGCGCCGCTATTATGACCGGCCGGCACTCACTACAGATGTGATTGTGGGATTTCCAGGGGAGACCGACGAGGAGTTTGAGGAGAGCCGCCGCTTTCTCGAAAGCGTGAATTTTTATGAAATTCATGTATTCCCGTACTCGAGACGGCATGGAACAGTGGCGGATCAGATGCCCGGGCAGATCACAGAGGCGGTGAAGGCGGGGAGAAGCCGGATACTGCAGGAGATGACGGTCCGGCAGGCCGCAGCATACCGGAAAAGCTTTATCGGGGAGGAAGAGGAAATCCTGCCGGAGGAGCACATCACAGAGAAAGAGATTCTGCGGAGGACGCAGATGGCCTACGGAAAGAAGAGCGGCGGCCGGGGCGGGGAGGACGAGAGAGACAGCGTTTCCGGGACAGCTCCGGAGAGTAATGCAGCGGAGACGGAGTATCTCTCCGGCCATACCACCCGGTATCTGCCGGTGCTGGTGCCCGCCGCATCCCTGCGGCGCGCCTGTGCGGCAGGCGAACCGCTGAGGGTGCGTCTTGTGGAGGTCAGAGAGGGCACTCCCTGGTGCATGGGGCAGGTGATCGGCTGATCAGCCGCCTGTTTTCTGGTGATACTGATCAGCCGCCTGTTTTTGGGGTGATACTTCACAAGAAAAAAGAAATAAGATAAACTAACATTAACTATGGTCTGCAGCCCGCGGCACAGAGGGGGAATTGCCGCTGATCAGTGGTTCGGAGCTGGCGCTGCATACCGGGAGGTTTACCATGACAGAATATCGCGATAACAGAAATGACGATGATTTCGGCAACACCCAGTATTTCAAGGTGGAGAAGGAAGAGGAGTCGGCAGCTAAGAAGGTGCTGTCCGTCGTATATGAAGCCCTGATGACAAAGGGATATGACCCGGTGAATCAGATCGTCGGTTATATCATGTCCGGGGATCCTACGTATATCACCAACTATATGGGGGCAAGAAGCCTCATCATGAAGGTGGAACGCGACGAGCTGGTGGAAGAGATTCTGAAGAGCTATATTAAAAATAATCGCTGGTAACGGTTGATAATAGATGACCGCATGGGATGCGGTCATCTATTATCAACGCAAGTTTCCTTCGGAAACTTGCGGGGTATTACAGGTTTCCTCCGGGATCTTGCAGGCTGCGGATGCCGGAACGGATAATTGATGACCGCATGAGATGTGGTCATCAATTATAAACGCACGTTTCCGGAGGGAACTGGCAGGGTATCATTACCTTTTAGCGGTCGGAGCTGGATATGAAGATTATGGGTCTCGATTACGGTGCGAAGACGGTCGGGGTGGCGCTCAGCGATGCGCTGCTGATGACGGCGCAGCCGAAAGAAACCATATATCGTGACAGGGAGAGCAAGATTCGCAGGACGCTATCGCGCATTGAGGAGCTGATCGCAGAGAATGATGTGCGTCTGATTGTGCTGGGGCTTCCGCTGAATATGAATGATTCGGAGGGGGAGCGCGCCGCGGCGGTCCGGGAATTCATGGACAGGCTGGAGCGCCGGACCGGGCTGCCAGTCGTACTGCAGGATGAGCGTCTGACGACGGTGGAGTCAGATGAGATCATGAAGAAGCTGGGTCTGGTGCCCGGCGATAAAAAATATGTCGATCAGATCGCGGCGAATATTATTTTGCAGGAATACATGGAGAATCATGCGGATGTGATCGCGAAGCTGAAGAACAGCTGACTGACGGAACGGGCTGCGCAGGACAGCCGGAGGACAATACGGATGGATAAAATTTACTTCACTCCGGCGGAAGCGGAGGAGCCGGCAGCGTTTTATGTGCTGGATCAGGCGATTCTGCGCGGGGAGACATATATTCTCGTGACGGATTCGGAGGAAGGCGACGGGGAAGCACTGATTTTGAAGGATACCGCGCAGCCGGATGCCGAGGAGAGCGTGTACGAGATCGTCGAGGATGAAGTGGAGCTAAAGGCGGTGGCGGAGCTGTTCCGCGACGCGCTGGAAGATATGGGTATTTCTCTGGAATGAGATTTCCAGAGTAAGGGGCTGCCCGGAACCGGGAGAGGTTCAGGACAGACCGGGAAACAGGATAGTTCGTTGACAGAACCGGAGCAGGCAGAGCAGGAGGTGCCGCGGACCGGAGCAGGGGAGCGCTGCGCTCCGCGTGCCCGGGAAGGAGGCAGCCTCTGTTCCTGTCTGCCCGCAGGTTCCATGCAGATAAGGAGATTACGTGAACAAAACAGAACAGAAGGAGACAATGGACAACAAAGAACAGAAGGAAGCAAGGAACAGGCAGGAACAGAATGAATCTGCGGCCAGAAGAGGAAGAAAGGAATCCGGACATGGCAGCAGAAGGAGTTCCAAAGCACAGAATCAGAGCCGGAGCGAACAGTCATCCAGACCGTCCGGAGATGCCCGGGCACTGAGTGAGAGCAAGGTGCAGAAGGCGGTGCGGCAGCTCCGGGAACGGCGGGAACAGCCGAGAAAGAGCAGCGAGAAGGAGACACCGGCCGGAAAGCTGCGCATCATTCCGCTCGGCGGGCTGGAAGAGATCGGCATGAACATCACGGCGTTCGAATATGAGGACAGCATCGTGGTGGTGGACTGCGGCATGGCCTTCCCCTCCGAGGATATGTACGGCGTCGACTGTGTGATTCCGGACACCACCTATCTGCAGAACAATCTCGACAAGGTCAAGGGCTTTGTGATCACGCATGGACATGAGGATCACATCGGCGCGCTGCCGTATGTACTGCGGGATGTCAATGCCCCGATCTATGCGACCCGTCTCACCATGGGCATCATCGAGGGCAAGCTGACAGAGCACGGAATGATGAATACCACCGAAAGACACGTGGTAAAATTCGGACAGACCGTCACCCTGGGCGCCTTCCGGGTTGAATTCATCAAAACCAACCACAGTATTGTGGATGCCGCGGCGCTGGCGATCACATCTCCGGTGGGCACGGTGATTCATACCGGCGATTTCAAGGTCGATTTCACGCCGGTCTATGGGGACGCCATCGATCTGCAGCGATTCGCGGAGCTCGGACGGAAGGGCGTGCTCGCGCTGCTGTGTGATTCGACCAACGCGGAACGGCCCGGGTACACGCCGTCAGAGAAGTCGGTCGGCAAGACGTTCGACCTGCTCTTCTCGGAGCACCGCGATTCGCGGCTGCTGATCGCAACCTTCGCGTCCAATGTGGACCGGGTGCAGCAGATCATCAATTCGGCCTACAAGTTCGGACGCAAGGTGGTGGTCGAGGGCCGCAGCATGGTCAATATCATCTCGATCGCGCAGCAGCTCGGATGCATCACCATTCCGGCGAACACACTGATCGATATTGACGAGCTCAAAAATTATCCGGAGGAGAAGACGGTCATCGTCACCACCGGCAGCCAGGGCGAGAGCATGGCGGCTCTTTCCCGCATCGCCGAGGGCACGCACCGCAAGATCAAGGTGGGTCCCGGGGATACGGTCATCTTTTCCTCGAATCCGATACCGGGCAATGAGAAGGCAGTCACCAATACGATCAATCTGCTGCTGATGAAGGGCGCGAACGTCATTTCCTCGGATGTGCACGCCTCCGGACATCCCTGCCAGGAGGAAATCAAGCTGATTTATACCCTGGTGCAGCCAAAATTCTGCGTTCCGGTGCACGGCGAGTACAAGCACCTGAAGGCACACGAGCGGATCTGCAGAGAGCTTGGATATGACGATAAGCATATCTTCCTGCTGCAGTCGGGCGATGTGCTGGAGTTCACGAAGAATTCCGCAAAGGTGACCGGACGCGTCCAGGTCGGAGAGATCATGGTCGACGGCCTTGGCGTGGGCGATGTCGGCAATGTCGTTCTGCGGGACCGCCAGCATCTGGCCGAGGACGGCGTGGTATTTGTCACCTTCGTGCTGGATCAGTACATGGGAGACCTTGTTTCGGGTCCGGAGATCGCCTCGCGCGGTTTTGTCTATCTCAAAGAGGCAGATGATATGATGGTGGAGGCGCAGGCGGTTGCCCGCGACGCCATTGAAACAAACCTGGCGAGAGGAATTTCTGACTGGAGCAAGCTCAAATCCGCCGTGCGCGATGACCTGGGCGATTATTTCTGGAAGAAGACCAAGCGGCGCCCGATGATCATCGCCATGATCATGGAGGCGTGACCGGCGGCGCGGCAGGAAATTCCGGTGTGGTGATATTTTGCCGGAGATGCATTGGAGAGACAGATGGCACCCAGAAAGCGGAGAAGATCGGTAATCAGCGGCAGACAGGCACCCTTTGATATGGTTCTGACTGTGGTGAAATATGTCATCATTGTGGTCCTGGTGCTGTTCTTTATCACAAAGGCGCGCGAGGCGTATGAACTCGGATACAGTATTTTTCAGGAGAGTTCGCTGGATCCGGTGGGGCAGGGACAGTCAGCTACCATTACCACGACGGCGGAGATGTCGGAGAAGGACATTTCCAAATTGCTGCAGAAGAATGGTCTGATTAAAAGCGCCTTTGTCTTTCAGGTGCAGCTTCGTTTCTCTGATTATGAGGGCAAGCTTCAGCCGGGCACCTACACGTTCAGCTCGGATATGCTGCCCAGTGAAATGATGAAGGAGATGGCGGGTACAGCCGGAGAAGGCGGAGCATCAGCGGGACAGTCTTCCGCTTCCGCGTCATCTGCATCAGGCGCGTCGGAGGCGGCAGAGTCTTCAGAAACGGCATCCACGGCCGCTGCGCCCGCCGATGCGGAGGGAACAGGCACAGGGACGGCAGACAACGAATGAGAAACGCAGAAGATACGGAGCGTCTGACTGCTTTCATCGAATCGCTGAAAGTGAGCCAGACGCCCTTTCTTATGAAACTGGAGCAGCAGGCGCTGCAGGAACAGATCCCGATCATCCGGCCGCAGACCCGCGCGCTGATCCGCTTTCTTCTGGATACCGGGAGGCCGCGGCGCATTCTGGAGGTCGGGACGGCCATCGGGTATTCCACGCTGTACATGCGGGAATATGCACCGGCGGACTGTGAAATTGTCTCGATCGAAAAGGATCCGGAGCGGGAGAAGAGAGCGGAACAGAATGTCCACGCTTACGCCGCGGAGACGAAGGCGCAGCGCGGCGGCAGAACAGAAGATGGGCTGGAAAAGGCTGGCAGGGATGGCGGCGCTGCGGCAGAAAAGAGCAAAGAGGCTGATGACGGCAGAACCCCTGGAGCCGGATTGACCGGCGGAGGCGGAGCAGAGCAGGGCGAAGGCCCGGATTGCAGAATCACGCTGATCGAAGGAGATGCGGCGGATGTGCTGAAGAACCTGGCGGAGCAGGATGGCAGAAGGTTCGATTTTGTCTTTATGGATGCGGCAAAGGGACAGTACATCCATTTTCTGCCGATGGTGAAGGCACTTCTGGCGCCGGGCGGCGTCCTTCTCTCCGACAATGTGCTGAAGGGCGGCGAGATTCTGGAGCCGCGCTACGCGGTGACGCGGAGAAACCGCACGATTCACCGGCGGATGCGGGAGTATCTGGAGGCGCTGACCAGTGATCCGGAGCTGTCCACGGTCGTGCTCGCCACAGGAGACGGCGCGGCAATGTCGGTGCGCAGAATACCTGTGGAAGACGGCAGCTTCCATGGCCCGATCCGGGAGCAGTTCCGGACAGGCATTTCTTCTGCAGATGACGTATAAAGACAGCATGGAGAATAAGATGAGGAAAAGCCCAGAATTACTGATTCCGGCGGGAAGCCTGGAGGTACTGAAGACGGCGGTGCATTTCGGCGCCGACGCAGTCTATATCGGCGGAGAGGCGTACGGACTCCGCGCCAATGCCAGAAATTTTTCCATGGAGGATATGAAGGCGGGGATACATTATGCGCATCAGCATGGGGTATCAGTCCATGTCACGGTGAACGTTCTGGCTCACAGCCCGGAGCTGCCGGGCATTGAGCAGTATCTGAAGGAGCTGGCGGCTCTCGGGGAGGATGCGCCGGACGCGCTGATCATCGCGGATCCCGGTGTGTTTCTGATGGCGAAGCGGCTTTGCCCGATGTGCGAGCTCCATGTCTCCACACAGGCAAACAGCCTGAATTACGCGGATTTCCAGTTCTGGCAGAGTATGGGGGCAAAGCGCGTGGTCTGCGCGAGGGAGCTGAGCCTTGCGGAAATCAGAGAAATCAGGGAGAAAACGCCGCAGGACCTGCAGATCGAGGCGTTTATTCACGGTGCGATGTGCATCAGCTACTCCGGACGCTGCCTGCTGTCTAACTGGTTCACCGGCAGGGATTCAAACCACGGAGACTGCACCAATCCCTGCCGCTGGCGCTATGCCGTCATGGAGGAGACGAGGCCGGGGGAATATCTCCCTGTGATGGAGAATGAGCGCGGCACGTTCATATTCAATTCCCGTGACCTGTGCATGATTGACCATATTCCGGAGATGGTGGACGCCGGCATCGATTCCTTCAAGGTGGAGGGGCGCATGAGAACCGCGCTGTATGTTGCGACGGTGGCGCGCGCCTATCGGCGGGCGATCGACTCCTATCTGGAGAGCGCGGAGGCATATCAGCAGATTCTGCCCTGGTGCCGGGAGGAAATCCGGAAGTGCACCTACCGTCCGTTTACCACAGGGTTTTATTTTGGAAAACCCGGCGCGGATTCCATGGTATACGAGAACAATGTGTACCGCCACGACGCGGTGTATCTTGGCCTGATCGATGCGGTGGATGAGGCGGGGCGCGCAAAATTCATGCAGCGAAACAAGTTTCTGGTGGGCGATTCCATTGAGATCATGAAACCGGACGGACGCGATGTGGCGGCGCGGGTCACCGGGCTGTTTACAGAGGACGGCACCGCGGTGGACGGCGCACCGCATCCGCAGCAGATTCTGTGGATGACGGTGGAGAGCGATGATCCATCTTACGAAGGACTGAAGGTCGGTGATCTCTTTCGGAAGAACCCGGAAAATGCAGGCAGGGATGCGGCGCGAGTATCCGGCTGAGCGGCCGCTGTGCGGCGCGGCAGGCGGAGTCCGGGCTGTCCGACAACTGAGCAGTGCCGGTACCCGGATCGGGCGCCCTGCGGTGCGGCAGGCGGAGAGCAGGCAGGCCGGCTGGCCGCTATGTTGCGCCGGACTGCTTGCGCGGCTTCATCCGTCGCGATATACTAGCAATGCAAGTTAATATTCCACAGAAAGGTGGTATTCATTATGCCTATTGTAACTAGTACTGAACTGTTCAAGAAAGCATATGCCGGCGGATACGCCATCGGCGCTTTCAACATTAACAACATGGAAATTGTCCAGGGAATCACTGATGCAGCGGCAGAGCTGAAGAGCCCTGTCATTCTGCAGGCTTCCCAGGGCGCCAGAAAGTATGCCAACAGCGTTTATCTTGTGAAGCTGGTTGAGGCTGCTTCCGAGCTGCATCCGGAGGTTCCGATGGTTCTTCATCTGGACCACGGCGCGGATTTTGACGTCTGCAAGGACTGCGTCGACAACGGATTTACTTCTGTCATGATCGACTATTCCGGCCATCCGTTCGAGGAGAACATCGCCGAGTCCAAGAAGGTCGCAGAGTATGCGCATGAGCACGGCGTTGTGGTCGAGGCTGAGCTCGGCACGCTGGCTGGCGTAGAGGATGCGGTCTCCGTGGAAGCGGACAAGGCATTCTACACGGATCCGGATCAGGTCGAGGAGTTCGTCAAGAGAACCGGCGTGGATTCCCTTGCGATCGCGATCGGCACATCTCACGGCGCTTACAAGTTCAAGCCCGGCACAAAGCCGCAGCTGCGTCTCGACATTCTTGCCGAGGTTGCACGCCGTCTGCCCGGATTCCCGATCGTTCTGCATGGCTCTTCCTCCGTTCCGCAGGAATATGTCAAGATCATCAACGAGAACGGCGGCAAGCTGGTCGATGCGATCGGCGTTCCGGAAGATCAGCTGCGTGAGGCTGCAAAGGGCGCTGTCTGCAAGATCAACATCGACTCCGATCTGCGTCTCGGCATGACTGCCGGCATCCGCAAGCATTTTGTGGAGCATCCGGAGCACTTCGATCCTCGTCAGTATCTTGGCGACGGCCGTGCCAATGTCAAGGCAATCGTTGAGCACAAGATCAAGGACGTTCTTGGATCTGATAACAAGATCTGATCGTACCGGTTCAAGGCTGTATAGAAAGAGAGCCCTCTGCGAGCAAGCCCGCGGGTGGGCTCTTTTCGTATCAGTGTGCAAAGGCGCGGCACGGGCTGCGACAGGAGCATCCTATATCAGCAAGACATCAGCAGGACGTCCCTGCCGCACCGTCGGCGCGGCGCGCCGGGAGCTATATTCGGCAAAACCGCATGCGCGGATTTTGCCTCAGCGAGGAAGATACATGACTTATTATACTCACGGGACCTGCTCGTCCCGGATCGATTTTGACATAGATGAGGATCACCGTGTGCATGGGGTGACCTTCACTGACGGGTGCAACGGGAATCTCAAGGCCATCGGCAAGCTGGTGGAGGGCAAGAAGGCGGAGGATGTCATCGCGCTGCTCAAGGGAAATACCTGCGGCTTCAAAACGACCTCCTGTGCGGATCAGCTGGCCCTTGCGCTGGAGCAGGCGCTTTCGGCCAGGGCCTGAGAAAGGCAGCATTCCATGGCGGATACAGCAAAATCAGTAAAAAAGAAGATCATTCTGACCGGCGGCGGCACGGCAGGCCATGTGACGCCGAACATCGCCCTGCTCCCTTCTCTGCGGAAGGAGGGCTATGAAATTTATTATATCGGTTCTCTGAACGGCATTGAGAAGAAGCTGATGGAGGACTGCGGCGTGCCCTATCTCGGCATTGAGACGGGAAAGCTCCGCCGGTATTTTGACCCGAAGAATTTCTCGGATCCGTTCCGGGTGATGAAGGGCTACCGGCAGGCAAGGAAGTTCCTGCGGGAATATAAGCCGGATGTTCTGTTTTCGAAAGGCGGCTTCGTCAGCGTGCCGGTGGTCCGGGCGGCGGCATCCCTGAAAATTCCGTGCATCATCCACGAGTCTGATATGACGCCGGGACTGGCCAACAAGCTGTGCATACCGGTGGCGAAAAAGGTGTGCTGTAATTTTCCGGAGACTCTGGGATGTCTTCCGACGAATAAGGCGGTCCTCACAGGAACGCCCATCCGGGAGGAACTGCTGCAGGGAAACAGAGAAAAGGGGCTCGCTTTCTGCGGATTTGACGACAGCAAGCCGGTGTTGCTCGTGATCGGCGGATCGCTCGGCGCCTCATCGGTCAACAAGACGGTGCGGGACAACCTTGATGCGCTTCTCCGGGACTTTCAGATCATCCACATTTGCGGCAAGGACAAGGTGGACAATCTGAAGCTCACGATTCCGGGATATCGGCAGTTTGAATTTGTGAAGGACGAACTCAAGGATCTGTTTGCGGCGGCGGACATTGTGATTTCCCGCGCCGGAGCCAACGCCATCTGCGAGCTGCTGGCGCTGCGCAAGCCGGCGATTCTGGTTCCGCTGCCGGCTGCCAGCAGCCGCGGCGATCAGATCCTGAATGCCAGATCCTTCGAGAAACAGGGCTACAGCATGGTGGTGTCCGACGATGAGCTGCCGGACAAAATCTGCGATGCGGTGAAGGAACTGTACGAGAAGCGGCAGACATACATCGATGCGATGGCAAAGAGCAGCCAGATGAATGCGACGCCGATCATCATGAATCTGATCGACGAAGCGGCCGGGAAATGAGCGGACTGGCAGAAGTATCATAACGTATCAGTTACGGAACCCTGACAGCGCGATGAGCCGGGGAAAACCGGATTGGAAGAAGTGAAATAACCCGTTCGAGTGGAACGCCTCAGCAGAAAAGTCCAGGGCAGCTGCCCTGGACTTTTCTATTGCGGCGATGTGTTGTTCGTCTTATATGCGTATTTTTTGCGCTTTATTTACGGTGATTTTGCGTCTGTATGCGGCGATGCTCTTTTGCGGCGCGAAATCTTTGTGCCCATTTGGCGGGGCAAACTAAAAACTATTGTGTCCACACTTATGGGGATAGTTTAATCTGTGGGACGTGAAACCGATGAGGCGCGAGATTTATGCGCCGCGTTTTATGCCTTCACGATGGCGTCGGTGAAGGCGTTCAGGGCATCAGCGTCCTTTGCGGAGAGAGCACTGTGGATGGTCAGGCCATCCTCGAGGACGGTGCAGTTCTTCAGACCGGCGAGCTTTGCCCGGATCAGTTTACCGGCAGCAGGGCACCAGGTTCCGTTCTCCGCAACGGCGAAGGTGCGGTTCTGAACGTTCAGCGCCAGCATATCGTTGAGGAAGGTCTCCATCTTCGGGTAGATGCCCATGTTGTAGGTGGGGCAGAAGAGGACGATCTTCGCGCAGCGCCAGACCTCCGAGATGAGGAAGCTGCAGTCTGTTTCGGACGCATCATAGACGGCGACGTGTCTGCCGGATTTTGCCGCGAGCTGGGCTGCGGCGGCCTGGGCGGCGGAGGCGGTGTGGCCGTAGAGGGAGCAGTAGACCACGAGGATGTCGTCAGACTCTGGGATATATCCGGACCATTTCTGGTATTTGTCGATGAACCAGCCGAGGTCCTTTCTCCAGACCGGTCCGTGCAGCGGGCAGATCGTGGCGATGTCGAGCGTGGCGGCCTTCTTCAGAAGGGCCTGCGCCTGGCAGCCGTATTTGCCGACGATGTTGGCGTAGTAACGGCGGGCGTCATCGAGATACTCGCGCTCAAAGTCGTGCTCATCGGCGAAGAGGGAGCCCTCCACGGCGCCGAAGGTTCCGAAGGCGTCGGCGGA
>ONQW01000021.1:28001-36469 GCA_900320025.1 uncultured Lachnospiraceae bacterium
CGGCCGGTATTCAGCGTATCCCCCTCTCTGATCTCGACGTGGGATTTGACCGGCAGCGTCGGGAAGAACTGGCAGATCATCATGAAAGCCTGCTTCGAGGAGTAGATGGTCACGTCCGGATATTCACGGACGATTTCGCCGATCATGGAGGCGTGATCCGGTTCCACGTGCTGCACGACGAGGATATCGAGCGTCCTGCCGCCGAGTGCCGCGGAGAGATTCTCAAGGAACTGATCGGCCACGGAGACGTCCGAGGTATCCATCAGGACGGTCTTGTCGTCGAGGATGACATAGTTATTGTACGAAACGCCGTTCGGAAGCGGAAAGATATTCTCGAAGCGGGAGAGACGGTGGTCGCTCGCGCCGATTGCGAGAATGTCTTCGGCAACAGTGGTAATGTTCTGCATGATGCAAAACTCCTTTCTTATGGGCTGGGATGGCCCTTTTTTGTTTTACTCTTCGATCTTGCGCGGAAGATGGAAACACCGGACTTTCCGGATATCGCTGGCATCTTCTGGATCTTCCACAGAAGGTGTCCGGGAGAAGGCATCCGGGAGAAGGTCTCGGTGACATCTAATAGTATAAGAGAAAAGCGCGCTATTTCAAGGAGAATCGGAAGGGGTTGAGGCTCAGGAAAAATATCGGAAGGTTTGAGGCTCAGGAAAACCGGAAGGGGTTGAGGTGCTGGCTTATAAATCGTGCAAGTCAAAATGGGGATTTTCTTACTAGCATTGAGGCTTCCGGATGGAAGAAGCTCCTGCGGCGTGCAGACAGACGAAGCAGGCGGGCAGGAGCAGCATGGGAGATTTTAATAATTGATTTTTTGTTTAGTCAGAGTATAATTTTCTCCGGTTCGAAATGTTTAGCAATACCTGATTTCAGGTTTATAACCATTGCGAAGGGAAGGCAGCTATGGAGCAGGAGGAGGTCAATCAGGAAATCGGCAGGAAGCTCAAGGATCTGCGTCAGCGGAATGGCCTGACGCAGCAGGAGCTCGCGGATCGGACAGAGCTGACAAAGGGCTTTATCTCCCAGCTGGAGCGCGGGCAGGTGTCCCCGTCGGTGGTGACGCTGATGGACCTGATCGAGTGCCTCGGTTCGACGCCGGCGGAGTTCTTCAAGGAGAGCACGAAGGAGCAGATCGTGTTCGGGGAGAAGGATTATTTTGTCAAGGAGGACGGAAACGGCAGCCGCCGCGAGTGGCTTGTGCCGCCGGCACAGCGTTTCGAGATGGAGCCGCTCCGGGTGGAGATCGGACCATATCAGTCGCTGGAGGAGGATACGCCGCACCCCGGGGAGGAGTTCGGCTATGTGCTCAGCGGGAGGCTGAGCATCACGATCGGTGACAAGGAATATCACGCGCGGGCGGGGGAAAGCTTTTATTACCGGACGACGAAAAATCACCGCATCGCCAATCCAGGGAGCCGCCCGGCAAGATTCCTGTGGATTTCGACGCCGCCGGAATTCTGATGGGCCGGTGCGGCGGGCAGATCTCCGTGCCAGGCGGCGGGGAAACTGCGGAGCTTCAATGCAGGATGGCGGAAGAGAGACGCAAATTCTGACGCACAGATATGAAGGAGAATCATGAGCAATAATATCATCGAACTGAAGCATGTCACAAAGCAGTTCCAGGACAACGGCTTTATGGCCGTGCAGGATTTCAATCTGGAGGTGCGGCGCGGGGAATTCGTCACGTTTCTCGGGCCCTCCGGCTGCGGCAAGACCACGACGCTGCGGATGATCGCGGGGTTTGATATCCCCACGTCGGGGGAGATTCTGCTGAACGGGAAGGACATCACGAAGCTGCCTCCCTATGAGCGACCGATCAACACCGTGTTTCAGCGGTACGCGCTGTTCCCGCATATGAATATCGAGGAAAATATCGCGTTCGGACTGAAGTTGAAGAAGACGCCGAAGGAGGAGATTGCACGCCGTGTGAAGAAGGTCCTGTCGCTTGTGGACCTGGAAGGGTTCGAGGGACGCAGCGTCCAGACGCTGTCCGGCGGCCAGCAGCAGAGAATTGCGATTGCGAGAGCCCTCGTGAACGAGCCGGAGATTCTGCTGCTTGACGAGCCGCTCGGTGCGCTCGATCTCAAGATGCGCCAGGAAATGCAGCTGGAGCTCAAGGAGATGCATGACCGGCTCGGGATCACATTTATTTATGTGACGCATGATCAGGAAGAGGCACTGACCATGTCCGACAAAATTGTGGTCATGAGCGAGGGACACATTCAGCAGATCGGCACGCCGGAGGACATTTACAACGAGCCGAAGAATGCGTTTGTGGCCGACTTCATCGGGGAGTCGAACATTTTTTCCGGGATCATGACAGGAAAATGCAGGGCCAGATTTTGCGGCGGCGAGTTCGAGTGCGTGGACGACGTGCCTGAGGGAACGCACATCACCGCCGTCGTCCGTCCGGAGGACGTCCAGATCACGAAACCGGAGGACGGGATGATTCAGGGAACCGTCATCTCCGTCATTTTCAAGGGAATTCACTATGAAATCACCGTACAGTCCGGCAAGAATGAGATGGTGATTCAGTCAGTGAAGGCCGCGAAGGTGGGAGAACGCGTCGGAATGGCGGTTGAGCCGGACGGAATTCATATCATGATCGCCGAGGACCATACCAATACCTTCCTTGTCGATATCAATCGCGATTACCGGCTGGAGTATAACGGACATCTGCTCGATGCGAGCCTGACGAAGCTCATCAGGGGAAGCAGAAGACTCGAGGACGGCTCGGTGGTCGACGCCGCCGGCGAGGTCATCGACATCGACCGGACCAAGGTGCAGGCCTCCATCGGACCGGAGGATATCCGCATGACCGACAACGAGGAGGAGGGCCTCATCCAGGGCAACATCAGCAACCTGATTTATCAGGGCAGCCATTATCTCTATGTCATCCATACCGACCTGGAGCAGGATTTTGCCGTCTATGACGAATACCTGTGGAATATGGGCGACCGTGTCGGCCTGATCATGCCGGTGGACAAGATGACATTCTCCCTGAAGAGCAGGCACTGACGGAATTGTCCCTAACGAGTTTAGCTTGTTTGGGACAAAATGAGGGCGATCATGAAATTTACGCGTAAGAGTCTCGGCATTCCGTATGCCGTTTATCTGGTTTTGTTTGTGGTTCTGCCGCTGGTGGTGTTGTTTTATTATGCGTTCACAGATGGGTCAGGGCGGCTGACTGCAGCAAATTTCATCGGTTTCTTCACGGATCCGAATGCGCTGGGAACGTTGTTTTACAGTTTCGCTGTGGCAATGGTGACGACGGCGGTGTGTCTGCTGCTGGCGTATCCGGTCGCGTATATTCTGGCGATGAGTCCGCTGAAGTATAAGTCGTCGGTGGTGATGATTTTCGTGATGCCGATGTGGATCAATTTCTCTCTGCGGATCACGGCGCTGAAGGAGGTGCTGACGCTGCTGGAGGGGAATCTGGCGCGGTTTCCGTTTCTGAATGCCGTGGTTGGTATGACGTATGATTTTCTGCCGTTCATGATTCTGCCGATTTTTACGACGATTTCGAAGCTGGACGGCGCGCTGCGGGAGGCGGCGATGGATCTCGGGGCGGATGAGAAGCAGACCTTTTTCAGGGTGACGCTGCCGCTGTCGATGCCGGGGATCATGAGCGGCGTTTCGATGGTGTTTCTGCCGGCCATGACGAACTATGTGGTGCTGGATATGCTGTATAACAGCACATACATTATGGGATCTCTCATCGGGTCGTATTTTGCCGCGTACAACTGGCACAGCGGGTCGATGATTGCGCTGATTCTGCTCGGGATCATCTGTGTGTTCACGCTGCTCACGGATGACGAAGAGGCGGGCGCGCAGAGGGGAGGAGCGCTGCTGTGAATAAGAGAAGGGCATATGGAAAGTGGATTTTTCTTGTGCTGATGCTGGTGGTGCTGTATCTGCCGATTCTGATTCTCGCGGTGTACAGCTTCACGGATGCGACGCAGATCGGACAGATCCGGGGCTTCTCTCTGCAAAATTATGTGACGCTGTTCACGACGGAGAGTCTGCGCAATATGATCGGCGGCACGCTTCTGCTGGCGTTCGGATCGGCGGCGATCGCCACGGTTCTGGGCACGACAGGCGCCATCGGCGCTTTTTACTCGAAGGAACGGGTGGGCCGCGCCATTTCAACGATGAATCAGGTGCCGGTGGTCAACGCGGATGTCGTCACTGGTTTTTCCATCTGTATCCTGCTGGTTGTCGCCTTTCATATCAGCAAGGACACGTATATTCCGCTGGTGATCGGGCACGTGACACTGTGCGCGCCGTTTGTTTTTCTCTCAGTCATGCCCAAAATCCGGCAGATGGATCCGAGTCTCTATGAGGCGGCGCTCGATCTCGGAGCAACGCCGGCCAAGGCGCTGCGGCAGGTCGTCATTCCGCAGCTGGTGCCGGGCATTGTCTCGGGCTTCGGGCTTGCCGTGACGCTCTCGCTGGACGACTATTTCATTGCGACTTACACCAAGCCGGCGACCTTCGACACGATCAGCACCTACGTTGTGAACGCGACAAAGGGGGCCCAGACCACGATCAAGACGGCACTCTGGGCGCTGTCGACGGTGATTTTCGCAGTTGTCATTCTGGTGGTGGCGGTCATGAACTACAACATCGCGCACGCGGACCGGGCGGGAGAGAAGGTGGAGAAGGAGGGCAGAGCGGAATGAATCAGATAAAACAGGGGCAGTTCATGAAGCGCTTTGCCGGCCTACCGGACGGGGAAACAGGCATGCGCAGAGGGCGCGGGCTGATGGCGTATATGCAGGGACATGCGGCGCACCGCAGAGCAGGTTCGCTGATGTTCTCAGCGCTGCTTTTCAGTCTGACAGCTATGGCAGGAGCGGGCATGCCGGTGCACGCGGAGGAAACTGAAAAAACAGTCACGCTCCGGGTCTGCAACTGGGAGGAATATATCGATGAGGGAGACTGGGATCAGGAGGAGGCCATCGATCTTCCGGATGGCACGGTCTTCGGAGAAAATTCCCTGGTGCAGGATTTTGAGGACTGGTATGCGGAGACCTATGGCGTGAAGGTGAAGGTGCAGTATTCCACCTTCGGCACGAATGAGGATCTCTACAACATGCTGACGCTGGGGGACACGTATGATCTTGTGTGCCCGTCGGACTACATGATCATGAAGCTGATGAGTGAGGACCAGCTGGTACCGCTCTCCGATCACTTTTTCGATTCGTCAGACGCAAACAATTTCTACATCCGCGGCGTATCGCCTTATATTCAGAATATCTTTGATTCCACCCGGATCGGAGATGAACCGTGGTCAAAATATTCGGCGGGATACATGTGGGGCGTCACGGGTTTTGTCTATAATCCGGAGGTGCTGACGGAGGAGCAGGCCTCCACGTGGACGCTGGCGGACGATCCGGCCTACCGCAGGCAGATCACCATCAAGGACAACGTGCGCGACAGCTACTTCATGGCGGTCGGCGCGCTGAAGGCGAAGGAGCTGACCGATCCGTCCTTCGTGGAGGACCCGGCGTATCATCAGAAGCTGGAGGATGTCATGAACGACACTTCTCCGGAGATGATCGCAAGGGTGCAGGACTATCTGCAGCAGGTGAAGGATAATGTCTACTCCTTTGAGACGGATTCCGGGAAGGCGGATATGATCACGGGAAAGGTCGTGGCCAATTACCAGTGGTCCGGCGATGCGGTCTACACGATGGACCAGGCTGACGAGGATGGATACACGCTGAATTTTGCCGTTCCGAGAGAAAGCACTAACATCTATTTTGACGGATGGTGTATGCTGAAGAACGGAATCGCCGGAGATCAGGCGAAGCAGCAGGCGGCGGAGGCATTCATCAACTTCCTGTCGCGGCCGGACAACGCCATCCGCAACATGTATTACATCGGGTACACATCGGTGATCTCCGGCGGCAGTGACCCGCGGATCTTCGAATATCTCGACTGGAATTACGGAGCGGACGAGGGGGAGGACGGCACGGTGCCGTACGATCTCGGCTACTTCTTCAACGGGGATACGGACAAGGCGGATCCGGAGCACACGCTGACGGTTCCGGAGGAGCAGCTTCACCGCCAGCTCGCTGCCCAGTATCCGGGCACGGATGTCATCCGGCGCTCCAGCATCATGCGATACTTCACGCCGGATGAGAACGCGGCGATCAACCAGATGTGGGTCAACGTCCGCTGCTACAACATCCGCAGAGTCCCGGTATGGGGCTGGCTGCTGATGGGCGCGGCTCTGGCCGGTATCATTGTGCTCTCTGTATACCAGAACCGCAGGAAACACATGGAGGGGTGAAATTGTCCCTAAGGAGTTTAGCTTGTTTGGGACAATTTTTGTCCCAAACAAGCTAAACTCCTTAGGGACAAAATAGAACAGCAGGAGGAAGAATAGATGAGCAGTCCGTTGATTTGGGCGCACCGGGGAGCGAGCGGGTATTGCCCGGAGAATACGCTGCCGGCGTTCGCGATGGCGGCTTATATGAAGGCAGACGGGGTGGAGCTGGATGTGCAGCTGACCCGCGACAGGAAGATTGTGGTCTGTCATGATGAAAAAATCGACCGCACGAGTAACGGCGCGGGGTATGTGAAGGATTTTACGCTGGAGGAGCTGAAGCAGTTTGACTTCTGCAACGGAAATATGGCCTATGAGGGGACGCGGATTCCGACCATGCGGGAAGTGTTCGCGCAGCTGGAGCCCACGGATCTGACGATCAACATCGAGCTGAAGACGGGGGAGATTTTCTATGAAAATCTGGAACAGATGATCGTGGAACTCACCCATGAGTGCGGCTTTGAGAAGCGGGTGATCTATTCCTCGTTCAACCATTATTCCATCCGGAAGATTCAGGAGATCGACCCGGAGGCGCAGACGGCGTTTCTGTATGCGGACGGCGCGCTGGATATGCCTGCGTACGGGAGGAAAAACGGCGTGAAGGCACTCCATCCGGCGTTCTGCAATCTGCAGTATCCGCATTTTATGGAGGAGTGCAGCGAGAATGGTCTCGATGTGAATGTCTGGACCGTGAACAGCAGAGCAGAGCTGGAGGCGTGTGCAAAATACGGCGTGCACGCGGTGATCACGAATTATCCGGACAAGGCCCGGGAAGTGTGCTGCGGGCAGAAAAAGGATTGAGAGGGGCGGCCTGTCGCGGGATACATCTCATGATTCGTCATGGAAGGGAGACGTCCCCGGAGGAGAGGGTGCCGATGTATTTGCTGTAGAGGTCCTGCAGCTCCTGCATTTCTTCCGGGGAAAGGGTTTCCTTAGCGTAGTCGTAGGCGCTGTTGTAGTCGCCGCTCGCCACGTAGGAACCAATTCTGGAGATGGTCGACGGGTCGGCGTGGTCGTCAAGGATAGTCTCAAGCTTCTCCCGGTCATCGGAGGACATGGAGTTGAGCGCCTGCTGGACCTGCTCCTCCGAGATATAGCCGCCGGATGAGACGACGGCTTCCTGCGCCGCTTCCTTCACGACCTCATTGACCACCGCTTTCTTGAGCGGGCGGACATAGCGGAAGGCAGCGAGAAGGCCGCCTCCGATCAGCAGGATGACGAGTAAGGTTTTGACGAACACCCGGAGCGCCGGGTGTCCTTTTTTATTCCGTTTCTGTGACATCAGGGACCTCTTTCTTTGCTGAAGAAGTTATATACGAAGTTATTCTGAGGTAGTACTTATAGCATATTTTGGTGTCAGGGTCAAAAGGCCGTGTGGTCCTATAGCCCATTTATTTTATTCGAAGGCGGCAGTGTATGGTGTCTGCTTTTGTGTTTCGGCAGCGGGAAATGGCATGGACAAGGAGCCAGAGAAGGCGGCATGGGGATGAAACAGGAGATGGCGGTATGGATCAAAATGCAGAACAGGTGGTGAATCTGCTGATTCAGAAAAAGTGGCATATTTCATTTGCGGAGTCGTGCACGGGAGGGCTGGCAGCGGCTGCGCTGGTGGATGTGCCGAATGCCTCGCTGGTGCTGGACGTTTCCTTTGTGACCTATGCGAGTGAGGCGAAGGTGAGGGTGCTGGGGGTCCGGCAGGAGACGATCGACCGGTTCACCGTGGTCAGCGGGCCGGTCGCGCGGGAGATGGCAGCGGGTGCCGCGCGGGTGGCGAAGGCAGAGGTCGGCGTCGGCATCACCGGTGTGGCGGGACCGTCGGGCGGGACGGCGGAGACACCGGTCGGGACGGTCTGCTTCGGTTTCTTTGTGAAGGGACGGGAACGGCAGGTGACGAAGCATTTCGGCAGCATCGGCAGGCAGGCGGTGCGTCAGGCGAGCGTGGCGTTCGTATTTGAGACGCTGCGGGAGATGCTGGAGAGGTAAATGCCGCAAAGAGCGCGGCACAGGGAAATGGGTTTGAAGGTTCTGCTGATTCAGAACTTTCAAACAGCAGCAAAGGTGCTGGCGTACCGGCTTCCGCATTCGGCAAAACCGCATTTGCGGATTTTGCCTCAGCGGGGTGAAG
>ONQW01000107.1 GCA_900320025.1 uncultured Lachnospiraceae bacterium
ACGCCAGAGAGGTGTCCGACAAGCATGTCAAGAAGCTGAAGGATTTCGTCATCAACGAGGGGAAAGACGCTTTCCAGGAACACAGTAAACGGTAAATTACCGTCGTGATCCGGACGATCCGGCGCCCATATGAACAAAACACGGATCGTATAATCCGAAAACGTATATGAACAGAAAACCGAAAAATGAAGAGGGACTGTCGCTCCACCTGATATTTAAATCAACTGTGCGACAGCCCCTCTTTGATTATATATATGATGCTGTGCTCCGCGGCGGAGGGCGCCTGAATTCCAATGCTGCAGAGGCGCATCTCACGGCAGAGGGATTCGGAGACAGCCGAACCCCAAAGCACAGCCGCTGCCTTAATTGCTGACGGAGGTCAGCCTGACGGTTACAGTATGTTTCTTACCGTCGCGCACGATAGTAATCTTCGCCTTATCTCCGGGCGAATGTTTTTTAAGTGCGCTCTTCAGAGCAGTCAGGCTGGATACAGATGTTCCGTCCACGGCCGCGATGCGGTCTCCGGATTCCAGTCCCGCAGACCGCGCGTAGGCGCTGGTGACGGAGGAAATGTAGACTCCCGCCGCGTCATAGCCTGAGCTTTTTGCTTGGCTTTCAGAAAGCTCCGTTACCGTGACGCCGATGGCTGCGTCTCCGGAGGAACTGGAACTGCTTGAGTTGCTGGAACTGGTGCTCTTTCCGGTCTTGATAAGCTGTTTCGCGATTTTCGCCGCTTTGTTGATGGGGATAGCGAACCCTAGACCTTCCACATCCGAGCCGGAGGACTTCGCTACGACGATGCCCACCAGATTGCCGGAGGAGTTGAAGAGTGCTCCGCCAGAATTGCCCGGATTGATAGAGGCGTCTGTCTGCAGCAGATTCAGCTTTTTCCCGTCAATTGTCAGATTACGGTTCAGCGCGCTTATGATGCCGGTTGTGGCTGTGTTGCTCAGCTCGCCCAGTGGATTTCCGATTGCCACGACCTGGTCGCCCACCTGAAGCTTGGAACTGTTCCCGTAGGTGGCAGCCTTCAGCCCTGTTGCCCGTATTTTCAGCACGGCGATATCGTTATCAGAATCGGTTCCAACGACAGTTGCCGTATAGGTTTTTTTGTTCTTCAGCGTGACAGTAATCTTACTCGCACCCTCGATGACGTGGTTGCAGGTTATGATGTAGCCGTTGGATTGAATGATGACGCCGCTGCCGGCCCCCTTTGTGACATAATTCTGCGCCCATGCGTCTGTGGACATGGATTCTGTCGTGATGGACACTACGCTGTCACTGGTCTTGGAGATGATGCTCTTGTAAGAGAGCGACTCTGTCGACGAGGACAAAGTGTAGTTCGTCGCCTGATTTGCCCCGGCCGCAAAGTGGTTGTCGTACAGCGCGATGCCTCCGACGGTGAGGAGGGAGGTGACCAGCATGGCCAGAATCAGGATGAGAACAAAAGCCTTTTTAGTGATCTGCATCGGCTGTGCAGACTTCTTCTGCCTGCCCCCCGGCGGAACAGTGTAGCCGTAGTTGTATCCGCTGCCGTTTCCGCCGCCGCCGTCGAATCCGCCGCCGTACCTGTAGGCTGTGTCGTTCCCGCCTGCTTCGGTGCTCCCGTAGGCTGCGGCGTTTCCTCCGGTTTCAGTGTATCCGTAGGCCGATGAGTTTTCGGCTGTGTTTCCTGTTGTGCCGCTCCAGTCTGTCCATACGGAACTGCCCGCGGAATCGGCACCCGGTCCGGAATCATCGGTGCTCACGCTGCCTACCGTATTTTCGACGGATGAGCCGAAGGCGCCGGCTTCCGTATCGGAGCCGGTCTCCTTAACACCGATGGGACCGGCATTTGTGCCGGAAAAAGGATCCGGCGCCTCGGACGGAGCCGCGCCGGCCCGGTCGGCGTCCCCGCTGTATTTTGTGCCTGCCGCGTCGGTCGTGCCTGTCGCGCCGGCCCGGTCGACGTTCCCGTTATTCTTTGTGCCTGAAGCTCCGGCGGAGACGGCGTCCGAATCATGCTTTGTGCCGGAAGAGAAAGCGTCCGCTCCGGAATCCGTATTACCGGGGGACTGTGACGGTCCGTCCTGCCGGGGAAGGGTCTCCTCCGGGGACCTTCTGAATTTATAGTCATCCCATTTGTCCATATATGCATACCTCCATGAATTAAACGACAGTGAGATATCTGTGGATATTGTTGATGGTATTATACCACCCGATGGCTAAATTATGGGTCCGGTTCGTGTTTTTTATGTGTGCAAACCGTCAATGTTATGGTAAAATAAGTTGTTAAAGCAGCGTTATGACAGTGAGGTATCGAAATGAAAGAGATCATGCTGAAAATTGTCGGGAAGCAGTATTCCGGTGATGAAGCGGAGGAGCAGATGGAGTTTGTCACCGAGGGACAGCTCTATGAAAGAAACGGCGCCACCTATCTGATCTATGAGGAAAGTGAGTTTTCGGGATTTCCGGGCTGTAAGACCAGCCTGCGGCTGAAGGACGATTCTGTGCGGATGAAACGGATCGGCCGGGGCGCAGGCTACGGAATGGAAATGGAATTTCGGAAGGGGCAGCGGTTTTTCGGCAAGTATGAGACGCCCTACGGCGCTATGGACATGGAGGTTCTGACGAACCGTGTGGAGAACAATCTCTCTCCGGAGGGACTTGGCGATATCAATGTGGATTACCATGTGAGCCTGGAGGGGATGGCGGAAGGCCGAAATGAGCTGCACATAGAAGTAAACGAAGCAAGCAGTGGCAAATAGAGTTCTGGAGGAAAGATGAAGATCGGGTTCAGCGCAGAGAAGTATATTGAAGAACAGTCAAAGTATATCCGTGAGAGAATCAGTCACGCCAGCGGCGAGCGGCTGTATCTGGAATTCGGCGGTAAGCTGGTGCATGACAAGCACGCGGCCAGAGTGCTGCCGGGCTTCGATGAGAACGCCAAGGTCAAGCTGCTGCAGCGGCTGAAGGACGAGGCGGAGATCATCATCTGCATCTACGCCGGCGATATCACCACCAGTAAGACACGCCATGATTTCGGGATCACCTACGATCTGGAGGTCCTTCGGCTGATCGACAATTTTCGCCGGTATGATCTGCAGATCAACAGCGTGGTGGTCACCCGGTATGAGGACGCGCCGGCGGTGAACATGTTCATCAACAAGCTGGAGCGCAGGGGGATTCGCACGTATAAGCATTTTTTCACAAAGGGTTATCCCACCGACGTGGATACGATCGTCAGCGACGAGGGCTACGGCGCCAACTCATACATTGAGGTGACAAAGCCTCTTGTGGTGGTTACCGGCCCGGGAGGAGGCAGTGGCAAGCTGGCTACATGTCTTTCTCAGCTCTACCATGATTACCGACGAGGCATCCGGGCGAATTACGCCAAATTTGAAACGTTCCCCATCTGGAATCTGCCGCTGAAGCACCCGGTAAATATCGCTTATGAGGCGGCGACCGCAGATCTGAAAGATGTGAACCAGATCGATTCCTATCATCTGGAGGCCTACGGCGTACCCGCGGTAAATTACAACCGGGACATGGAGGTTTTCCCTGTCGTCCGCCGGATTATTGAGAAGATTACCGGAGAAGCTCTGTACCAGTCGCCGACGGATATGGGCGTTAACCGCGCAGGCTTCGGAATCACCGACGATGAGGTATGCCGCGAGGCGGCCTGCCAGGAGATAATCCGCAGATATCTTATTGCGGAGGTGGACTATAAAAAAGGAAAGATTTCCGAGAGTTCCCTGGAGCGTTCGGAACTTCTGATGAGAGAGGTCGGCATGGATGTGGAGGATCGTCCTGTCGTGCTGCCGGCTCGGGAATATGCGGAGCAGAAACGGGAGTGCGACTCCCGGTACGAGAACGTTGTGGTTATGGCGATGGAGATGCCGGACGGGAAAATCATCACCGGAAGAAGTTCCCGTCGGATGGTTGCCGCGGCCGCGGTGATTCTGAACAGCATCAAGTATCTGGCCGGACTGCCGGACGGGATGCTCCTGATTACCAAGCAGGTGTTTGACGCGATGCAGAAGATGAAGGATGAGGTGCTCAGGTCGGATCGCTCTTCGCTGACCTGTGAAGAGGTTCTGATTGCGCTGACCGTGTCCGGAACTCAGAATCCGGCCGCGGAATACGCTGCTCGCAAGCTTGCGGAACTGCGCGGCTGCAAGGCGCACTGTACCGCGATTCTGAGTGATCAGGATGAGCAGGTGCTCCAGTCGCTGGGCATCGATGTGACCTGTGATCCGGAATACGTCACAACTAACCTCTATACGAACTGATATACGGATATGAAGAGTAAAGCTGAACAGGCAATTGAAAGAATTTCAGAGATCCGCTATCCGCTGATCCTGCAGGGATGCTGTATAGGTGTCCTTACAGGGATCGTCGTGTCGTTTTTCCGGCGGATCCTGATTGCTGCAGAGTCCCTGAGGGACTCTGTTTTGCGTGAGGCCGCGGGGGGAGCGGCGGAATCGGCGGGAACGTCGGGAGTGCCGGGTATGCAGTCGCCCGGGACGGCGATGATGCAGCATCCCCGGATGGCGGTGCTTCTGCTGATAGTGCTGGCGGGATGCTTTCTGGGCACCTGGCTCTGTGTGCGTCTGGTTCCCCTGTGCGCCGGCTCGGGAATTCCTCAGGTGGCAGGAGAACTGAAGGGGAGGGTGTTTCAGCCATGGTGGAAGGTGATTCCGGCCAAGATTATCGGCGGCACGCTGGCTATTGGCGCGGGACTTTCTCTGGGAAGAGAGGGCCCCAGCATTCAGCTCGGAGCCATGGTGGGCAAGGGTTTTTCCTCTCTCATCGACCGCCTGGCTACGGAGGAGAAACTGCTGATGACCTGCGGCGCGGCGGCGGGATTGTCCTGCGCCTTCAGTGCTCCGCTGGCCGGAGCTGTGTTTGCTCTGGAGGGCCTGCACAAAAACTTTTCCACTGACGTACTCCTGGGGAGTATGGCGGCGTCCATCGCTGCGGATTTCGTGGCGTTCTATGTCTTCGGACTGACGCCGGTCTTCGACCTGAGCATCCGTCAGGCGCTGCCCCTGTCGCTGTACTGGACTCTGGCGGTGCTGGGCGTGTTGCTGGGCTTCTTCGGCATGATCTACGGGAAATGCATCGCCTTTACTCAGGATCTCTATGATCTTATCCCGTCTAAGGCGGGACGTCTGGCAGTGCCTTTTCTGCTGCTGATTCCTCTGGGCCTCTGGTATCCCATGGCGATGGGCGGCGGCTATCGGCTGGTGACGCAGGTGGCGGATGAGAAATTTGTTCTGTCGGCTCTGGCACTGCTTCTGATGATGAAGTTCTGCTATTCGATTCTGAGCTTCAGCGCCGGAGCTCCGGGCGGGATCTTCATGCCGCTGCTGGTCATCGGCGGCATCGCCGGCGGTCTGTACTTCACGGCGGTGACGCAGATTCTTGATATTCCGCAGTATTATATCGACAATTTTGTCATCTACGGTATGGTGGGATACTTCGCCGGAATCGTCCGCTCCCCGGTCACCGGTGTAATCCTTATCACGGAGATGGTCGGAG
>ONQW01000010.1 GCA_900320025.1 uncultured Lachnospiraceae bacterium
GCGTTGTTTCCGGGATTCTGACCTGTCAGTCCGCCGATCGTCCGGAGCATCATGTCATTGAACTCCTGCATGACGGACGGATCAGACATCAGACGGCTGTAATCAAAGGACGCCGCCATATTCATCATTTTCTGCATGCAGTCGCTGCAGACCGGCATTCCGTTCGGCATATGCACCATCGGACCGGCGTCAGCGGAGGACCGGTGACAGATGGCGCAGTATTCCATCCGGGCGTTTTTGTGCTGTGTTTCCTCCTGCGGATTCTGATTCTGCATGTTGTCGCTGTTATTTCCGTTTTCGCTCATAAATATTACCCAATCTTTCTGCGAAAGATTACCGATGCCACCTATTACTACCTCATCCGGGATTCGCGGAGAACCAGTCCTTAGTATAAAGCCGCGGAATGATACGGACAAGTTAAGCGTTTGTGAAGAATCGCGGAATATAAGTCGTTTGAGAAGAATCGCGGAATAGTCAACCATTTGCGAAGAGCTGCGGAAGAATAGGGCGGGAGCTTATAAATCGCGGACGCACAGGACAGGAGCTACTTGTAATCGATCTGCGGAGCGGTATAATGAGCGTGCGCTATATTCGGAATGGTCCGAAACAGCAGCAGGAGGAGAAAAATGAATAAAGAACACAGCAACACACAGAGACTCGCAGTACTCGCGGTTCTGACCGCCATTGTCATCATTCTGCAGGTAGCAGTCGTCATTCCGCTCGGCCCCTTTACGGTGACCCTGACGATGCTTCCGATTATCATCGGTGCCATTCTGTATGGCCCTATGGGCGGAGCCATACTCGGAGCGGCCTTTGGCATAGTGGTTTCCATCCAGGTTGTGACCGGGGCGGCAGGCGCGTTTTCCACAGCTATGCTTGAGTTTCAGCCGGCGGCGACGATTCTGGTCTGTCTGCTGAAGGGTATCGCGGCGGGGGCTGCGGCAGGAGCATTTTTCCGTCTGTTCCGCAGGCGCAGCTTTTATCTGGGTGTCGTCATGGCGGCAGTCATCGCGCCGGTCATCAACACCGGTATTTTCAGTATCGCGTGCCTGACGATTTTTCGTTCGCTCATTGAGAACGCGCTGGGCACTTCCGGCAATCTGCTGTTTGTCTTTCTCACCACGTTCATCGGCCTGAATTTCCTGGTCGAATTCGGTGTCAATGTCGCGCTCACGCCGGTCGTGATGCGGATTCTCCGCGCCGTGAAGCTTCAGCCGACGAAGACGGAGTAAGGTCTGCTCTTACTTTAGAAGTTATATCATTTTAACTAAAAAGGATGAATTTATCAGGGAAACCCGGAATGTGATATGGTCCCCCTTCATAGGACACTGAAATACAAAAAAGTCCTGTGGAGGGGGATATTTCATGCCCAGAAAAAGTAAGATAGATCTTGCCAGCTTGTGTCGCCTCTTTACGTCGATTTTCAGGGGTACTGAATAAATATCTTGAATTAAATATTGACAAGGAATGAGGCATGCCGTATTATCATGTCAACACAAATCATATAAATCAACTAGGAATACAGAGTAATAAAGAGCAATACATGAGCATTCCTGTTTCCGGCCGGGTTATGTACGGTCAGAGCAGAAATCATAAAGCGGGAGAGCCATTCACAGGGGACAGCGGAACGGAACAGCATGACTCAGAATGGATCACTGGAGAGCATCGGATGCCGCGGAGGCGCGGCGGAGAGGAGAAATCATGGCAAACATTAAGACAAGCGCATCACAGCTGATCGGGCACACCCCCCTGCTGGAGCCAAAGAATTTCGAGGCGAAGAGCGGTGTGAAGGATGCGACGATTCTGGTAAAGCTCGAGTATTTCAATCCGGCAGGATCTGTGAAGGATCGTATCGCGCTTGCCATGATTGAGGATGCGGAGAAGAAGGGCACGCTGAAGCCCGGCGCAACCATCATTGAACCGACCTCCGGCAATACCGGCATCGGCATCGCCTCTGTCGCGGCTGCGAAGGGCTATCACGCGATTCTGACACTGCCCGACACCATGAGTGTGGAGCGCCGCAATCTCCTCAAGGCATACGGCGCAGAGCTGGTTCTGACGGAAGGCGCCAAGGGTATGAAGGGCGCCATCGCCAGGGCGGAGGAACTGCAGAAGTCGATCCCGGGTTCTGTGATCCTCGGACAGTTTGACAATCCGGCAAACCCGAAGGCTCACTATGAGACCACCGGTCCCGAGATCTGGGAGGACACGGATGGCAGGGTCGATGCGTTTATCGCAGGTGTCGGCACCGGCGGAACGCTGACCGGCGTCGGCAAGTATCTGAAGGAGAAGAATCCGAACGTGAAGATTATCGCGGTTGAGCCGGATACCTCCGCGGTTCTTTCCGGCGAGAAGCCCGGCCCGCACAAAATTCAGGGCATCGGCGCAGGCTTCGTTCCGAAGACTCTGGACACAAGCATCTATGATGAGATCATCCGCGTCCCGAATGAGGCGGCGTTCGAGGAGGGCAGAAGCTTTGCAACCTCCGAGGGTGTTCTGGTCGGCATTTCCTCCGGTGCGGCGCTTTGGGCGGCCAAGCAGCTGGCAGCCCGCGAGGAGTACAAGGGCAAGGTAATCGTGGCGCTTCTTCCGGATTCGGGAGACCGCTATCTGTCCACCGCACTATTCAATCCGGAGAACTAAGGTAGAAACGAAATCGCAGTGTCATCGCTGCCATATGTAATCCTCCAGGGGACCTCTGAAGCTCAGCAGAGGTCCCTTTTATAAATACATTTTATTAAAGTGATTGCAGTTAATTGGAGAAAAGATTATCCTAGTGATGGCGAGGATAACCGGGATGATTTCCGAATGGACCGGAGGAAGATGATATCCCGGACAACAGACATATTTTGGAGGGTTAGCCATGCTGTATATCGGAATTGATCTGGGCACTTCTGCGGTCAAGCTTCTGCTTATGGATGAGAAGGGCAAAATCCGCAACATCGTCTCGAAGGAATATCCGCTTTATTTTCCGCATCCTGGCTGGTCGGAGCAGAATCCGGAGGACTGGTTTGCGCAGTCGATGGAGGGACTGAAGGAGCTGGTACCGGAGGAGGAGAAAAAGAATGTGGCCGGCATCAGCTTCGGCGGGCAGATGCACGGACTGGTGATGCTCGATGAGCAGGACAGGGTGATCCGCCCCGCAATTCTGTGGAACGACGGGCGCACGGCGAAGGAGACGGACTATCTGAATCAGGTCGTCGGCAGGGAAAAGCTGTCAGAGTACACGGCCAATATTGCGTTCGCCGGCTTCACCGCACCGAAAATTCTCTGGGTGAAGGCCAATGAGCCGGAGAATTTTGCCAGGATCCGGAAGATCTGTCTGCCGAAGGACTATTTGGCCTACCGGCTGTCCGGCACGTTCTGCACGGATTATTCCGATGCATCGGGCATGCTGCTTCTTGACGTGAAGAATCGGCGCTGGAGCCGGGAGATGCTGGACATCGTGGGCATCCGCGAGGAGCAGCTGCCGAAGCTGTATGAGTCGTATGAGAAGGTCGGCACGCTGAAGCCGGAGATTGCCCGGGAGCTAGGCCTTCCGGAGACCTGCATCATCGCAGCCGGCGCGGGAGACAACGCGGCGGCTGCCGTCGGAACGGGCACCGTGGGCAACGGAAAGTGCAACATCTCTCTCGGGACCTCGGGCACGCTGTTCATTTCCTCTGACCATTTCAGCGTGGACAGCAACAATGCGCTGCACAGCTTCTGCCATGCGGACGGCAGATATCATCTCATGGGCTGCATGCTGAGCGCGGCGTCCTGCAACAAGTGGTGGATGGATGAGATTTTGAAGACGAAGGATTACGCGGGAGAGCAGAAGCAGATCGCGGCGCTCGGCGAGAATCATGTTTTCTTCCTGCCGTATCTGATGGGTGAGCGCTCGCCGTGGAACAATCCGAACGCCCGGGCAACCTTTACCGGCATCACCATGGATACGACCCGCGAGGATATGACGCAGGCCGTGCTGGAAGGTGTCGCGTTCGCTGTGCGCGATATGTATGAGGTCGCCAAGTCGCTGGGCATTCATCTCGAGCGCACCGGTATTGTGGGAGGCGGCGCGAAGAGTCCGCTCTGGCGAAAGATGATCGCGAATATTCTGAATCTGAAGGTCGATGTGCCGGAGTGCGAGGAAGGACCGTCCATGGGCGGCGCGATGCTGGCCATGGTGGCAGCCGGAGAATATGCAACGGTAGAGGACGCAGCGGCCGCGATCGTGAAGATCAGTGGAACCGAGGAACCGGATCCGGCGCTTGTCGCAAAATATGATCAGAGATATCAGCAGTTCCGCGAGATTTATCCGGCGATGAAACCGGTGTTTGACAAGATTGTCTGATGAGTCTGGCGACGCTAACCATCATCGGTACATCATTGAGAAACGGGCTGATTTCCTGCCAGCCATTTATAGAAGGAGGCGGTGGAAGCCGCCTCATAGGAGAAGACCCAAAGCGCAGCGATTCCGAAGGAGAGCAGGGAGAGAAAATACAGCGGCAGGAAACTCAGTTCCATGACAAAGAGGCGCCACCGATGTCCCTTCATCATTCTGACTGAGGTGCGGAGGACCTGTGCCGAACTCATCTCCGGGAAGTCGGCGATGAGAAAATAGCACATGGCAAAGCCCAGCGCAAACCAGATCTCGGCAATGCTGCCCAGCAGGTAAAGGCCGGCCAGCGGCAGAAGGTGAGTCCGGATTCCTTCCAGCCCCGTGAGCTTCGACGCGTATAGCGTCGCCGGGAGCGTGCAGACAAAATTGACAGCCGTGAGGACGGCCTGAACCTTGATGATCCGATCATTGACGCCGCGGCGAAAACCCTCGAACAGGCCGCCGAAGCTGACATCCTGTCCGTAGACGAGGGAGAGATGCAGGGTATTGATGCCATACATCAGGAGTCCCAGGAACAGGGATACCAGAAAATTGACGGCCATAAAACCGATGGTGGAGGCGACATCCGATCCGGGAAAGATGTTGACTGATATAGTCGAAAGAATCAGCGCCGTGACAAGGTAGAAGATAATGGAACCTACCGTCGTCCCGAGATGGCCGGTGATGGCGCTGCGCGCCTCGGCCTTGCGCTCAAAATTAAACTCAGATGATCGTGCCATTGTCTCCTCCGTCCATCCCGTTTTCTGTGCTGTCACTGCCTTGATCATCCGGATCTGTGGTGCTGTCTGCGCCGCTGTAGCGGCTACTGTCTCCCCTGAGCAGGGAGGAGAGGTTTGTCCCGAGATTTTGATCAATCTGTCCGATCATCTGCTCCACGGTTGTTCCGTACATCTGCTCCGTCACCTGATTGATGGCGCCACGCGTCTCCGGACTGCGGAAGAGCGAACTGACGGAGGTTCCGATCAGGATCGCATTTAGTAGAAGAGATACAGTAGAGAGAATGACCGCATGGCGGGCAGCCCCTCTCACATGCTTTCTGCGCCCCTTGGAGAGGACGGCGAGCACGATGGAGATCGGCGCGAGGATGCAGGGCAGCACCACTGTCATGAAGCAGGTGGATGCGATAGCGGCGATGCCGAGCATGAAGGATGTTGTCTCCAGCCCCTGCTGTGCCTCCGGTGAGGGCCCCTGCTGCGGAGTCTCACTGGTGTCTCCGCTGTAGGGCCAGGTGCCGCGGTTGTAGCCGCTGTTATTTGAATTTTCGTAATAATCGCTCATAGTGAGTGTATTCTACCACGGCGGTGGTCAGGATGCACTGCGCTTTCTGACTGATTCTCAGAAGAAAGCTATCCGTGCCTGGGAGCCGATTTTGCCGCGCAGGCAATGTGCGTCTTCGCCCTGCATGCTATCTCATGCGCGGACGAAGGGCCACACTCTGCGCGCTGCTTTTTCTCCGGTGAAGTCAGGAGATCACACCGTAGAGAACGCCTGCGACAGGCCAGACGACCCAGGTGATATCCCAGCGCATGGTGAGAAAACTGACCAGCAGATATCCGGCGGTGATGATTCCCCAGTATATGCCGCCGATTTCTCTTTCCTTCCGCTTGGCGGTCCGGGTATAGTTCCCTTCCTCCAGGAGCGCGTCAAAGCTCTGCCAGACGATGGAGGTTTTGACAAGGAAGAACACACCGATTCCGACGAGCAGCAGAAGCATGGCAACACCGGCCACTGCGATCAGCGAATTCTCTGCGGACATGCGGACGGGAGAGTGGAATACCCAGGAACCGAATGCGCCGGTGACAAAGATCGGAAGGCAGGAGAGGACGCAGAGCAGGATGCCGGTGATGATTTCGTGCGTATGGGCGGACTCGAATTTTGCCCTTCTCTCTTTTACCATGCCTTCGATTCCGTATTCGGTGTCGATCGGTTCCTTTTGAATAAATTCGTATTTCTTCTTTTTAAGACTGTCTGAGATAAAGACGGCCACCGCCGCGGCGACCATCAGCATCAGGAGAATCAGGCCAAGGTAGGAGCTCTGATCCTCTGTCATGGGAAGAGTGCCGTCTGTGCTGGCGCCGGTGAGTAAAATCAGCGGGATGGGAGAAAAAATACAGAGCATGACGGCTCCGGCAACCTTCGGTGCAGACTGCTTCGCGAGCGAGAGAAATGAGGCGGCGGTGTCCATGCTCACCGGAATGAGGGTCTCTCCCTTCGAGTCCACGGCGGGTTCCTCCCCGCTGGTCTCAGCCGGTGTGCTTTCGCTCAGCTCATCCTTCAGAAGATAATCGGTGCTGACGCCGAAGAATTTTGAGAGAGCCAGAATTTTGTTCATATCCGGGATAGACTGGGCGCTCTCCCATTTGGAGATCGCCTGTCTGGAGACGCCGACCGCCTCGGCCAGCTGTTCCTGAGAAAGTCCCGCCTTTTTCCGAAGTTCCGTGATTTTTTCTGCCAGTATCATAATTTTACCTCCATGGCATGTCCTATGCGGCACCCGCGGAAGAAACGACCCAAATGGCCTTCCTCCTTCCGCAGAATGCTCTGGGATATCTGTCTCTGTGAGGTCAGAGTAAATTTTTCCCCGGTTGCAGACCACCAGCCGGACCTTGCAGTTCGTCAACCGGCGGTTGCAAGTTCAGTATAAAGCGGTCAATCCGGGAAAAAAATCTGTGATGTGTAAAATTTTGTGCGAATCCGGAATGATTCGCCGCTGCGCGGGGATGCCGGCTGAACGGAGCATAACTGATTTTGCCGTAAGTTCTGATTCGGACAGTTCCGGGAAACTGTGGTTCTCACGCGGATTGACACCCCCCATATGGCCGGCGTATCATGCACTTCAGAATCCATATTGTCCCGGGAACATCCCGGAGAAACTCTTATTCAGAGTGGTGGAGGCACATAGGGCCTGCGAAGCCACGGCAACCCCGGTAGCGCATGTTACCACATGACGCGGTGGGAAGGGTGCCAACCTGAGCGAGAGCCGATTAAGGCGAGTCGAACAATAAGAGGATTTGTATATTATGTCAAATCCGTCCGCGCCTGGACGGATTTTTTGTGCCCGGATCCGTCCGGCCGGGGCGCCGCGGGTCCGCGCACGAGGTTTGCGAACCGAAGGAGGTTTCGAAAGTGGAGAAGTACATTTTCACGTCGGAGTCTGTGACAGAGGGACATCCCGACAAAATCTGTGATGCTGTGTCCGATGCGATTCTGGATGCCTGCGTGGCACAGGATCCCATGAGCCGTGTGGCCTGCGAGACCGCTACCTGCACGGGTTTTGTCCTGGTGACCGGCGAGATCACGACCAAGGCTGTTGTGGATTATCAGAAGATTGTCCGCGATACGATCCGGGAGATCGGCTACGACGATTCCAGCAAGGGATTTGATGCAGATACCTGCGCTGTCTTTGTCGCGCTGGATCAGCAGTCTCCGGATATCGCGATGGGCGTGGACAAGGCGCTCGAGGCGAGAGAGGATCAGATGTCCGATGAGCAGATCGAGGCAATCGGCGCCGGCGATCAGGGCATGATGTTCGGCTATGCCACCAACGAGACGCCGGAATACATGCCTTATTCCATCAACCTCGCACACAAGCTGACCCGCAGACTGACCGAGGTGCGCAAGAACGGCACGCTTCCGTATCTCCGCGCTGACGGCAAGTCTCAGGTCTCCGTCGAGTACGATGAGAACAACAAGCCGGTCCGTCTCGAGGCAGTTGTCATCTCCACCCAGCATGACGAGAAGGTCAGCCAGGAGCAGATTCACGAGGATATCCGCAAGTATGTCATCGATCCGGTTGTGGATGCGTCGATGGTCGACGCGGACACCAAGATCTTCATCAATCCGACAGGACGTTTTGTCATCGGCGGCCCTCACGGCGATGCCGGACTGACGGGACGCAAGATTATCGTCGATACCTACGGCGGTGTCGGTCGTCATGGCGGCGGAGCCTTCTCCGGCAAGGACTGCACGAAGGTTGACCGCTCCGCGGCATACGCGGCACGCTATGTTGCGAAGAATCTGGTCGCAGCAGGATATGCAGATCGCATGGAGATTCAGCTCTCCTACGCGATCGGTGTTGCCCAGCCGACCTCGATCAACGTGAATACCTTCGGCACCGGCAGGATCGAGGATGAGAAGATTGTCGGGATCATCCGCAAGCACTTTGACCTTCGTCCGGCAGGCATCATCCGCATGCTGGATCTGCGCCGTCCGATCTACAAGCAGACGGCTGCCTACGGTCACTTCGGCCGCACGGATGTCGATCTTCCCTGGGAGCATCTCGACAAGGTCGATGAACTCAAGGCGGATCTTGCCTGAATTCTGCAGAACAGCGGCGGGATGAATGGAAAAACAAAGTGATGCTGATCACAGGAATCTAAGGTGAAATGAATCACAGCAAACGGCCGGCAGGGTGTTTCCCTGTCGGCCGTTTGTGAAAGCGACGAGTCAGCAACTATGAAGCAGGTTTGCTGCAGGCGGCCGCTCAACATCGGGTGCGGAGCACGGGATGGAAAGCGGAGCCACCGCATCTGGCAGGGCAGATGTTATCTGCCCTGCCAGATGGAAGGAATGGAGCCGGAAGCCATCCGGATTACGGGGTTTTTATTTTGTCATCTGCCGGTGAATCTGCCTGCCGCACCGCATGGCAGGACAAGGCCGGACCGGGTGACGGGAAGCCCGATCTCGCCGGCTTCAATGGAGCCGGAAAACGACGGACGGTCCGAACCGGCGGAGGAGCCGGGCGCCGGCATCAGTGCTTCGTGCATCATATAGCTCAGGACCGCGGGCTGCAGGCCGGTGGTGTAGGAGTTAATCAGGAAGAAGAGCGGATGTGGCGTGAGGAGACGCACGGTATTCAATAAGAAGGGATAAATGTTGTCCTCCATTTTCCAGATCTCACCCTTCGGACCGCGTCCATAGGAGGGCGGGTCCATGATCACGGCATCGTAGTGATTGCCGCGGCGGATCTCCCGCTCCACGAATTTTGCGCAGTCATCGACGAGCCAGCGGATCGGCGCGTCGGCAAGGCCGGAGCTTGCAGCATTCTCCTTCGCCCAGGACACCATGCCGCGCGAGGCGTCGACGTGCGTGACGTGAGCGCCCGCCGCTGCCGCGGCGATCGTCGCGCCGCCGGTGTAGGCAAACAGATTCAGCACCCGGATCTCGCGGCCGCTCCGGACCGCGTCCCGGATGAGCACAGAGAACCAGTCCCAGTTGGAGGCCTGCTCGGGGAAGAGACCGGTGTGCTTGAACGAGAAAGGCTTCAGATGGAAGGTCAGGTCACTGCCGGCAGCTGTCCGGTAGCCGATCGTCCACTCCTCGGGCAGATCGAAGAAATCCCACTCGCCGCCGCCCTTGCTGCTGCGGTGATAATGCGCGCTCGGATTCTTCCATTCCTTCCCGTGGCCGGTCTGCCAGATGACCTGCGGGTCCGGACGGATCAGACGATACTGACCCCAACGCTCCAGCTTCTCTCCATCCGAGGTATCCAGCACTTCATAATCTGTCCAGCGATCTGCAATCCACATAATGACACTCCCATGACTTGATATATAGGAAAATTCTAGCTTTTTTGTGAGGGGATGACAAGAAATTGTCCGTGAAGAGTTTTGCCCGTCTGGATAAAAATTGTCTCAAACGGACGAAACTCTTCAGGGACAATTTTTATAGCGAGGATTGTACTGAAAAAAATACAATATTTTTTGAAAATCTCCGGAAACCCGCTTGCATGCGGGGCTTGCGGCCGATATAATGACTCTTGCTGTGACATGATAGCTGAGAAGCGAGAAGTTGCCATCTTCCGCAGGAGATGGGTTATTCCGTGGAGCGAATGTCTGGAGTGTACTCGGGGAGTAATGCGGCACAGTCAGCATCCCGGCAAATCGAGTACCGCCTCAATAATCTGACGACAGAGTCACTGTACCGAGTTTGGTCTGCAACAAACAGCAGAAACGACGCGCGCATCCGGAGAGGATGGACACGCGCGGGAGTGTGTACAGTCACTGCTTGTCGTACTTGCTTTAAAAAGTGCGAAAAGGAGGGACTTTTTTTATGGCAAATCAGGTAATGAGAATCACCCTGAAGGCGTATGACCATGAGCTGGTCGATGCGTCCGCAGGCAAGATCATCGAGACAGTCAAGAAGACGGGTTCCAAGATCAGCGGACCGGTGCCGCTTCCGACCAAGAAGGAAGTTGTCACGATTCTCCGCGCGGTTCACAAGTATAAGGATTCCCGTGAGCAGTTCGAGCAGAGAACGCACAAGAGACTGATCGATATCATCAATCCGACCCAGAAGACCATCGATGCTCTGCAGAGACTGGAAATGCCGGCCGGTGTTTACATTGATATCAAGATGAAGAACAAGGGCTGATATGTCCCTGCGGCGACGGCGATCACACGGCCGGCGCTGTCCGTTCGAAGCAGATCAGCCGGAGCGGATGCTTTGGTGCTTCGAAGCTTCTTATTTTGATAGAGCTCCAAAATACAACCTCTACTAGTATGACATCCCTTTCCCTGCGGGAAGGAAAAGTGCTCAGCACATTCGGGCCGGACGGCTTTACAGCGGGCCATCTGCCGGATGACGCCGGGAGACCGGAAGCAGCTTCCTGATATTGGAGCCGGAAGCCTGCGGCCATCTTCCATCCTGTTCTGATCAGATCGGGCCAGCGAGCGGAAGACAACGCGGAGCGCGATGTCCGCTGTAGAATTCGTTCTCCGGACAGGAGAACAGAAAGAGGCAGAAATGAAGAAGGCAATACTTGCAACAAAGGTTGGGATGACGCAGATCTTCAAGGAAGACGGCACGCTGGTACCGGTGACGGTGCTTGAGGCAGGCCCCTGCGTTGTCACACAGATCAAGACCGCAGACAACGACGGATACGAAGCGGTGCAGGTCGGATACGGCGAGGCAAAGGACCGCATCACGGTCAAGGACAAGAGCGGCAAGAAGGAAGTTGTCCACGAGCACGGCGTTCCGAAGGCACAGCAGGGCGTTTACAAGAAGGCCGGAGTGGAAGGCAGCAGAAAGTATCTCAGAGAGTTCCGCTTCGAGAACACTGCTGACTACAAGGTAGGCCAGGAGATCCGCGCCGACATCTTTGCGGAAGGCGACAAAATCGACGCAACGGCCATCTCCAAGGGAAAAGGATTTCTGTCAGCCATTCAGAAGGGCCAGCACAGAGGACCTATGGGACATGGTTCCAAGTTCCACCGCCATCAGGGTTCCAACAACTCTTCCTCCGATCCGAGCAGAGTTTACAAGGGCAAGGTGATGCCGGGCCATGTCGGCACGGAGCAGGTGACCGTCCGCAATCTGGAGATCGTCAGAGTTGACGCGGACAAGAATCTGATTCTGGTCAAGGGCGCTATCCCGGGACCGAAGAAGGGACTTGTCACGATCAAAGAGACGACCAAGGCAGAGGCTTAATCCTGCCGGCAGGATAGAAGGAGGACGAGCAGATGGCTAACGTATCTGTTTACAATATGGAAGGCGCTGAAGTCGGCAAGATCGATCTGAACGACAAAATTTTCGGCGCGGAGATCAACGAGAATCTCGTGCATCTTGCGGTAGTACAGCAGCTTGCTGACAACCGGCAGGGCACGCAGAAGGCAAAGACCCGTTCCGAGGTTTCCGGCGGCGGCAGAAAGCCCTGGAGACAGAAGGGAACCGGCCACGCAAGACAGGGCTCAACGAGAGCACCGCAGTGGACACACGGCGGCGTTGTGTTCGCTCCTGTTCCGCGTGATTATTCCTTCAAGCTGAACAAGAAGGAGAAGAGAGCGGCGCTTCAGTCCGCGCTGAGCAATACGGTCAAGGAGAACAAGCTGATCGTTGTGGACGAGCTTTCCTTCGATGCACCGAAGACCAAGGCTTTTGCCAAGGTTCTCGAGAACCTCAAGGTAAGCGGCAAGACCCTTGTTGTGCTCGACGGCATGGAGGGCAATGTCATCAAGTCTGCAGCAAACCTTCCGGCGGTCCGCACGGAGCAGGTCGGCGAGCTCAACACATATGATGTCATGGATGCACAGACCCTGGTCGTGACCAAGGCAGCTGTGGCCAAGATCGAGGAGGTGTACGCATAATGGCAGCGATGAATTATTACGATATCATCCTGAGACCTGTCGTGACAGAGAAGAGCATGGGCATGATGGGCGACAAGAGATATGCCTTCTATGTCAATCCGGATGCCACAAAGCCTCAGATCGCTGATGCGGTTGAGAAGATGTTCGAGGGAACGAAGGTTGCCAGAGTCAACACCGTCTCCTGCAGAGCGAAGAAGAAGAGAAGAGGCATGGCTGTCGGCTATACCGCCAAGAGAAAGAAGGCTTATGTCACTCTGACGGCAGACAGCAAGGACATCGAGGTATTCTCCGGACTTTGATCCGGGAAGCCGGAATGAACCGGACAGGATACGCTGATCCGGTTCGGCGACACACTATACATGATCCGTCAGCTTCCCGCTGACGAGGCCGCCAAGGCGGCTTGCATGTGATAAAGGAGAACAAAATGGGAATCAAGAAGTATACCGCATATACGCCTTCCAGACGTAATATGACCGGTTCCGACTTCTCGGAAATCACGAAGACAACTCCGGAGAAATCTCTGGTGGTCTCGCTGAAGAAGAACGCCGGACGCAATAATCAGGGCAAAATCACCGTTCGCCACCGCGGCGGCGGAAACAGACAGAAGTACAGAATGGTCGACTTCAGGAGACTGAAGGATGATGTTCCGGCAACGGTCATTGGAATCGAGTACGATCCGAACCGCTCCGCGAACATCGCGCTGATCTGCTATGCAGACGGCGAGAAGAGCTATATTCTGGCTCCTCAGGGACTGACCGACGGCATGAAGGTCATGAACGGCCCGAAGGCCGAGATCAGAACCGGCAACTGCCTTCCGCTCTCCGAGATCCCGGTTGGTACTATGGTACACAATGTCGAGCTCTATCCCGGCAAGGGCGGCCAGCTGGTCCGCTCCGCCGGAAACGGTGCGCAGCTGATGGCGAAGGAAAACGGATATGCAACGCTCCGTCTTCCGTCCGGTGAGATGAGAATGATCCCGATCAGCTGCCGCGCAACCATCGGCATCGTCGGAAACATTGACCACAACCTGATCAACTATGGCAAGGCCGGCCGCATTCGTCACATGGGCATCCGTCCTACGGTCCGCGGTTCTGTCATGAACCCGAATGATCACCCTCATGGAGGCGGTGAAGGAAAGGCTCCTGTCGGACGTCCCGGACCGTGCACTCCCTGGGGCAAGCCTGCTCTGGGCCACAAGACCCGCAGGAGAAAAGCTTCTGACAAGCTGATTGTCAGAAGAAGAAACGCAAAGGCCGTTAAATAATTCAGGAGGATGAATCATGGCAAGATCTGTTAAAAAAGGACCCTTCGCAGACGAAAGCCTGCTGAAAGCGGTTGATGCGCAGAATGCATCCGGCCAGAAGCAGGTCATCAAGACCTGGTCCCGCCGTTCCACTATTTTCCCGTCTTTTGTCGGCCACACGATTGCGGTTCATGACGGACGCAAGCATGTTCCGGTGTACATCACCGAGGACATGGTAGGCCACAAGCTCGGCGAGTTTGTTGCGACAAGAACCTTCCGCGGACACAACGGAAACAACAAGGAAGCGACAAGCGCACCGAAGAGGTAATGGTTTTTGGGCGCCCTGCGCCCAAAAACGGAGTCGCTTCGCAACTCCAGGGCAATGGTTTTTCAGGCGCGGGGCGCCTGAAAAACGGAGCTGCTGCGCAGCTCCTAGGCTGTGGAAGACCAAGATGTTTTTCGGGCGCGGGGCGCCTGAAAAACAGAACTGCTTCGCAGCTCAAAGCAAAATAATCGGAGGCGCGTGGGTAACGCGTCTCACGGTTCCGGGATACACCCGGGACCGGATAAAAGCTGATTTTGAAAGGAGTCACAAATCTATGGCTAACGGACATAGATCCCAGGTAAAGAGAGAGAGAAATGCAAACAAGGACAATCGTCCCTGCGCAAAGCTTTCTTATGCAAGAATTCCGGTCCAGAAGGCATGCTTCGTTCTGGACGCGATTCGCGGCAAGGATGTCACAACCGCTGAGGGAATTCTTCTGTACAATCCCAGATACGCTTCCGGCGTCATCCTCAAGCTGCTGAAGTCTGCCGTTGCGAACGCAGAGAACAATCAGGGCATGAACAAGGATAACCTTTACATTGCCGAGTGCCGTGCGGATAACGGCCCGATTCTGAAGAGAATCCAGCCCAGAGCACAGGGCAGAGCCTACAGAATCCAGAAGAGAGAGTGCCATCTGACCATCATCCTTGATGAGAAGAAGAAGGCAGAGGAAGCAAAGAAGCCCGAAAAAGCTGAAGAGGCTGACAAGTAATTCACAGGTGTGTGAAAGGAGCAATAATGGGACAGAAAGTTAATCCGCATGGTCTGAGAGTCGGCGTCATCAAGGACTGGGATTCCAAGTGGTACGCAGAGAAGGATTTCTCTGACCTTCTGGTGGAAGATTATAAAATCAGAGAGTTTCTGAAGAAGAAGCTGATGAGCGCAGGCGTCTCCAAGATCGAGATCGAGCGCACCTCTGACAGAGTCAAGGTCGCTGTCTACGCTGCAAAGCCGGGCGTCATCATCGGCAAGGGCGGCACGGAGATCGAGGTCACCAAGAAGCAGCTCGAGAAGCTGACCGGCAAGAAGGTCCTTCTTGACATCAAGGAGATCAAGCGCCCCGACAGAGATGCACAGCTGGTGGCCGAGAACATCGCACAGCAGCTGGAGCAGCGTACATCGTTCCGGAGAGCAATGAAGTCCTGCATGAACAGAACCATGAAGACAGGCGTTCTGGGAATCAAGACTTCCTGCGGCGGCCGTCTCGGCGGTGCGGATATCGCCCGCACGGAGACCTACTCCGAGGGAACCATCCCGCTGCAGACGCTTCGCGCAGATATCGACTATGGATTTGCGGAAGCAAACACCACATATGGCAAGGTTGGCGTCAAGGTTTGGATCTACAAGGGAGAAGTTCTTCCGACAAAGCCCGCTGACAAGGCAGCTAAGACCGCTGCAGCAGAAGGGAGCGATAAATAATGTTAATGCCGAAGAGAGTGAAACATCGTAAGCAGTTCCGCGGCAATATGTCCGGTACCATCCGCCGCGGCACGAAAGTCACCTACGGTGAGTGGGGCCTTGTGGCTACCGAGCCGGCCTGGATCGCTTCCAATCAGATTGAGGCAGCCCGTGTCGCCATGACCCGTTTCACCAAGAGAGGCGGTCAGGTCTGGATCAAAATCTTCCCTGACAAGCCTGTAACCAAGAAGCCCGCTGAAGTTCGAATGGGTTCCGGAAAGGGCGCCGTCGAATTCTGGGTAGCAGTCGTTAAGCCCGGCAGAGTCATGTTCGAAATCGCCGGTGTCCCCGAAGCAGATGCCAAGGAAGCACTTCGTCTCGCAGCGAACAAGCTTCCTGTAAAGTGCAAGATTGTTTCCAAGGCACAGCAGCAGGAAGGCGGTGCACAGTAATGAAGAGTAGCAAATACA
This sequence comes from uncultured Lachnospiraceae bacterium, assembly GCA_900320025.1. Taxonomy (GTDB): domain Bacteria; phylum Bacillota; class Clostridia; order Lachnospirales; family Lachnospiraceae; genus CAG-791. Next base: position 15,902 of record ONQW01000010.1, read on the forward strand.
ACGAAGAACTGAGAACGAAGTCCGTGGAAGAGCTGTCCGAGGAGCTGACCTCCGCCAAGAAGGAGCTTTTCAATCTGAGATTCCAGAACGCAACGAACCAGCTGGACAATACGGCAAGAATCACGGAGGTGCGCAAGAACATCGCCCGCATCCAGACCGCGATCACCAGCAAGAAGGCTGCTGACTGAGAGAGAGGATAACAGATCATGGAAGAAAGAAATTTGAGAAAAGTCCGTGTCGGCAAGGTCGTCAGCGATAAGATGGACAAGACGATTGTGGTGGCGATCGAGGATCATGTGAAGCACCCGGTCATCGGCAAGATTGTCAAGAGCACCTACACCCTGAAGGCACATGATGAGAAGAACGAAGCCGGCATCGGCGACACCGTGAAGGTCATGGAGACAAGACCGCTTTCCAAGACCAAGAGATGGAGACTCGTTTCCATCGTTGAGAAGGCTCGCTGATTTGGAAAGGCAGGAAAGGAATTAGGCTATGGTACAGCAGGAATCCAGATTAAAGGTTGCTGACAACACCGGTGCCAGAGAGCTTCTGGTCATCCGTGTCAACGGCGGCTCTACAAGAAGATATGCCAGAATCGGTGACGTCGTGGTCTGCTCCGTCAAAGACGCAACACCCGGCGGCGTTGTCAAGAAGGGGGATGTCGTGAAGGCTGTCGTGGTCCGCACAGTCAACCGCACCCACAGAAAGGACGGCTCCTACATTCGTTTTGACGAGAATGCAGCCGTCATCATCAAGGACGACCTGACACCCACTGGAACCCGTATTTTCGGGCCTGTAGCCAGAGAGCTTCGTGAAAAGCAGTTCATGAAGATTCTTTCCCTGGCTCCGGAAGTTCTGTAAGGAGGAGAGAAGATGGCTACCAGCAAGATTAAAAAGGGTGATACCGTGAAGGTCATCACCGGAAGAAATAAAGGCAAGGAAGGGAAGGTCACTTCCGTCGATCCCAAGAACCACAGAATCGTGGTTGAGGGTGTCAACAAGGTCACAAAGCACCAGAAGCCCAGCCAGGCACATCCCGAGGGAGGCCTCGTTGAGCAGGAAGCTCCGCTGGATGTCTCCAACGTTATGCTCGTTGCAGATGGCAAGACGACCCGCGTCGGGTTCAAGATCGAGGACGGCAAGAAGGTCCGCGTCGCGAAGAAGACCGGCAAGGTGATCGACTAACAGGGGAAGGAGGACATAACGTTGAGTAGACTTAAAGATCAGTACAATGACGAGATCCGCGATCAGTTGGTCAAGAAGTTCGGTTACAAGAACGTCATGCAGATCCCGAAGCTCGACAAGATCGTTGTGAATATGGCTGTCGGCGAAGCCAAGGAAAATGAGAAGCTTCTCGAGTCCGCAGCCGGCGATATGACTATCATCACGGGACAGAAGCCTGTTCTGACGAAGGCCAAGAAGTCCATTGCGAATTTCAAGATCAGAGAGGGAATGCCGATCGGATGCAAGGTCACCCTGCGCGGCGACAGAATGTACGAGTTTCTTGACAGACTTGTCAACCTCGCACTTCCCCGTGTCCGTGACTTCCGCGGCGTCAATCCCAACTCCTTTGACGGCAGAGGCAACTACGCGCTCGGTATCAAGGAACAGATCATCTTCCCTGAAATTGAGTATGACAAGGTAGACAAGGTCAGAGGCATGGATATCATTTTCACGACCACTGCCAAGACGGATGAAGAAGCACGCGAACTACTCAGACTGTTCGGCATGCCTTTTGCTAAGAACTGAGAAGGAGAGAAACAATGGCGAAGAAGTCCATGAAGATTAAACAGCAGATGAAGCCGAAGTTTTCGACTCGTGCATATACGCGCTGCAAAATCTGCGGCCGTCCGCATGCTGTTTTGAAGAAGTATGGTATCTGCAGAATTTGCTTCCGCGAGCTGGCTTACAAGGGTCAGATCCCGGGCGTGAAGAAGGCCAGCTGGTAATTGAGGAAGGAGGCAGATAAAAATGGGTACAACAACGAATGATCCGATTGCAGATATGCTCACGAGAATCCGCAATGCAAATACTGCAAAGCATGATACGGTTGATATTCCCGCTTCCAAGATGAAGCAGGCAATCGCGAAGATCCTCCTCGATGAAGGCTATGTCAAGAACGTGGAGCTCGTCGATAATGGCGCGTTCAAGGATATCCGCATCACACTGAAGTACGGCGCAGACAAGAATGACCGTGTGCTGACCGGCCTGAAGAGAATTTCCAAGCCCGGCCTGCGTGTGTATGCCGGCAAGGAAAATCTTCCGAAGGTTCTGAACGGACTCGGAACGGCGATCCTTTCCACAAACCAGGGCGTCATCACCGATAAGAAGGCGCGTGAGCTTCAGGTTGGCGGCGAGGTTCTGTGCTTTATCTGGTAATCCCAGGGACCGCAGGATATATTTTGCAATTTCATTACGATCTATCAGGAGGATTTGGGCATGTCACGTATTGGAAGAATGCCGATCGCTATTCCCGCCGGTGTCACCGTCGAGATAGCAGAAAATAACAAAGTGACGGTAAAGGGACCCAAGGGAACGCTCGAGAGAGTGCTCCCGAAGGAAATGAAGATCACCCAGGAGAACGGGGAGATCAAGGTCGAGAGACCGAATGACCTCAAGAAGGAGAAGTCTCTCCACGGTCTGACCAGAACCCTGATCAACAACATGGTTCTCGGTGTGACGAACGGATACGAGAAGAAGCTTGAGATCAACGGCGTCGGCTACAGAGCGGCAAAGCAGGGCAAGAAGCTGGTCCTTACGCTTGGTTACTCTCATCCGGTGGAGATGGACGATCCGGATGGCATCGAGACTGTTGTCGAGGGACAGAACATCATCGTCAAGGGTATCGATAAGGAGAAGGTCGGACAGTATGCAGCGGAGATCAGAACGAAGCGTGCTCCGGAGCCTTACAAGGGCAAGGGAATCAAGTACGTGGACGAAGTGATTCGCCGCAAGGTTGGCAAGACCGGCAAGAAGGCATAAGGAGATAAAAGGATATGATTACAAAGGGATCCAGAAAGGAAATCCGCGTTAAGAAACATAACAGGATGCGCAACCGCATCAGCGGGACTGCCGAAATGCCTCGTCTTTCCGTTTTCAGAAGCGACAGCCACATCTACGCACAGGTGATCGACGATGTCGCAGGCAGAACGCTTGTCTCCGCTTCCACCACCGAGAAGGACGTCAAGGCTGCTCTGAAGAACACCGATACCATCGAGGCAGCTGAGTACATCGGCGATCTCGTGGCAAAGAGAGCAAAGGAAGCAGGAATTTCCAAGGTAGTATTCGACAGAGGCGGCTTCATCTATCAGGGTAAGGTCGCAGCACTTGCAGAGGCAGCTCGCAAGGCTGGCCTGGAATTCTGAGAAGGGAGAACGAGTTTTCATGAAGCATGCTAATTTTGATGCAAGTCAGCTTGAACTGACCGATAAGGTCGTCACAATCAAGCGTGTCAGCAAAACTGTCAAGGGCGGCCGTACGCAGAGATTCACAGCTCTCGTTGTGGTCGGCGACAGCAACGGTCATGTTGGCGTAGGCCTTGGAAAGTCCACCGAAATTCCCGACGCGATCCGCAAGGGCAAGGAGGACGCCACCAAGAACATTGTCAGCGTAGCGCTCGATGAGAACGCCAGCATCTCCCATGATTACATCGGCAAGTATGGTTCTTCTTCCGTTCTGCTGAAGAAGTCCCCGGAAGGAACTGGTATCATCGCGGGCGGTCCTGCCCGTGTCGTCTGCGAACTCGCCGGAATCAAGAACATCCGTACCAAGTCTCTTGGCTCCAACAACAAGCAGAACGTTGTTCTTGCCACTCTGGAAGGCCTCAGCCAGCTGAAGGTTCCGGAAGAGTATGCGGCAAGCCGCGGAATTGATGCTGCATCCTTCAAGGATTGAGCTGTCCCGGCAGAGCATAACAGTACGGAAAGGAGATAACAGCAATGGCTGAGAACAATGCAAAGAAACTGAAGATCACGCTGGTCAAGTCCACCATCGGCGCAGTTCCGAAGAACAAGGCGGTCATCAAATCCATGGGCTTTCACAAGCTCGGCAGCAGTGTGATCCTTCCTGACAACGAGTCCACGAGAGGGCAGATCAGACTGATCGCACCGTTCGTCAAGGTCGAGGATGCTGAGTAAGCAGCGCTTACAAAGCGGGAGAGGAGACAAAATGGATTTATCGAATTTGAGACCCGCCGAGGGTTCCACCCATAAGAACTTCAGAAAGGGCCGTGGAACCGGATCAGGCAATGGCAAGACAGCCGGCTATGGCACGAAGGGTCAGAAGGCACGTTCCGGAAGAACGAGACCGGGTTTTGAAGGAGGCCAAATGCCTCTGTACAGAAGACTCCCCAAGAGAGGCTTCAAGAATCCGAATCACAAGGAGATCGTCATCGTCAATCTGCAGCAGCTTGACAGATTTGAGGATGGCGCGACGGTTGACATCGCGAAGCTGCTCGAGACCGGCATCATCAAGGAAACCTGCGACGGTGTCAAGATTCTCGGAAGAGGCGAGCTTGGAAAGAAGCTGACCGTCAAGGCAAATGCATTCTCCGCAGGTGCAAAGGAGAAGATTGAGGCTGCCGGCGGCACGGCCGAGGTTGTCGACTAATCAGGAAACAGGCGTCCGGCCTTCTGTCCGGACAGGGAACACGGCCTCTACACGCGAAAGCGTATAGGGGCTATGTTTCTTTTTATTACCCGTATTTCCGTTCCTTCAGATGTATTTTTCTTTCTGCTTCTGCGCATATCGCAGGAATAAGCGTGGCAGAAACCACGCATATGCGGTATACTTGTTAAGACCGCGCAGAATTTTGCGCGTACCCTGCGGCGCCAAGGCTGCCGCAATGGTATGGAGGTAGTTATGTTTGAACCCGTAAAAAAGGCGTTTCAGATCAAGGAGATCCGGCAGAGGATTTTCTTCACGCTGCTGATGCTGGCGGTCATCCGCTTCGGCTCTCAGCTTCCGGTTCCGGGCGTTGACAGGACGTATTTCTCACGCTGGCTGGCTGCACAGACCTCCGGCGATGCGTTCAGCCTGTTTGACGCTTTCACCGGCGGATCCTTCCTGAACATGTCCATTCTGGCACTGAATATCACGCCGTACATCACCTCATCCATCATCATCCAGCTCCTGACCATAGCGATCCCGAAGCTGGAGGAGATGCAGCGCGAGGGGGAGGAAGGCAGGAAGCTGCTGGTTGCGATCACCCGCTATCTCACGATCGCGCTTTCCCTGATCGAGTCCGCTGCCATGGCGATCGGCTTCGGCCGGAACGGTCTGCTCCAGACGTTCAACGCGATCAATGTCATCACGGTCATCGCCACGCTGACAGCCGGCTCGGCTTTTCTGATGTGGCTCGGCGAGCGGATCACGGACAAGGGTGTCGGCAACGGTATTTCCATCGTCCTGACCATCAACATCATCTCGCGCATTCCGCAGGACATCACAACGCTGTTCCAGCAGTTTGTCATCGGCAGGAAAGTCGCGACGGCTGTGGTAGCCGCTGTCATCATCATCGGCATCATCGTCGGCATGACCATGATGGTTGTCTATCTCAATGACGCGGAGCGCCACATTCCGGTGCAGTACACCCGCAAAATTCAGGGCAGACGCCAGGTCGGCGGCAATTCCTCGGAGATTCCGCTGAAGGTGAACACGGGCGGCGTGATGCCGATCATTTTCGCTTCGTCGATCATGGAGTTCCCGGTCATCATCTCCACTCTGGTCGGTTACCACGGAACCGGCTGGTGGTCCGAGGTGCTGAAATATCTGAGTTCAAGCTACTGGTGCAAGCCTGCGACGCCGCGCTATTCCATCGGTCTGCTGGCTTATGTGCTGCTCCTGATTTTCTTCGCGTATTTCTATACCTCCATCACCTTCAATCCGATTGAGATAGCAGATAATCTGAAGAAATCAGGCGGCTTCATCCCGGGCATCCGTCCCGGCAAGCCGACGAGCGAATATCTGAACCGGATCCTCAACTACATCATCTTCATCGGCGCTGCCGGTTTGACGATCGTCGGTGTCCTGCCGTTCTTCTTCCGCGGCGTGTTCAATGCCAACGTGTCGTTCGGCGGAACCAGCCTGATCATCGTGGTCAGCGTTGTGCTGGAGACCATCAAGCAGGTCGAGTCCATGATGCTTGTGCGCAATTACAAGGGATTCCTGAGTGATATGTGAGATGATATGCAGGACTTCCGGGTGCGGTAATCCTGCCAGAACCGCGGAAAGAATTGTTCTGTATCTGCTTGATCTGTTTGACGTATCGCACGTAAGCGTGAGCGCGGATGCAGGAAAGATTAGATAAGTATGTATTTCCGGTATTCCAGAGACAGCCGGAACAGACAGGAGAGATAGAGACCATGAAGATTGTCATGCTTGGGGCGCCGGGCGCCGGCAAGGGAACACAGGCGGAGATGATTGCTGTAAAATACGGCATTCCGCATATTTCAACGGGAGATATCTTCCGCTATAACATCAAGAACGGCACGGATCTCGGAAAGGAAGCGAAGAAGTATATGGACGAGGGCAAGCTCGTACCGGATGAGCTGACGGTCCGTCTTCTTCTGGACCGCGTGGCGAAGGACGACTGCGGGAACGGATATGTCCTCGATGGCTTCCCGCGCACGATTCCGCAGGCCGAGGTGCTGACGAAGGAACTGGAGAAACAGGGCGCGAAGGTTGATTTTGCCATCAATGTCGACGTGCCTGATGAGGACATTGTCCGCAGAATGGGCGGACGCCGCGCCTGCGTCAATTGCGGCGCGACTTATCACGTCGTCTATGCGGCACCGAAGGTAGAAGGAATCTGCGACAAGTGCGGAAGCAAGCTTGTGCTCCGCGACGACGACAAGCCGGAGACGGTGCAGAAGAGACTGAAGGTATATCACGAGCAGACCCAGCCGCTGATCGAGTACTATGAGAAGCAGGGCGTTCTCCGGACGGTCGACGGAACGAGGGATCTGCACGAGGTGTTCGCGGACATCACTGCGATCCTGGAAAAGAACTGATACCGCTGCGGTAAAACGAAGCGAAAAAACCAAACACCCTGAGGAGGTGGAAATTTGTCAAAAGCAGATGTGATCGAACTGGAGGGAGTTGTCGTTGAAAAACTTCCGAATACCCTGTTCCGGGTCAAACTGGAAAACGGTGCTGTGATTCTGGCGCATATCAGCGGAAAGCTCCGCCAGAATTTCATCCGTATCCTTCCCGGGGATAAGGTGACGCTTGAGATGTCAACCTATGATCTGACGAAGGGTAGAATTATCTGGCGCGATAAGTAATAGGTGTTGCAATTCTGTCAGGCATTATGATACAATTACGTTCGGCTCTTTGCGAGCCGGACGTTTTATTATGTCCAAAATTGCCGGAAGGAGGATAAGGAGAGAATGAAGGTTAGAGCATCCGTGAAGCCGATGTGCGAGAAGTGCAAGGTCGTCAAGCGCAAGGGCGTGGTACGGGTTATCTGCGAGAACCCGAAGCATAAACAGAGACAGGGCTGAGCCATTCAGGACTCTTTATCATAAGAATACTGCAGTAATTTGCTGCATTACTCTTTGATACCATGCCGCGTTTATGCGCAATGGAAAGACCGGAGTATGCTCCGGTTGGGCGTAAAGTGAACCGAAATGCGGCGGAGCGCGGAAGGCCCCGCAGGGCTGCGTTCCATGAGACCGCCCGGTCCGCTCAGGATGAGGAAAACAATGGTTCATCCTGCCTCAATCAATCAGTAGCGTCCGCCAGGAAGGCGGACACGGCTCTGCTTCCGGATGAGGAGAGCGGAGCGCACCACGAATTTTGGAGGAATTCAAGCAATGGCTCGTATCGCAGGTGTAGATTTACCCAGAGATAAGCGCGTCGAGATCGGCCTTACCTATATCTATGGAATCGGCCGCAAGTCCGCAGAAGCGATTCTTGCAAAGACAGGCGTCAGCCCGGACACCCGCTGCCGCGATCTGACCGACGATGAGGTCAGAAAGCTCGCAGACGAAATCGGTGAGAATTACCAGGTGGAAGGTGATCTCCGCCGCCAGACCGCGATGGATATCAAGCGTCTGACCGAGATCGGCTGCTACAGAGGATCCCGCCACAGAAAGGGACTTCCGTGCCGCGGCCAGCACACCAAGAATAATGCGAGAACCCGCAAGGGACCGAAGAAGACGATCGCAAACAAGAAAAAGTGACGTTGAACCATAAGCAATTATGGCGAGTTGATTACACCTCCCCGCAGCGGGGAGAGAAAGCAGGAATTTCATGGCAAAACAGCAGACAGCAGCAGCAGCCAGAAAGGCCGCTGCCAAGAAGCGCGTGAAGAAGAACGTGGAGCGCGGACAGGCACATATCCAGAGCTCCTTCAACAATACGATTGTGACGCTGACCGATACCCAGGGCAATACGCTCAGCTGGGCGAGCGCCGGCGGACTTGGCTTCAAGGGCTCCAGAAAGTCCACCCCTTATGCCGCACAGCTCGCAGCAGAGACAGCTACCAAGGCTGCGATGATCCACGGCCTGAAGGCAGTCGACGTCTTCGTCAAGGGACCCGGCTCAGGAAGAGAAGCAGCAATCCGTTCCCTGAACGCAAACGGACTGCAGGTTCTGTCCATCACCGATGTGACGCCGGTTCCGCACAACGGATGCCGTCCGCCCAAGAAGAGAAGAGTATAATCGCACGCTGACAGTTCACAAATATTTTGTCGGAGGAAGGCGCCGCGCGCGGCGCTGTAAACGACTCCCTCAGGGCGGTGCCCTGACAGAAAGGATTATTGAAAATGGCAGTTAACAAGACTCCCGTACTGAAGAGATGCAGATCCCTGGAGCTGGAACCCGGCTTCCTCGGCTATGACAAGAAGTCCAAGAGAACGCTGACCCGCAGAAGCCGCAAGGTTTCCGAGTACGGCCTGCAGCTCCGCGAGAAGCAGAAGGCAAAGTTCATCTACGGCGTTCTGGAGAAGCCGTTCCACAACTACTATGAGAAGGCTGATATGATGAAGGGCCAGACCGGTGAGAACCTGATGGTCATGCTCGAGAGCCGTCTCGACAATGTCGTGTTCCGCATGGGCTTTGCCCGCACAAGACGGGAAGCAAGACAGGTTGTGGATCACAAGCACATTACCGTGAACGGAAAGGTGATCAACATCCCCTCCTATCAGGTACATGCCGGCGATGTCATCGAGGTGAAGGAGAAATCCAAGTCGATGCAGAGGTTCAAGGATATCGCCGAGGTGGCCGGCGGCAGACTGACCCCTGAGTGGGTGGATGTTGACAAGGAAAACTTCAAGGGAACGGTCAGCACGCTTCCGAAGAGAGATCAGATCGATGTTCCTGTCGACGAACTGGCTATCGTCGAGTTGTACTCCAAGTAATTTCTGCGATAGCAGCCCGTTTCTCTGTACCGATGTGCGTGACCCTGCGGAAGGCGGCAGAACCGCTCTTCCGGCGGCCGGTCCCGTCGGTACAGTTCCAATTATGGAGGAATTTGTATCGTGTTTGATTTCGAAAGACCGAACATCACTGTGGAAGAAATCTCCGATGACAACAAGTACGGCAGATTCGTGGTGGAACCGCTCGAGAGAGGCTATGGCATCACGCTTGGCAACTCTCTGCGCAGAATCATGCTGTCCTCCCTTCCGGGAGCGGCTGTCAGCCAGATTAAGATCGACGGTGTTCAGCATGAATTCAGCACAATCCCCGGGGTCAAGGAGGATGTCACTGAGATCGTCATGAATATCAAGTCTCTCGCGATCCGCAACACCAGCGAGACGGACGAACCCAAGACCGCATACATCGAGTATGAGGGTGAGGGCGTGGTCCGCGCTTCGGATATTCAGTGCGACCAGGACATTACCATCATGAACCCTGATCAGGTGATCGCGACGCTCAGCGGTAAGAAGACCAAGCTGTTCATCGAGCTGACCATCACCAAGGGGAGGGGCTATGTCAGCGCGGACAAGAACAAGAACGAGGACACCAAGATCGGTGTCATCCCGGTTGATTCGATCTACACGCCTGTGGAACGGGTCAATGTGACAGTCGCGAACACCCGTGTCGGCCAGCAGACCGATTTTGACAAGCTGACACTTGATGTGACGACGAATGGAACGCTGGGTCCGGATGAGGCTGTCAGCCTCGCCGCCAAGGTCCTGTCCGAGCATCTGAGCATCTTTATCAACCTCTCTGACGCGGCCAAGAATGTGCCGGTCATCACAGAGGGACCGAAGGGGCAGGAGCCGTCGTCCATGACGATGAGCATCGACGAGCTTGAGCTCTCGGTGCGCTCCTACAACTGCCTGAAGAGGGCGGGGATCAACACGGTGGAGGAGCTGTGCTCCAAGACACCCGAGGATATGATGAAGGTTCGCAACCTGGGACGTAAGTCTCTCGAGGAAGTGCTGGCAAAGCTCAAGGAGCTGGGCCTGTCTCTCAAGACAGGGGAGATGCCGGAGGCGTGAGCCGCCCATTCGCAGATGAGTAGTTCTGATGTTATCCAAGGTTCCTCTCCCAGTAAGTCCGAAGAGCGTGGGAGGGGCTGGGGAACTCCGGGCGCCGGTAA
>ONQW01000022.1 GCA_900320025.1 uncultured Lachnospiraceae bacterium
CCTGTCGATCTCCTTCGGAAGAGAACCGACAACGTCCGCGAGGCCTCCTGTCTTGATGAACGGAACACCCTCCGATGCTGCAAACAATATTTTTTTCATTAGATTCTTCCCCCAAAATCCAGATCCATGGACCATGCGCCTGTTGTTCTGCGCAGGACGTCTCCGCCGCATGAGTTCTCTTCAGCTGCGCTGCGAACAAACTACGATAATTCCATGTTGCCTGCACCGCGGATGACATCAGGACAAGCATCACGGTCTTCCGTCATTCAGTTCGGTGACGATATGGTAATCATACCACACGCCGCATCCGTCTGCGACCCGGAGATCGGGGATGCAGCATATGCGGCATATGCCAGAATGCCGCATACCGTCTTGCCGTCTGTGATCTTTCCCGACCGGATGGCCCCGCCGTCTGTGATCTTTCCCGACCGGATGGCCCCGAGTGCCTCTGGCAGAGTCAGTTCAACAACACGGATATTTTCACCCGGATCGAGCCGCTGCCCAACCTCTGTGAGTCCTTCTGCAAAACAGATGCCTACCCGCTCATCGGTAAGAGAAGGATCCGGTCGGTAGTCCAGGAGTTTTCTGACCCTTTTCGCCCTGTATCCGGTCTCCTCCTCCAGCTCCCGTGCCGCCGTCTCCTCGTCCGGTTCCGCGGCTGACGATCTCGCACCGCCCGGCAGCTCCAGAGACACATCCCCGAGACTGTCCCGATACTGGGACACTAGCAGAATCCTGCCGTCCTCTCTCACCGCGACTGCACAGGCCCCTCCCGGATGCGCGATAAAATCCCACTCCGCATACGATCCGTCCGGCAGGCACATGGTATCAGCATACAGACTCACCGCAGTCCCGCGGTGAATCAGCGTCCTTTTCAGCCGGGAAATTTCTCCGCCGGGGCTGCCTGCGCTGCCTTTCCTGTTCTTTTCCATGCCATTCACCCTTTTCTCTTTTTTTGTCCCGGATTCTCCGCCTGCAATAAATACGCCGTCGGCTCCGGGAATCATGAAACGGCCAGTATATTCGCCAGCAGATCACTGACAGGGCACGGCCAGTATTTCCGCCGGGTACATTTGCTCTCAACCGCATTGCGGGCGGATTTCCGCTTCTAAAGTCAAGGCGCGGCCGGCATTACTGCCGGCCGCGCCTTGTAAGAAATCATTTCGCGTAGTCTGTGACCCGCGACTCGCGGATTACGTTGACCTTGATCTGTCCAGGATATTCCATCTCATTTTCAATGCGTTTGGAAATATCGTGGGCGAGCAGAACCATATCAGTATCGCTGATCTGTTCAGGAACTACCATAACGCGGACTTCTCTGCCTGCCTGAATGGCATAGGAATTAGAAACTCCCTTAAAACTGTTGGTGATATCTTCAAGCTGTTTCAGTCTGGTGGTATAAGTCTCCAGCGTCTCACGTCTCGCACCCGGACGGGCTGCAGAGATCGTATCTGCCGCCTGTACAATGCAGGAAATCAGATTGGTGGGCTCCACATCTCCATGATGTGACTCCACAGCGTTGATCACGATCGGAGATTCCTTGTACTTGCGGCACAAATCCGCGCCGAGCTGTACATGGGATCCTTCCATCTCATGATCCACTGCTTTGCCGATATCATGCAGGAGACCCGCACGCTTGGCCATGCGGACATCCAGACCCAGTTCTCCGGCAAGGAGTCCGGAGAGCTGCGCTACTTCCATGGAATGCTTCAATACATTCTGTCCGTAGCTGGTACGATAATGCAGTTTACCAAGAAGCTTGACCAGCTCCGGGTGAATACCGTGCACGCCTATTTCCAGTGTGGCGGCTTCCCCCTCCTCTTTAATTCTGGCATCCACTTCTTTTCTTGCCTTCTCGACCATCTCCTCGATTCTGGCCGGATGAATGCGGCCATCCACGATGAGCTTTTCGAGTGCAATGCGGGCGACTTCACGGCGGATCGGATCAAATCCGGAGATGACGACAGCTTCCGGCGTGTCATCTATGATGAGATCCACACCGGTCATCGTCTCCAGCGTGCGGATATTGCGGCCCTCACGCCCGATGATCCTTCCCTTCATTTCGTCGTTCGGAAGCTGCACAACGGAGATCGTTGCCTCGGAGACATTATCGGCAGCGCATCTCTGAATCGCGCCGACGATCAGCTCCTTGGCCTTCTTGTCGGCCTCTTCTTTTGCTTCCGCTTCCATTTCCTTGATCATGACAGCGGAATCATGTCTTACATCTTCTTCAACAGTTTTTAGCAGGTATTCCTTTGCCTGTTCGGAGGTCAGACCGGAAATCTTTTCCAGTTCCTGTACTTTCTGCTCATTGAGTCTGGTAATCTCGTCGCTCTTTTTCTGCAGCGATTCATCCCTTGCCTGAAGGCTCTGTTCCTTCCGTTCCAGAGCTTCCGACTTGCGATCGATGGCCTCTTCCTTCTGCTGGATACGACGTTCGTTGCGCTGAACCTCACTTCTGCGGTCCCGGATTTCCTTTTCAAGATCATTTCTGGTCTTGATATTCTCTTCCTGGGCCTCAAGAAGTGCCTCGCGCTTCTTCGTCTCTGCAGTCGTCAGTGCCTCGTCGATGATCGCCCTTGCCTTCTCCTCCGCGCTTCCAACCGTTGCGTCATTCTGCTTTCTGACGTAATTTCTGGACACCGCGAAGGTCACCGGAACTGCGATCACAAGGGTAATTATCACCGCAATGATAATTGCCAGAGTCATGCAGGAGCACCTCCTTATTTAGTTTTCATTGTGCAAAATCACAACAAAACTATTATATAGATGTAGCTTTTAAAGTGCAACCGCAAAGTTCTGACCACAAGTCATTAATATCCGAAAACACGGGAACCGCAGCTTTACTGCTCCAGATTGCTCCACTGACTCGCAAGCTTCGCTGCCGCCGTTCCCAGGTCGTCCTTCCCATAGAAATACCTTACCGCTTCCTCGCGGAAGGCACTGAGCACCGTCTCATTTTCCAAAGACGGATTCATCGTTTGATATTTATCCCGATTTTGCAGAATGGCATTTCCTGCCTCGGCCGAAAATCCATCCCGCAGCTCTCTGTCTGGCAGGGCTGAACGGGCCTTTCGCGACACCGGAACACCTTTTTCCAGTCCCTGCAGGCGTGCCATATCCGGGTCATTTATCAGAAAATTCAAAAGTTTCCCCGCCTCTTCCGGATGTTCCGTATCGTTTCGGATTGCATACATCGTTGCAGGCTTCACGTACCATCCAGTGTAGTCTGATGCGGAGATCGAGATAGGCTGTCCTTCCACCATGTCATATCCCTGTTTCTCCATGCTGTCGCCATAACGGTCCGCATCGCTTGCCCAGAATACTGCACCGGCAGCCTTCCCGTTGGTGAAATCATCCGCATTGCTTTCTCCGATCGGCCTGATGATATGACGGTCCGAGAGTTCCCTATAAAAAGACAGAAATTTCCGCGCAGCTTCTCTTCCGCCTGTGTAATTCCCGTCGTCGTCAAAAACAGTCTTGTGTTCCGTCTGCTCATAGTACGCATTGATCAGAAACAGCAGGGTCTTCTCATTCAGATAAAGTGGAACAATACTGTCTTTTTGCAGAACATCCGCGGCTTCCGCCAGATCATCCCATGTTTCAGGAACCGAAAGGCCATAGCGATCCAGGATATTCTTGTTATAAAAGAAAACTGCCGCGTTATAGGCTGTTGACAGCGCATTGAGATGCCCGTTGACCGTTCCGCTGGTGAGATCTTCTTTCGAAAATCCGGAAGTATCAACGATATCGCCGAGCGCCAGGAGATCATAATATCCGGTACCATCGGCGGAATATTCCTTCAGCCAGTTGTAATTGATCAGCATCACGTCCGGCTCCGTCCCGGATCGCATATAGATTCGGTACCGATGCTCATAGCCGGACCACACACTATACTGACATTCCACAGAAACACCTGGGTTTTCCTTCTCGAACAGGTCGACCCCTTTCAGCGTATAGATGTGGCGCTCATCATTCCCCCACCAGCCAAAGCGGATGGTTTCACTGCGGTGGTTCGTATCCACGGCTGTGATGTCATTGCGATGAGGGCCTGAGAAATACAGCATGAAAGTGCTGATCATCAAAATAAACGCAAAAATCAGAATATCAATCTTCTCAGTCTTCTTCACGGCCTGCCTCACTGGAATCGCGGTCTTTTCCACTTCTCTTGCTCCGATAAAGAAGATCATCTGCCAACTTGTGCATCTGTTCAAAATCTGTTTTCCCCGGCGCTGGGTAAGACGTACCGCTCGAGAAAGAAATCCGGATGTTCTCATTGGGAAATTTCACTTCCGGGAGCGACTTTCGCAGCATATCCAGCTTGCCCGCAATCCGGTGCGAGGCTTCCCGGGCATCGATCCCATCAAATTGTGCAAAGATACCGAATTCATCGCCTCCCAGTCTTCCAACCATATATTCCTTTTCCTGAAAGATTTCCCGCAGCAGTTTCGCAAAAGAGATCAGAACCGTATCTCCCATCGCATGCCCATAGGTATCGTTGATCTCCTTGAAATAATCGAGGTCCATGATCGTGAACGTATATAAGCTGTTTTCTGACGGCGCAGCCAGCCGTCTGGCGGCTTCCTGCTCAAATTCTGTCTTATTGTAGAGTCCCGTCATGCTGTCATGTTCCGCCCGTGTCTGCAGCGTTTCCACAATATCGACCGCAGAAAGATTCATTTCCTTCGCCCGCCGCAGGCCAAACCAGAGAATCAGCGCAATGATCACCAGCACATACAGCAGAGAGCGCCTGCTTTCAGCCTGTGTCTGCCTCGTCATATTGTCTGTTGGCATGGTGCAGACGATGCGCCAGCCGTTCTCGCAGGTGTTACTTGTGACAAGCATATCTCTGGTCAGAACAATGCCATCCGTCTTCGTTCCCAACCTGGTCCGTATGTCATCAGAAAGCGCCTTTCCGATCTGGTCATCGTCACTGGAATAGAGGATATTGTTTTCGTCGTCAATCAGAGCAACCTTCATTCCATCCAGCTGCTCCGGAATCTGGAAATAGTTGTCCAGTTCCAGCGAATAGAACGAGACCATAATGATTGCTCTGCTGTTATAACGCTTCAGATAGTAAAGATGATCCGTATTCCCATTCAGCCCGAATACCCACTGCTGATCCGTGTCACCTAGAATACGGGTGAAATCATCATACATGACAGTGTCGGCATACATTGCCCGCGTCGTCTTCGAGATCCAGCCGATCGAATCCCCGTTGCTGTAGACAACGCTGAAGTCCGTGTAATTGTCCAGGATGCCGAAATCATTGATGCGATCCGCCATCGACGCGGCAATCTCCTGTTTTTCAAAAGGGTCCAGGGATGTATCATCAGGATTGTATGTGTAATACTCCTCATCGCCAAACAGCAGAGAGGCCGCTTTTTCCACATTCGTCAGATAAGCGTTGATATTCATCTCCATCTGATTGTTGTGCGCCGCAATAAAATGCGCAGCCGTCTCCTTCAGCGTGTAGTCAGCCTGCCTGCTTAAAAGAACAGTCAGATAGAATGACATCCCCAGCACTAATGCGGTAAAGAGCCAGATCGTCCGCATCTGTATTTTCCGAAATTTTTCCTCCATGATCTGTCAGTTATGGTTCCTCCCCCTCTTTTCTCCCATTTTACTACAGATGCTCTGATTTGCGTTGTTTCCGGTGAGTTTCGGAATTTTCTGTGAAATAAAAAAGCATCCACAGCCGGGATGCCTGCAAAAAAACATCCGCAGCCGGGATGCGTGCATGACGCGAGGTTTCAATCCATCCCTGTCTCATTCGCTGCTTCCTTCATCACCTCGCGGATGAGTTCCATGGGATAGCCTTTTCGGAACAAATAGGCCTTCTGCTTCTGCTGCTCGTTCCAGTCAGACGCAGGGTCGAAATTGCGCTTCGTGAGGAGCATCCTGATCTGTGCTTTCTCCCGTTCCCGCAGTTCATTCTCTCCTTCATCCCGAAGAACCGCCGCAAACGCCCTCTCCGCAGTTTCCTCTCCGACGCCGCGTATCCTCAGGTCCTGCCTGATCCGTTCCTGACTCCTGTCCCTGAGGTGATAGCGGATGTATGTCTGCGCAAACCGGTCGTCGTCGAGATAGTGGGCATCCTTCATCTCCTGAATGGCGGCATCCGCAGCATCTCCCGGGATTCCTGCGTGAAGAAGTCTCTCCCGCAGTCTTTTCTCCGTGTAGTCCTGCAATTTCAGCAGCTCGCCGCACTTCCGAACGGCGGCGAGCCGGAGGACCTCCCGGATTCTCTGTGCGAGCTGCGGCGCGATCTGAAGCGGCTTCCCTCCCTCGTCCTCATTGATCTCCATCGGATGAAGCCCCAGCTCATCGAGGTCGCGCGAAGAGAGAACAAAGCTGTCCTCATCGCTCTCTACTTCATAGCGATGCTTGGAAAGTTTCCGGATCGCATAGATCTCCATCCCGTCTCCCTGCCTGTCGTTCCAGCCTGCACATCTGTCCGAACTCCCGTCCTATATTATCGGATACAATGGAGTATGTGATCGGATGCTTTGGCATCCGGTAATCATCCGTCCTGAACCGGCCTTCGTCAGGCTTCCTGTTCCGCGGCATTTCCCTGCGCTTCCGCAGACTGCGAAGATCCTTTTCCTGTTTGTCCTGCCTCTGCCTGATCAGTGGTCTGATCAATCCCAATGCCATAATGCTCCCGCACCTGCTGCGCCACTTCCTCCATCACATCCGGGTGCCCCTCCAGATAGAGCTTGGCGTTCTCGCGGCCCTGCCCGATCTTTTCGCCCCTGTAGGCATACCAGGCGCCGCTCTTGTTCACCACATCAATTTTGGCTGCCAAATCCAGCACATCGCCCGAGTAAGAAATGCCTTTGCCAAACATGATGTCAAATTCGGCTTCCTTGAAAGGCGGCGCGATCTTGTTCTTGACCACCTTGACCCTGGTGCGGTTGCCGATAATTTCCCCGCCCACCTTGATGGAATCCGTCCGGCGCACATCCAGTCGGACAGAGGAATAGAACTTGAGCGCACGGCCGCCGGTCGTCGTCTCCGGATTGCCGAACATCACGCCGACCTTCTCACGCAGCTGGTTGATGAACACCACGGTGCACTCAGACTTGCTGATGACTGCAGTGAGCTTCCGAAGTGCCTGGCTCATCAGTCTCGCCTGCAGGCCGACATGCGCGTCGCCCATGTCTCCGTCGATCTCCGCCTTGGGAACCAGCGCAGCTACGGAGTCAACAACAACAATGTCGACCGCGCCGGACCGCACCATGGTTTCCGTGATCTCAAGGGCCTGTTCTCCGCTGTCCGGCTGGGAGATATACAGATTATCGATATCGACGCCGATATTCTTCGCATAGACCGGGTCCAGAGCATGCTCGGCATCGATGAATCCGGCGATGCCGCCGCGCTTCTGCACCTCGGCGATCATGTGCAGCGTCAGGGTTGTTTTACCGGAGGATTCCGGCCCGTATACCTCCACGATTCTTCCTTTCGGTATACCTCCAAGGCCCAGCGCTATATCAAGGGAAAGAGAACCGGTAGGAATCGTCTCCACATTCATCCTGTTGGCCGGGTCCCCGAGCCGCATGATCGCACCCTTGCCATACGCTTTCTCAATCTGCATCACAGCGGCGTCGAGCGCCTTCTTCTTCTCATCCTGATCCATCGCACTACCCATAATTGTCTGTCTCCTGTCTTCCTCCGGGCTGTTCTGCTCCGGATACATGTTCCGGGAAATCGAACATGTGTTCTATATTATGATACCCTCCGCCTTGTTTCTGGTCAAGACCAATATTCCCCCTCTTTTTTTCCTCCACCCCCAAATTTCCTCCGGCCGGTTTATCCCTTGTCAGCGAAAGACAGGCATGGTCATGCCGCCGGATCGCATCATTTTCGCTGCCTCTCTTCTGTATTTCCTGTGCTCCCGCGATTGACGAACCAATGATGAACTATTTGCGGAGAATCCCGCGGACTGCAGCAGAAGCGCTGCCAGACGGGCAGAACGCCCGACATCTAAACTATAGCAAAGGAAACCGGCAGAAACAACAAGATTTTTATATCCTTCGATCTGTCCTGTATCGTCTACGGGCCCAGATACGGCGTGATATCCAGCCCGTATTTTGCCATATAAAAGATGTCGGTATAATCCTGAATGGCGTCCTCCGGGTAGTCTCCGGTCTTCTGCACACTCTCCGCCACCCGCTCGCGGGTGCCGTAATCCCATGGCCAGTCGCGTGTGGAGTTAAGCCGCACCTTTTTAAGGAACAGGATAAAGACCAGCGCTGCGCAGAGGACAGAGACAATCTGCAGAACGCGGCGGGCAGAAGTACGCCGCGCGGCAAGCTCCGCGGCAGCTGCCTGCGCCAGTCCGTAGCCGCCCAGAACCACGAGCGGCCAGAATGGAAGCGTCGTCCGGCCGGTCAGGTATCCCCGGTGGAAGACCGCGCCGATCGCCATGCTCACAAGTGCAAAGAGCGCGAGCATCCAGAAATAATCTATGGCACCTTTGGAAATAACGCCCGCATGAGCTTCCTCCCGGTTCGGCACTTTGGCGCCTGCATCATCCATGTCCGTTCGAAAGTGACGCACCGGCACCGCGTTCAAACGACGCGCCGGCACTGCGTTCAAGTGACGCACCTGCGCCGCGTTCAAGTGATGCCCCTGCACCGCATTCGGACTTTGCCGCCGCACAGCTCCCTGGACCAGAATCACACCCGCCGCTGCCGTGGCGGCCAGAATCAATACCGCAAGCGCCAGGGAAGCGGTTCTGCCGGTCACCAGCATATGAAGGAATTCCATGACGGTGGAGTGAACGTAGTCCTGTGTTCCGACATAGAGGGCGGTGTCCCTGACGCTCACCTCCAGATGATAGCGCACCAGCAGACAGGTGCACAGCACAAAAAGGACTGCCGCGATGAAATGAACACGGAGGAAACTGCCGAGCCGTTTTCCCCGGATCATGTGATACAGCATCAGAAGACCGACCGACGGATACAGGAGCAGCACCACCGTATTGGAAGCGGCACCGAGCGTGAGACAGAGCAGGATGAGCAGCACATATCTGCCATCCTTGCAGCCTGTCCTTCTCCAGCTGCCATACGCGAGCAGCGTAAACAGTACGAACGCCGCCGCCATTCCATATCCCCGACCAAGTCCGAAGAACTCATTCAAATAATAGTTGGAGATCAGAAAGGCGCTGCACAGAAAAGAAATCCGCCCGCGTCTCAGCGCGGCGAGCACAGCAGCAAGGTACCCGGCAAACAATACGACGTTCGGAAGACGGATGGCGGCCTCGCTGTAGGGTCCGAGCACCTGAGAGGTACACCATATCAGAAAGGTGTTCAGCCAGTGATTGTTCGCCTTGCAGGTGCTGTACAGGTGGATCAGCCAGGATAAATTCAGCGGCTGATATGCCCTGACATAATTGATATAGGTATAGGCCTCATCATCCGTGAGATTCGTGGTAAATGCCCGGATGGCCGTGCAGCAGAAGGCAGCGGCAGCCATAAGCACGGCCGCAAGGAACAGAACTTTGCGCACACTTTGGCGCCTGTTGTATCTATGGATGCGTTTTTTCTCCCGGCTACAATCTCCTGCAGTCATCTCAGCCCTCTATATTTCCGGCCATTGCCCGGCGGCGATCACGCGGCATCCGGCCAACGTACATGATCTTGCGGCGCCTGATTTCCGGCTATTACCCGGCCGCGGCCGTGCGGCTCCCGGCCAACGTGTGCCGTCACGCGGCATCCGGCCAGCGTATATGGTATTTCGGTGCCTGGCATGCTCCGTCGTTTCCTCACACCGTGAAGGTCATCAGCCCCAGCTTGGAGATCTGTATCTCCTGGATGAGAATACCCCGCCGCTTTTTCTCCTCCGGCGTCAGCGCCGCGAGATCCGCCAGCTTCCAGATCTCCTCCTTATAAATCCGCTCCGTCCCGCCAAACAGCTTTTTCCGGGTGGCAGGGACCGACAGACGGATTTTGGTCTTCAGCTGCTCAAACACCATGTAAGCCTCATCCCCGGGCTGCATATAATAGAAAAGACTCTCCAGCGTCGTATCCGGATCAAGATCCTTCCTAAGGTAGCCGCGGATAATCTTCTTGACCTTAAAGCTGCCGTTAGGGTCGTCAAGAATGTCCTGAAACGTATATTTTGCACCGTAATACAGGACCGTGAGATCATTCATCTCATATTTGAAATCTTCATTGGAACCAGTGTTGACATTCAGACTCATATTACACCCCGTGCCGCGTACTTTGCCGGACACACCGTCCGCGGGAGAAGTGCTCGAAGGGGCTTTCTCCCGAATCGGAAAATGGCCGCGTTCTCTGCGGCAAAATTATGGCTGGCGGTAGTCGATGTCCGGAATCTTATTATCGCAGAAGCGGATGGCGTCCATGACCTCATCCTCGGTGAACTCGCCCTCTCCTCCTCGTTGATCAGCTCCTCCATGGCGTTCATGACGCGCTGCGCGAGATCGCCCTCCACTTCCTCCGGCCCGCTGAGCGGTGCAAGGAGCTTCACGCCGGCCATCAGCGCCATGTTCCCGGTCCCGATGAGATCCTGAATATACACCCCCTGCCCCGCATACAGCTTTGCGATGTCCACGACCTTCGGCAGCATATAGGTGGCGAGCTCATTCTGTGCCTCTGTCTCTCCCGCCATTGCGTTCAGCTTGACCGCGTCGAGCACATCCGGGTCCGGCTGCTCCAGAGAAGCCAGCTCCCGCCCGTACTCCCGGAGATACTTTTCCTCCTCCGGCGTCAGAAGACGCTCGATGTCCACTGCCCTGCCGATGCCGACGTGATTGTCATCGAGGTAATTTCGCACCACCTCATACTGCTGCTCATTGAGCGGCGTCTCAAATGCATCGCGGACCTCTTCCTCCGTGACCTTTCCGCCCTGCCTCTTCGCCTGCTCCAGAAGCTCCTTCATATCGAGGAGAAACTGCTCCTCCGGACTCCGATTCTCTTCCATGTCATTCTCCCTGTGGCTTCGTCTCCGATTTTGGTATCATGCGCACGTGCCCATCCTTGTCAAAACAAGTGGGATCGCCGGTGCGCACGTGAATGTGCGTAAAAATATGATCCATGCAGTACTCATAATTTCCCTGACACTTGCTGCAGTAGCGGAACTCGAGATTCGGATCGTCAAGTTCTGTCCTGCCGCAGACGGCGCAGCGGTGGAGCGGCTGCCGGAAGTCGTGGTGGATCACCCTGCCGCGTTCTTCCGCACCGGAGCCGTTCTGCGCGCTGGCGCCGGTTTCGCCCGCTCCGCTGCTCTGCTTTTTCCATCCTGTCCGGTGCACATCATCTGTGTCCTTCCAGCGCCCGTCCCCGCCCGCTTTTCCATTGCCGGAGGCATGCATCCAGCCGTCCTCCCCGCGCTGCCAGCTGCCGGTGCGGACGCCGCGTCTATAATCGCTCTGCCGCTTCATCTGGCGCGGGTCAAGCCGCCTGAGGCTCCCGCTCCGGATCCAGAGCACAATGAAGTTCAGCAGGGATGCGATGATCGCGATGCGCACCGCAAAATTGCTGAATATCACATCGTACACGAGAAACGCGGCGTAGATGACGCCGAGCCACTTCACCCGGATCGGGATGATGAACATCAGCAGCACCTGCATGTCCGGAAACGTCACCGCATACGCCAGGAAGATCGACATGTTCACATAATAGGTGCTGAAATACCGGCTGTAATTGGCAAAATACGTGCCTGCCCCATACGCCGCAATGGTCCCCGGATCCACGAAGTAGGCGACGCCCATCATGATGAACGCGCCGAAGATTGTGAACAGCAGACCGCTGAAGATATAGACATTATACCGCCAGGTTCCCCAGGTCCGCTCGAGCGCCGTCCCGATGCTGTAGTAAAACAGCAGCATAATCAGAAAGAAGAACAGATTGTCCGTGGACGGCGGCACGATCACCCAGGTGATCAGCCTCCATATCTGCCCGTGCACGATCGCATACGGATTCAGCGTGAGATAATTCAGAAAATCCGCATTGATGAAGTACATCAGATAACCGAAGAAATAGCTGATGATGAGCGCAAGCGAAAGATTGCGGATCGCATATCTCCCCAGCTTTCTCTCCATCTTCCGGTCAAATTCATCAAATGACATAGAAAACTCCCTTCGCAGATCAGATTTTCGCCGGCCATGATTTTGCCAGCCCTGTTTCTGTCAGTCCCGATTCTGCCAGTCCTGATTTCGCCAGTCCTGATTTCGCCAGTCCTGTTTTCGCCAGTCCTGATTTCGCCAGTCCTGATTGACCAGTCATGACTCCTGCCTTCAAACCATTTACCCATCATACCGCACAATGACGAGTTTCTACTATAATTTAGACAAAATTAATCTTTTGTGGCAGGACCGTTCGTTGCTTTTTACATGCCCCGATTTTATAATCCCGTATGAATCCTGTGCAAGACTATTTTGTTATATTTTGCAGGAATAAGTACAACATATTGTATTCCCACACCTGCCAGCGAAATCGTCACACCATATCAATGATCGCACCATTGTAGAGATTTTCAGAAACTGAGGTTTTCATGATCAATCGAGACGATACATTAGGAATCGATATTGGCTCCACCACGGTCAAGGTCGCTCTTCTGGACCCGGACCATCACCTTCTCTTCTCCGATTACAAGCGTCACCACGCGGATATCCAGGCGACCCTGCGCGACCTCATTGCGGAGGCCTTCGACGCGTGCGGCGATGTCACGGTGCACCCGGTCATCACCGGCTCGGGCGGACTTGCGCTCGCAAACTGCATCGGCGTGCCCTTCACGCAGGAAGTGATCGCTGTCTCCACCGCACTGCAGGAGATTGCGCCGAAGACCGATGTCGCGATCGAGCTTGGCGGTGAGGACGCCAAGATTATCTATTTCGAAAACGGCACCGTCGAGCAGCGCATGAACGGCATCTGCGCCGGCGGAACCGGATCCTTCATCGACCAGATGGCTTCCCTGCTCCAGACGGACGCCGCCGGTCTCAACGAATATGCCAGGCACTACCAGTCCCTCTATACCATCGCGGCGCGCTGCGGTGTCTTCGCAAAATCAGACATTCAGCCTCTGATCAATGAGGGGGCTACGAAGGAGGACCTGGCCGCCTCGATCTTCCAGGCCGTGGTCAATCAGACCATCTCCGGTCTCGCCTGCGGCAAGCCGATCCGCGGCCATGTCGCCTTCCTCGGCGGCCCGCTGCACTTCCTCTCCGAGCTCAAGGCGGCGTTTATCCGCACGCTGAAGCTGGACGAGGAGCACACCATCGACGTGGACAACTCCCACCTCTTCGCCGCCATGGGCTCTGCCATGACCGCGCACGAGGACAACTTCATCACACTCGGCGCACTGCGTGACAAGCTCTCCGGCGATATCCACATGCAGTTCGAGGTAGCCCGCATGGACCCGCTCTTTGCAAGTCAGCAGGAATATAACGAATTCCAGGAGCGCCATGCTAGGGCAAGGGTGAAGAAGGGCGATCTCGCATCATACCGCGGCAACGTGTACCTCGGCATCGACGCCGGCTCCACGACCACGAAGCTCGCCCTCATCGGTGAGGACGGCAGTCTGCTCTACTCCTTCTACTCCAGCAACAACGGCTCCCCGCTCAAGACGGCCATCCGCTCCATCCGCGAAATCGACGAAAAGATGCCGAAGGACGCCAAAATCGTCGCCGGGTGCTCAACGGGCTATGGCGAGGCGCTGCTCAAGGCTGCCTTCCTGCTCGATTACGGCGAGGTCGAGACCATCTCGCATTACTATGCCGCGCAGTTCTTCGACCCTGATGTGGACTGCATTCTCGATATCGGCGGACAGGACATGAAGTGCATCCGCATCAAGAATCATGCCGTCGATTCCGTCACGCTGAACGAGGCCTGCTCCTCCGGCTGCGGGTCCTTCATCGAGACCTTTGCCAAGTCTCTCGACTACTTCGTCCAGGATTTTGCCAGAGCGGCCCTGTTCGCGGAGCATCCGATCGACCTCGGCACGCGCTGCACGGTCTTCATGAACTCCAAGGTCAAGCAGGCCCAGAAGGAGGGCGCGGAGGTGCCCGACATTTCTGCCGGCCTTGCCTACTCTGTCATCAAGAATGCCCTGTTCAAGGTCATCAAGGTATCCTCCGCCAGCGCGCTCGGCAAGAACATCGTGGTCCAGGGCGGTACCTTCTATAATGACGCGGTGCTCCGCGCATTCGAGAAAATCTCCGGCGGCAGCGTGATCCGCCCGGATATCGCCGGCATCATGGGCGCGTTCGGCGCGGCGCTGATCGCCCGCGAGCGCTATCACAACGCGGTGAATGAGGCGAAGGCCGCCGCCGTTCCCGCGGAAGCCTCCGTGCTGGCAGCCGAGAATTTTGCGAAGACCAATCTCGACACCGCAGCGGAAAACCAGAATAACATCATCACCGGAGGAGCGAACGCGTCTGCGGCTGCCCCGCTGTCATCCGACCCGGCGGAGCGCGCCTACGAGGAGGCGGTTGCGGACCGGCGTTACTTCCACTCCTCCATGCTCAGCTTCGAGCAGATCGAAAATCTCCAGTTTGAGACGAGCATGGCGCACTGCAAGGGCTGCAGCAACAACTGCCGCCTCACCATCAACCGTTTCACCGGCGGACGCCAGTTCATCTCCGGCAACCGCTGTGAGCGCGGACTCGGCAGGCAGAAGAACGCGAACGGCATTCCGAACCTCTACGAATACAAGCTGAAGCGGATCTTCGACTACGAGCCGCTGCCCGCTGACAAGGCGCCCCGCGGCACGGTCGGCATTCCCCGCGTGCTCAATATGTATGAGGATTACCCCTTCTGGGCCGTCTTCTTCCGGAAACTCGGCTACCGCGTGGTCCTTTCCCCGGCTTCGACACACCAGATCTACGAGCTCGGCATCGAATCCATTCCCTCCGAGTCCGCCTGCTATCCGGCAAAACTCGTGCATGGGCATATCGCGTGGCTGATTCATCAGAAGGTGGACTTCATCTTCTACCCTGCGCTGTTCTATGAGCGCACCGAGACAAGAGAGGCCGACAACCACTACAACTGCCCGATTGTCACCTCCTATTCTGAGAACATCCGCAACAATGTGGATGAAATCTCGAGCGGTCAGGTCACCTATCGCAATCCGTTCCTCGCCTTCACCTCCCTGCGCACCGTCACGGATGCGCTCGTCAATGAATTCTCGAAGGGCGGACAGGATCCGGAGCGCGCTGAGATTCAGGAAAAGGCTACCGGTGTCGTGATGCCGGAGCCGGACTATATCGCGAATCCCATTCCGGAGCAGGAAGTGCGCGACGCCGTCCGCGCCGGCTGGGAGGAACTTGCCCAGTGCCGCGAGGATATCCAGATGAAGGGCCGAGAGACGCTCCAGTACATGACAGAGCATCATGTGCACGGCATCGTCCTTGCCGGCCGCCCGTACCATGTCGACCCTGAGATCAATCACGGCATTCCGGAGATGATCAACTCCTACGGCATCGCCGTGCTCTCCGAGGATTCCATCTCCGAGCTCGGCGACCCGGAGCGCCCAATTGTCGCACTCGATCAGTGGATGTATCATTCCCGCCTCTACCGCGCGGCTTCCTTCGTGCGGACGCGGGACGATCTCGACATGATCCAGCTCAATTCCTTCGGCTGCGGCCTCGACGCCGTCACCACAGATCAGGTGAGTGACATCCTGACCGGCTCCGACAAAATCTATACCTGCCTGAAGATCGATGAGGTCAACAGCCTCGGCTCCGCGCGCATCCGTGTGCGCTCGCTCATCGCCGCGCTCCGTATCCGCGCGAGAAAACGGAGCGGCGCCTCCGATGCGCAGCTCCTGCGTGAGGCCAGAGCAGAGGCCTGCGGCGCCGCGCCGGAGGAGACTTCTGCCGCGGCAGCGGCAGGGGATTATACCTCTGTATCTGCTTCGTCCGCGCCAGAGAGCACGGACACCGCGTCTTCTGCCGCTGAGACAGCTGCAGCGGGCGGTAACCGTGAACAGAATACTGTATCTTATGCCGCAGAAAGCCGGGAGAGTCACGGTCTCTATGAAAACGAGGTGACGGGCCAAAGCCCGGCAGGCCGCGGCGTGCACTCCACCCGCATCCGGAAGGTGCCCTTCACGGAGAAGATGCGCGAGGAGCAGTACACCATCCTCTGCCCGCAGATGTCGCCCATTCACTTCGAGCTCATCGAGCCCGCCATGCGCTCCGTCGGCTACAATTTTGTCGTGCTCAGCAACGCGACGAAGAGTGCCGTTGACTATGGCCTCAAGTATGTCAACAACGATGCCTGCTACCCTTCCCTGTGCGTCGTCGGGCAGTTCATGGAGGCCCTGGAATCCGGAAAGTATGATCCGAACCGCACGGCCATCATCATGTCGCAGACCGGCGGCGTGTGCCGTGCCTCCAACTACATCGGGTTCATCCGCCGCGCTCTGAACAAGGCCGGCATGGATCAGGTTCCGGTCATCAGCGCGAACCTGTCCGGACTCGAGGACAACCCGGGCTTCAAGGTCAATCTCAAGACGCTGACCCGTCTTGCCTTCGCCTGCGTCTTCGGCGACGTGTTCATGAAATGCCTGTACCGCGTCCGCCCCTACGAGGCTGTTCCCGGCTCCGCGAACGCGCTGCATGAGAAATGGAAGGAAAAGGTCGTTGCTTTCCTGACCACCGTGAAGGGGCCGTCTCTCCATGCGGTGCAGTCCATGTGTAAGGAAATCATCGCAGATTTTGACAGACTGCCGCTCCGTGACGTGCAGAAGCCCAGAGTCGGCATTGTCGGCGAGATCCTGGTCAAGTACTCTCCTCTCGCCAACAATCATCTGGTCGATGTGCTCGAGCAGGAAGGTGCGGAGGCAGAGGTGCCCTCTCTCATGGGCTTCATGCTCTACTGCTTCTACAACCAGATTTACAAGGCAAAGGAACTCGGTACCTCGAAGAAGGCGGCGATGCTCTGCCGGGTCGGCATAGGCGCCATCCAGGCCTTCCTTGGGCCGGTCAACCGGACTCTCGCAAAATCGGCGCACTTCACGCCGTTCACGAGCATCTATGAGACGGTCGAGGACGCGGAATCCATCGTCTCCATCGGCAATCAGTCCGGCGAGGGCTGGTTCCTGACCGGCGAGATGGTCGAGCTGATCAAGAGCGGCACGAAAAACATCGTCTGCATCCAGCCCTTCGGCTGCCTGCCGAACCACGTGGTCGGCAAAGGTGTGATCAAGGCCATCCGCCGCGTCTATCCGGACGCCAACATCACCGCCATCGACTACGATCCCGGCGCGTCCGAGGTAAACCAGCTCAACCGCATCAAGCTCATGCTCTCCACCGCGCAGAAAAACCTGAGCGCAGGACAGCAAAAGGCCGCCAATTGAGAAAGAGGCTGAGATCCATTCGCATGGGTCTCAGCCTCTTTATCAATTTCTCTGTTTCACTGCTTCCATTGAAGCGCTTCTATTGAATGAAGCGCTTCAATGGAAGCATCTCTTCTGAAGGTTCTCTTTTAAGTGAATCAGGCCTCAGCAAAAATATCTGTTGCATACAGCAGACGCAGTGGCGCACAGCCTGACCGGCGAAAGGCAGTAAATTTCCAGTCAGGCGTCGAGAAACTGCTCTATTTCCTTCCAGTAGACAGCAAGAATATCGTCCGTGTTCCGATAGATTTCATGCTTCGCGCCGCGCATCACGCACAGGCGGCCATGCTCTCCGATACTCTCGATGAAATGATTCTGTCCGCCGGGCAGAACCGTGCCATCCTTCTCCGCCTGAAACAGCAGCACCGGTATTATTACTGCCGCACAGTTGTCCGGCTTGGCGATGTCACGCGTGAGCTTCAGGAATTCGAGTGACGTCTTCACCGAGGCACCGCTCATCTGATTCTCCTGATGCGCGCACTGCTCGCGGAACCAGTAGTCATACCGCTCGCGGCAGTTTGTGCAGCTGTTTTCAAAATCCGGCTTTGTCTCCCATCCGTGCGCTCCGGGCATAAAAGTCCCGCCCTTTCCGAACAGAATCAGCAGCCGCGCCGCAAGCTCTGCCTGCCACACCGGCGTACTGCCGCTGTCGAGCTGCAGCATCGGCGAAGTGAGAATCGCCTTGTCAAAATCATCCGGATAATGCTCGATCAAATCCGCGCCGACAGCGCCGCCCATGGAGTGCGCAAACAGAATCAGCTTCCGCGCCCATTCTGAACCCTTCGCTTCTTCTGCTGCATTAGATGTGGGCTGAGCCACATTCCCTGCTCCTTTGGACGCAGTCCGAACGGCATTCTCTTCTCCATTGGATACGGGCTGAACAGCATTTCCTGCTCCATTGGATGCAGGTCGAACGACATGTTCCACGAACGCGTGCAGATCCGCAATCAGACTCCGATAATCTCCAATATGAACCAGGCTGGGGATCTTTGTTTCATGATAGGACAGGCCGTGGCCGCGCTGCTGATACAGCCAGACATCATAGCCCAGATGCATGAAATACCACACCGTCTCGTAGAACTTCCGGACTCCCTCTGAAAATCCATGCACCAGGACAATCGTCCCCCGATGGCCTGTGCTCCGGACATCTTCCTCTGTCAGCGAGATATGCTCGTAATACATCGGCTGCCCGTCCACCCTCGCGTAATAGCCTGTCTTACGCCGTGCCACTACATAGGGCGTGATCACCGAATCCATCGTCTCTGAAAAATCCTTAGCCGGAAAAATCTGTACCATCCCCTGACCCTCCAAATACATTTGTCATGCAAGATCAATTGTAGCAAAAACCGACGCCCTGTGTCATACATAAAAAACAGAGACCACGCATCTCTGCGCAGTCCCTGCTTTTATTGCCTGCTCGTTTGCGCTTCGCGCAAACACTTTTGGCCTGTCATAGCCTGCCAGATTGTGCGTAGCACAATCTGGCGTTTTTCGGCTGATGCTCTGCATCAGCCGAAAAACCATTACTTGCCCAGCTGAGGATCGTCATTGCCGGAATCAGAAGCAAACATCTCCAGCATGTTGATCGGATCGTCGTAGTCAGCGAGCCAGCCCTCACGAGCCACGCCGAAGTTGCCGGACTTACGATCATTCAGGAAGGTCTGCCAGTCCTCAGACTGAATCTCAACCTGGATACCGATCTTACCGAGGTCCTGCTGAATGAGCTGTGCGACAGCCTGATGGCCGCTGCCGTCGTTCGTCAGATAAGTGAAGGAGATCGGCGTGTCAGCGGAAAGCATGCCGCTGTCATCGAAAGTATAACCAGCATCCTCGAGAAGTTTCTTGGCCTCAGCAAGGTTGCCATCCGGATCCACGGAGTAATCCTTGTAGTACCCGGTATCGACAGGATAGGTATAGGCATCGGTGTTGGCCTTGAACGTGCCGCCGTTGCCGTCGCTCATACCGGTCGGGATGAAGGAAGTAGCGACTTCCTGATCCGTCTGACCGACCGTATCGACAATATACTGACGGTCGATCAGGAGACCCATCGCACGTCTCATCTCTGCTGCCTGCTTCGGGGTCTTGCCGTCAAACATCGGATCATTCACATTAAATGCGACATAGTAAGTACCAAGGTTCGGGATGACATGGAACTCAGGCGTATCCTTGAGGTTTGCAACCTCATCGGTCGGAACGGAATCCGCATAGTCAATGTCGCCGGACTGGAATGCAGCAAGAATCGCGGTGTCATCAGCGGAGAGCATGAAGTGAAGCTCGTCGACAGATACATTCGCTGCATCATAGAAGTTCGGGTTCTTGACATAGACCATAGACTCGTTGTGCTTCCACTCCTTCAGCGTGTAAGCGCCGTCGGTGACGAAGCCAGCCTCGGTAGCCCAGGAGCCAGGCGTGCCAGCCTTGACTGAATCGAACGCAGCCTGCGGAACCGGCATGAATACCGGGAATGCAAGCAGGCTCATCATGTAAGGGCAGGGAGCAGTGAGCTTGAACGTAACCGTGTTGTCGTCCGTAGCCTGTGCGTTGATTTCTGTGGAGCCATCTGCACTGTAGCCGTCAAAAACAGCGAACAGATAGGAATAATCCGAAGCCGTGTTCGGATCGGCAGCCAGCTTCCAGGAATTGACAATGTCATTGGCGTTCAGATCAGTACCATCGGACCACTTGAGACCGGTCTTCATCTTGATGGTGTAGGTCAGTCCGTCGTCAGAAACCTCCGGATCGCCGTCAGCCAGCGCCGGGACGATCTTGCCGTCCTTGTCATAGGTGTAGAGACCGACAAAGGAGTTTGCCGCAAGTGCTGCACCATCGACCGTGCTGTTCAGCTGAGGGTCAAGGTGATCCGGCTCGGAAGCAAGGTTGATGCTGAAGACATCGGCATTCTTGCCGTCCTTCTTCGCATACATGAAATACTTGGTGCCGAACACCGTTGCAAAATCTCCGCTCCACGCCGTGTTCTCCATATAGAGATCATTGTAGTAGTAAATCGGAAGAATTGCGCCGGTCGCCATCAGCATATCCTCTGCCTGATGCATCTTCGCGACACGGTCCGTCAGATCGGTGTCCTGACGAATCTCATTGATCAGATTGTCATAATCCGACCAGTCCGGTGCAGCCGGGTGATCAGCAGACGCCTTGAACTCGATGCTGTCCGGCCACGCGCTCGTGCTCTCCGCAGCGGTCGTTGCAGCCGCCTCACTGCCTGCGGTAGAAGCCGCTGCAGGGGCCTTGGAAGCATCCGCGCATCCTGCAAGCAGAGTTGCGGCAGTCGCACCAACAAGAACCAGTGCTAATGCTTTCTTTTTCATAACTGTCCTCCTTGTGAAAATAGATATCGAATGAATCCCGCCAATCGGGTTTCATTCATAATACGGAAAACGTTGATATCGTTATGATCAGTAACGGAAATCTTTCATTGCAAATCTGCAATTTCAAATCACAGATTCCCGTATGATACATAACTGAAACCTTAGTTTTCCGGTATTACCGATTTTAGTAATCTGTGGCTCCGGTAGCGCCAGAACAAACGCCCATGTCAGTAACGGCTTTTCAAGCCCTTACTAAGCCCTTACTTGTTCCAGCACGCAACCATATGGCCGTTGCCGCGGTCAGTGAGCGGCGGCATCTCTTTGCCGCACTGCTCCGTCGCGTAGCGGCAACGCGTCCGGAATGGACATCCTGACGGCATATGGAGCGGCGACGGAACATCGCCCTCGAGGATGATCCGCTTTGACTCCCTCGCCCGCTTCGGGTCCGGAATCGGCACCGCGGACAGCAGCGACAGCGTGTACGGATGAATCGGCGAGGCATTCAGCTCGTCCGCATCCGCGATCTCGACGATTTTACCCAGATACATCACGGCGATACGGTCAGAAATGTGATGCACCACGAGCAGATCGTGGGCGATGAACAGATACGCGACGCCCAGCTTGTCCTGCAGCTCCTCAAACATATTGATGACCTGCGCCTGAATCGACACATCCAGCGCCGAAACCGGCTCGTCGCAGACGATGAACTTCGGGTTCACCGCGAGTGCCCGGGCAATGCCGATGCGCTGCCGCTGGCCGCCGGAGAACTCATGCGCATACCGGGTGGCATGCTCTGCATTTAACCCGACCAGCTCCATCAGATGCATGATCTTGTCATGCCTGTCCTGCTTCGTCGTGTACAGATGATGAATATCGAGAGGTTCTCCGATGATATCCTCGACCGTCATACGCGGATTCAGTGAGGAATACGGATCCTGGAACACCATCTGCATCTGACGGCGCAGCGGATGAATGTTCTTATCTGTCACCAGTTCGCCGTTGAAATAGAACTCGCCTCCAGTCGGCTCATAGAGCCGCAGAAGCGTCCGGCCAACCGTCGTTTTGCCGCAGCCGGACTCCCCGACAAGGCCGAGCGTCTGGCCCGCCTTGATCTGGAAGGAGACACCGTCCACCGCCTTCAGCGGAATCGTCTTGAAAAATCCGACCTTCACCGGGAAATACTGCTTTAGTCCCCGCACGTCCACGAGGTATTCGCTTTTCTTATTTTCTTCTGCCATTATGCGTTTCCCTCCCCGGCGGTTTTCTTTGATTCGGACTCCACTGCTCCTGAGGAAGCCACCTGATGAGCAGTCTCTTCTGCTCCCGCTGCGGTGCCATCTGCGCTGTCCGCAGCTGCCTTCTGCATGTCCTCAGCCCCGGCCTTTGCAAAATTCTTCCCGGCCACGACCGTGCCGTCCGCGTTCTCCGCGATAATGCCCTCCTGCTCATATTTTGCCTTCACATTCATCCAGCAGGCGGCGTAATGTCCGTCGTCCATCTGAAGCTCTTCCGGCACCTCGGTCAGGCAGACCTTCATCGCATTGTCACACCGCGGGCAGAACGCACAGCCCTTCGGCATATTCAGCATATTGATCGGTGTTCCGCCGATGGGAATCAGCTTCTCGTTCATGTTGTCAAGGTTCGGAATAGAACGGAGAAGCCCCTTGGTATATTCATGATGCGAGCGGTAGAAAATATCGTCCGCCGTCCCGCGCTCGCAGACACGGCCGCCGTACATGACGATGATCTCATCGCACATCGAAGCGATGACGCCGAGGTCATGGGTAACCATAATGATTGCCATGCCGAGCTTCTTCTGCAAATCCTTCATCAGATCAAGGATCTGGGCCTGTATCGTCACGTCGAGCGCGGTCGTCGGCTCGTCGGCGATCAGAATATCCGGCTCGCAGGCGAGCGCCATGGCGATCATGACACGCTGCCGCATGCCGCCTGAGAGCTCAAACGGATACTGGTGAATCCGGCTCGCAGGCTCGTTGACGCCGACCATCTCGAGGAGCTCAACTGCCCGCTTGTTGGCGGCTGCCTTCGACTTGTACTGTGTGTGAAGCTGAAGCGCCTCGCGGAGCTGCCAGCCGACCGTGAATACCGGGTTCAGCGCGGTCATAGGGTCCTGGAAGATGATGGAGCACTTGTTGCCACGGAAATCTTCCATTTCCTTTTTGCTGAACTTCAGGACATCGCGTCCCTTATACAGAATCTGACCGTCGACCACTTTGCCGGTGTCCGCCAGAATCTGCATGATCGAATATGCCGTGACCGACTTGCCGGAACCCGACTCCCCGACCACGCCGAGAATTTTGCCCTTCTTGAGGTTGAAGGAGACGCCGTTGACGGCCTTTACCTCGCCGGAATCTGTAAAGAAGGAGGTATGGAGATTCTTGACTTCGAGGATGTTGCCCTCCTCGTTCTCTTTCACTTTCTCCCGGACCTTCTCTTCTGTTGCTGCATCCATTGCTGCCATTTTTATACCCTTTCCAAAGTTATCAGCTCTCAGTGTCAGCCCTTGAGCTTCGGATCAAATGCGTCGCGGAGCGCGTCACCCAGCAGGTTGAACGCAAGGCAGATCAGAATGATCGCGACTGCGGGGAAGACCAGCTTCCACGGATAGGACTGCATACCGGAACGCGCGGTATTGGCCAGAGAGCCGAGGGACGGCATCGGAAGGGCAACACCAAGTCCGATGAAGGACAGATAAGATTCTGTGAAAATCGCTGTCGGAATTTCCTGTGCGGTGCAGATGATGATGACGGACAGGCAGTTCGGCAGAATGTGTTTGCGGATGATCCGGCCGCCCGAGGCGCCCATGGATTTTGCCGCGAGCACGTACTCATTTTCCTTGATGGTCAGGATCTGTCCGCGCACGAGACGCGCCATGCCGACCCAGTACAGAAGGCCGAACACAATCAGCATCGAGACCATGTTCGTGCCGAGCTTTCCGACGACAGGAACCTTGGAGAAATCCAGCGTCTCCTTGAATACGACCGAGAGCAGAATGATGATCAGAAGATCCGGCAGCGAGTAGATGATATCGACGATCCGCATCATGACCAGATCGACCTTGCCGCCGCAGTAGCCGGAGATGGCTCCGTAGATCGTACCGATGACAAGCACCATCAGGCTGGCGAACACGCCGACCAGGAAGGACACTCTCATGCCGTAGACCACGCGGATGAAGTAATCGCGGCACAGCTCATCCGTTCCCATGATGTGCGGGAAGATTCTCACGTTGTACTTTTCCATGTAGGCCTTTTCCAGCTTGGAGTACTGGAACGGCGCCATGCTGGCGGCGGACTTGTCACGCACACCCTCGACCGTAATGACCTCCGAGTAGCTGTACGGAACAACGATCGGCGCGACAATCATGACCACGATCAGGATGATCAGAATCCAGAACGCGAACACTGCCAGCGGATTGCGCTTCAGTCTCTTCATGCCATCGCGGAAAAAGGTCGTGGACTCCGCCATGACATCCGCCTGCCGCTTCTCTTCATCCGTCGCCTTCTCGAACTTTTCCGGATTCAGCTGCAGGCTCCACATTCTCTTCTTCGGTGCCGGAATATCGTAATTTTGTGCCATGTTATCCTCTTGCCGCCCCGCCCGCGGATCAATTTCATGCGGTCCGGGCTGTATTATTGTATTGCTGTATTTTGGGTGATTCTTTCGTTGTCGATTGCTATCGATTCTTCCTGCTTCGCATCATCTGCGTCCCGGCTGACATATTTTTCATGCCCTCATGCACCTCATACAGAAGGACAGAGGGCCACCGGGACGCATTTGATCCAATATCAGTTGAGCTGGATCCTCGGATCCACCAGCTTATAAACAATATCACTGATGAGATTGGCCAGAATCATGATGAAAGCCAGGAAGATCGTCGTTCCCATGATCATCGGATAGTCACGCGCGGTGATGGAATCCACGAACTTGGAACCGAGACCGCCGATGGTGAAGATCTTCTCGACGACAAGGGAACCGGTCAGAATCGCAGCGCACAGCGGTCCGACATAGGTGATGACGGGAATCAGCGCATTGCGGAGCGTATGGATGAAGATCACCTTGAGCGGCTTCACGCCCTTCGCTCTGGCGGTGCGGACATAATCCTGCCCCAGCGCGTCCAGCATGCTGGTCTTGGTGAGACGGGTGATATAGGACATCGGCGGAAGGGAAAGCGCGATGACCGGCAGTACGTAGTTCTGACTGCTGGAACTCCAGACCGGCACCCAGCCGAGCTGGATACAGAAGACCAGCAGCAGGAAGGATGCTGCCACAAAGGACGGCATGGCTGTAAACAGCGTGACAAAGAAAATGATGACGTGATCAGGCCACTTGTTGCGGTTCAGCGCGGCGATGCAGCCGAGCACGATACCAAACACCAGTGCGACGATCACCGCGATCAGACCGATTTTGGCGGAGATCGCGAAGGATTCGCGGATCGTCTGCGCAATGTTGCGGCCATTCTTCAGAGAGACGCCGAAATCGCCATGCAGGATGTTCTTCATATAATTGATGAACTGCACATGGACCGGCTTGTCCAAGCCATATCTTGCATTCAGCGCCGCGATGACTTCCGGGGACTTCGCCTTCTCTCCATTGAACGGTCCGCCCGGGACCGCATTCATCATGAAGAAGGTGATGAAGCAGACCAGAAACATGGTGACGACTGCCAACAGAACGCGTTTTACAATGTACTTTGCCACCTTTTCTTACCTCTTTCCGAACTTGCTCTGACTACGAAGAAGCACGCCGCGCCGTTTTGTCCGGAAATCAGACACTTGTCCGTACCTCGCGGACGCTCTAGTGGTAGTCAACGACTATATATACCATAGATGGCAGTTCAATTGCAAGAACCTGATTCGTATTTCTTCCATTTCAGGCCGGTATTTCTTTATAATTCTGCCCTCGCTGCATAAATTTCCCGATTTTCCTCTGAATCCTGTATACTGAAACCGTTCATAACAAAATATAACAAGTTTTTCAATGGCCGCTCGTGATGCAGGTAACGATATCGCCGACGTCGAGAGTATACCGAAACCATCCATAACAAGACTTCCAATGGGGGAATGATCAATGCAGCAAATCGGTTTTGACAACGAGAAATATCTGAAAACGCAGTCTGAACACATCCGCGACCGGATTGACGCATTCGGCGGCAAGCTCTACATGGAATTCGGCGGCAAGCTTTTTGACGACTATCACGCCTCCCGCGTCCTTCCGGGCTTTCAGCCGGACTCCAAGATCCGGATGCTGCGCGAGCTGAGGGATCAGTGTGAAATTATTATCGCCATTCACGCGGGCGATATCGAGAAGAACAAGGTCCGCGGCGATCTCGGCATCACCTACGACATGGACCTGCTCCGTCTCGCAGATGAATTCCGGGCAAACGGCCTGATGGTCGGAAGCGTCGTCCTGACCCGCTTCGCAGGCCAGCCCTCCGCCGTCGCCTACCAGAAAAAGCTGGAGTCTCTCGGCATCCGGGTCTACCGCCACTACGCCATTCCGGGCTACCCGTCTGATATTCCCCTCATTGTCTCGGATGAGGGCTTTGGCCGGAACGACTATATCGAAACCTCCCGCCCGCTCGTCGTTGTGACGGCGCCGGGTCCCGGCAGCGGCAAGATGGCCACCTGTCTGTCACAGCTCTATCACGAGCATCGGCGCGGAGTCCGGGCCGGTTATGCAAAATTCGAGACGTTCCCGGTATGGAATCTCCCGCTGAATCACCCTGTCAATCTCGCCTACGAAGCCGCCACGGCCGATCTCGATGACATCAACGAGATCGATCCCTTCCATCTGGAGGCTTATGGTACGACAGCGGTCAACTATAACCGGGATATTGCCGTCTTCCCGGTGCTGAACGCCATGCTGGAAAGAATCCAGGGCACCTCTCCCTATCGCTCTCCCACAGATATGGGCGTCAACATGGTAGG
>ONQW01000023.1 GCA_900320025.1 uncultured Lachnospiraceae bacterium
CATCCGGGCAGACTGAGCATAGTGTAACCGCCACGGATGAAGAGCCATCCGGGCAGATCATAGATAATTACAAAAAAAGAAGGAGAAACGCGATGGAAAACAAGATGTTCTGTTATCAGTGTCAGGAGACGGCCGGGTGCCGAGGCTGCACAATTTCCGGTGTCTGCGGGAAGAAGCCGGAGGTGGCCGCGATGCAGGATCTGCTGCTCTATGTGACGAGAGGGCTGTCTGCCGTCACGACGAAGCTGCGGGAAGAGGGAAAGGCTGTTTCGAAGGATGTGAATCATCTGGTGACCACCAATCTGTTCATCACGATCACGAACGCGAATTTTGACCGCGAGGCGATTCTGTCAGCCGTGAAGAAGACGCTGGCGGTGAAGCAGGAGCTGCTCGGTGAGGTGAACGAGGCGGATCGCGCATCGCTGCCGGAGGCGGCACTGTGGAACGGGGACGATGCGGATTTTGACGCCAAAGCGGCGACCGTGGGCGTGCTCCGGACAAAGGATGAGGACATCCGTTCGCTCCGCGAGCTGATCACGTACGGCCTCAAGGGTCTTGCAGCCTATTCGAAACACGCCAATGTGCTCGGAAAGGACAGCGAGGAGGTCGACGCGTTCCTGCAGAGCGCGTTCGCGAAGACGCTGGACGATTCACTGACCGCGGAGGATCTGACTGCGCTGACGCTGGAGACAGGAAGCTACGGTGTGAAGGGCATGGCGCTGCTTGACGAGGCCAACACCGGGGCGTACGGCAATCCGGAGATCACGAAGGTCGATATCGGCGTGCGGAAGAATCCGGGCATCCTGATTTCGGGACATGATCTGCGCGATCTCGAGATGCTGCTGGAACAGACGGCGGGCACGGGCGTGGATGTCTACACGCACTCCGAGATGCTCCCGGCCCACTATTATCCGGCGTTCAAGAAGTATCCGCATTTTGCCGGGAACTACGGCAATGCATGGTGGAAGCAGAAGGAGGAGTTCGAGAAGTTCAACGGACCGATCCTGATGACCACGAACTGTGTCGTTCCTCCGGCAGACAGCTACAAGGACCGGCTCTGGACCACCGGCGCTGTGGGCGTGCCCGGATGCAGGCACATCGACGGCGGATACGGCGAGAAGAAGGATTTCTCCGCGATCATCGAGCAGGCAAAATCCTGCCCGGCGCCGACAGAGATTG
This sequence comes from uncultured Lachnospiraceae bacterium, assembly GCA_900320025.1. GTDB lineage: Bacteria > Bacillota > Clostridia > Lachnospirales > Lachnospiraceae > CAG-791. The sequence continues at coordinate 1,180 of ONQW01000023.1, forward strand.
AGACGGGAACGATCACCGGCGGTTTTGCGCACGAGCAGGTATTCGCGCTGGCGGATCAGGTCGTGGAGGCCGTGAAGTCCGGCGCCATCCGCAAGTTTGTCGTCATGGCCGGCTGCGACGGGCGGCAGAGATCGAGAGAGTATTACCGCGAGTTCGCGGAGAAGCTCCCGAAGGATGTGGTGATTCTGACGGCAGGCTGCGCGAAGTACAAGTACAATAAGCTGAATCTCGGCGATATCAATGGCATTCCGAGAGTGCTGGATGCGGGACAGTGCAACGATTCCTACTCTCTTGCGCTGATCGCCCTGAAGCTGAAGGAGATCTTCGGTCTCGACGATATCAACGATCTTCCGCTTGTCTTCAACATCGCATGGTATGAGCAGAAGGCAGTCATCGTGCTGCTGGCACTGCTGTCCCTCGGCGTGAAGAACATTCACCTCGGGCCGACCCTGCCGGCATTCCTTTCCCCGAACGTGACAAAGCTTCTGGTGGAGCAGTTCGGCATCGCCGGAATCGGCACGGTGGACGACGACCTGAAGCTGTTCTTTGGCGAGGCGTAAGATACATACAAGAAATAAAGGCGCCGGATTTGTACGGCAATGGAACCTCTTTCGTCTGCGGACGGAGGAGGTTTTTTTGATGGCGACGAGACAGAAGCCGGGATGCAAGCTTGATTGTAAATCATGACTCCGGGAGGACCGTATATTATCGGGATCGAAGGCCGGGGCAAGGTTTTTGCAGGAATTCAGGAGGGGCTGGCCAAGAAAGACACGAGATAGAAGGCTGCGTGTTTTTACAGTATAATAGAAGCATATTTTGCTTCAGCTTTATGAAGCATTGGGTCGCCTTGCGATGATTCTGCAATTGTCCGGAGCAGGGCGAGCCGGAAATGGATATCCGCAATGAGATTGAACCGAAAGCACAACTGGGTTTTACTGATTTTTGGGATAGCATTATTGGCAGCGTTCGTCTGGAATGTAAAAGGTACCAGCGAAAATGATATTGCCCGGTCACGCGAGCGGGCATCGAATATCACAAGAGCGTATGGAGAGGAGCTGCAGAATGATCTGGATTACGGAATCCAGGCTGCGGAGTCTCTGCGGGAGATGGTCTGGGAGAAGCACGGCATTGTGGAAAATTTTGAACCTACCGCGCGGGCGATGAGGAGAAACAGCGTCGGGAGATTGGGACTGATCAGGGACGGCAGAATGGAGTATGCTTATCCGGAGGACATTTCCACGGACAGGTTCAGAAGCCTGGCTGAGCAGGAGGGAATACAGAGTTCGGCGGACCATGCGAGAAAGCACCGGAAGGCGGTGCTGTATGGCCCGATGAATTTCGCAGGACTCGGCGAGGGTGTCGTGGCGCTGAAAGCCATATTTGTCGTCGGCGACAGCGGCAAGGAGGAGTTCTGGGGATATAGTGTGGTGCTGATCAAAACGCCGGACGTATATGTCAAAACGCTGAACACGATGAATTCCATGGGGTACGATTACTGCCTCGACACCACAATACGGCCTGACAGCGGACAGATGGTCCAGATTGAATCGTCGGTGGGGGAGTCTGAAACACTTACAGATCCTGTTGGATATACTTTTTTCAAGGGCCAGTGTAAGTGGAGGATTAACATCATGCCGCATGGAGGATGGCATGTCCGGAAGTTTTCCTATGTTGTCATCGGATCGTCCGCCTTGTGGTTTGGATTGATGATTTTGATGTACTTTCTGCTCCATACACTCGAAGCGGACAAAAGGCTGGAGCGTCTGGTACATCAGGATGTTCTCACGGGAGTGCTGAATCGACAGGGCTTCTCTATGCAGGCGGAGAAACAGATCAGACAGGAAACGCGCAGTTCCTTCACACTTGTTTTTTTGGACCTGGATGATTTCAAGGTGATAAACGATGTGTATGGGCACGCTGTCGGCGATGCGGCGCTCAAGCATCTGGTGGTCTATCTGCGAAGTGCCTTCCCGCAGGATGTGATTCTCGGAAGGTATGGAGGAGATGAGTTTTCATCCTGATCCGCGGAGAGGCGTCAGGCAGGACGGGCACAATGGTAAAGAACGCGGTGGACAGGAGGCTGACTCTGGCAGCGAATGGCTGCAAACTGACCTACACCATTTCCGCAGGATATGCGGACTATCCGTCTCAGGCGGACTGCTATGCGGATCTGATTGCGAGGGCGGATGAGGCGCTGTACGCGGCCAAAATGAATGGGAAACAGATGGCATGCTGCTATGAACCCAGAATGCATGGCATCAAACGGGAACGGCTCGGGTTTAGTGTCAAAACAATCGCGCAGGGAGTGCCGGGATCGTTTCTGATCGTCCAGGCAGGGGGAAAGATGAAAATTCTCTTTGCCAATCGGGATGCGGTCAGCCTGTTCGGCTGTTCTGATTATGTCGATCTGATCAATTTTACAGGAGAGCACTATGTGAATCTGATTCATCCTGAGGATCAGGTGAGTGTGCAGCAGCAGGCAAGAAAGATAGTACAGGATAAGTTCAAGGCACAGGTTATTCAATCCCGGGCGAACAACTATCCGATTGACGAATTCATGCGGTACCGGCTGGTTACACGGGATGGAACAGAGTTTCCTGTGATCGATATCAGCAGACTTGTGCACGACGAACACTATGGGGAGGTGTTCTTCACATTTCTATTCCGCGCCGGCAAAAAAGAGTTCACGGCGCAGGCAGATCGGAAGCAGGAGTGAATGGCGGCACGGCAGAGAAGAGTGCTGACAAGGCAGAGAATGGGGCTGCCGAGGCAGAGAAGAGTGCCGACGAGTCTGGAGGTGCTGACGGAGATATGACAGAGGCGGGAACTGTGGCAAACAATCAGGATTCGCGTTCAATGCGGCAGTATATCTCCTCTCATTTTGAAGAGGCGATGGAAAAGGGCTGGCTGCAGGTGTATTACCAGCCGATTGTGCGAGGTATCAACGGAGCAGTCTGCGGCGCGGAGGCGCTTGCACGCTGGATTGACCCGGTGAACGGCTCTATTTCTCCGGCGCAGTTCATCCCGGTGCTGGAGCAGGATGGCCGGATCTATCAGCTTGATCTCCAGATGCTGCAGTGGGTCTGCGAGGATATCCGGGAGCGAATCCGGCAGGATGGGACACTGATGCCCATCTCGCTGAACCTGTCGAGGAAAGATTTTGCCAGGGCGGATTTCCTGGAGCGGTTTGAATTCCAGGTTCGGGAGTGCGGGATACCACATGATCTCCTGAACATCGAGATCACGGAGAGCGCGTTCGCGGAGGACACGGCGATGTTCGGCGCCGTGGTCGAAAAACTCCATCAGAATGGGTATCAGGTCTGGATGGACGACTTCGGGACGGGATATTCTTCCCTTGCTACGCTCAAGGACTATGATTTTGACGTAATCAAAATTGATATGAGCTTCCTGTCGAGCGCCAGCGAGAAGTCGAAGCGGATCATCGAGTCGGTCGTGAGGATGGCGAAGGCCATCGGGATACAGACGCTCGCGGAGGGCGTGGAATCGAAAGTACAGTATGAGTATCTGCGGCGCATCGGCTGCGAGAAAATGCAGGGGTATTATTTCGGCCATCCGATGCCGAAGAAGGAGATTGACCGGCACTGCGGGCAGGCGGCGGTTTCGCTGGAACCGATTTCGTGGCGGTATTACTATGATCAGCTCGGGAGGATCGATTACCTGACGGATGAGCCGCTTGAGATCGTGGAAGACGATGGGAAGACGATGCGGATTTTGTTCGCGAACCGCCCGTTCCGGGAGGTGCTGGAACGGGACGGCGTGGACAGCGTCCATGCGTGGGAGGATATGATCAGCAACCCGGGCAGCGTCGTCGGCACGTTTCACCGCACGCTTGCGGATCGTTATCTTCGGGGAAAAACGCCATCCTACTCCATTGTGTATCCATCCGGGGATCATCTGATGCAGCTCAGGGGCAGTGTCATTGCAAGGATGGAGACCCGCTATCTCTACCGGATCAGCATGCAGGATATGCAGATGGCACCGGAGGAAGATGATCAGCGACGGATGAATTATCTGCGGAATCTGTACTATTTCTGCAATGATATTGCCATCTATGATTTCCGGAAGAACACCGTCGAGGGTCTCAAATCCTCTCTGCCGGATCAGCCGATCGGCAAACAGGGCAAAATCTCGGATATGCAGACCGTTGCCGATATCTGGAGCAGGGATTTTGTGTACCCGCCTGACCGGGCACGGTACAAACGTTTCTGCAATCTCGCGGATCTCCGGGAACGGATGCGGCAAAATAAGACCGACATGCTGAGCGGATATTTCCGCAGCAAAACAGGCCGCGGGGATTATCAGTGGCTGCTGCATCTGATTCTGCCGGTTCCGAAGACAGATTTTACCCAGCTTCTGTATATCACGATTCAGACCGGCCTTGACGAGAAGGTACTGAGTAATCTCCTCCGGGAGAATGCGGCGCATGATGTGACGCCTGTGGTGCTGTGGAATAACCTCATCGCGAATTCACATGGCATGTTCTTCTGGAAAGACAAAGAGCGCCGCTTTCTCGGCGCGAGCCAGAGCTTTCTCGATTATTACGGTCTTGATTCTGTTCGGGAGATCCTCGGCAAAACTGACGAGGACATGCACTGGCATGTGGAACCGGAACCGTTCCGGCGGGACGAACTAGACGTGCTGGAGCAGGGAAAGGTCATCCGGGGCGCAATGGGCGAATGCATCATTCGCGGAACGCTTCACCACATTGTCGCATATAAGATGCCGATCTACCGGGACGGCGCGATCGTCGGCCTGATCGGATATTTCTGCGACGCGGAGGATTATGCTGAGGAACAGGCGCGGAACCGGAGACTCACCCTGATCGATCCGATCACCGGACTCTTCAGCTCGCGCGGCGTGATGGAAAGCCTCTCCGGCTATCTCGAGGAACTGTGGAGGGGCGGCACGAATTTTGCGATCTGCCAGGTCTTTCTCCACGAATATGACCTCTTCCGCAGGCTTTATGGCGAGGATGCGGGCAACGCGCTGCTGGTAAGAGTGGGAGAGACCATCGAGAAGATCTGCGGGAATAACGCCGTGATCGGACGGATCGCGGACAGCCAGTTCTTCCTGCTGCTGCAGTACCGGCACAAGAGTGAGATCCGGGAGATGGCGGAGCGGATCCGGACAGCCATCGGGAACATCCACGCGGTGGGGACGTGGAGAGTGACCTGCACCGCTGACGTTTCCTATGCCTTTGCGACGGAGGAGACCATCGGCGAGGACATGTACTCTACCATGATTCTGCGGGTGATGAAGGAGCTGCAGAACAGGACGGCGTAGGGAATTGTCCCAAACAAGCTAAACTCGTTAGGGACAATTTCTGGGCTGCTGGGCAGGCGGGAAAAGAGGAAACAGGGGTAGATAATGCTTAATATATATTTTGGCCCGATGGAAGAGGCAGTGTATAATACCGCGGCTTATTTTCAATATGACTATGAGGATGGGTGGATCACGAACCCTGAGGTTCGGGAGATGATCAGGGATGTGGATCAGTCTGTGGTTCTTGACAGTGGAGTGATTGACAGTCCGGTTCTGGGGAAAATACCGCCTGTTCAGTTATCCGGCGGCGTCAAAACTCTGATTTTGGTAAAATTTGAGAAGGATAAAATCTTCAATGCATCCACCTGCGGCGACAATTGCGCGAAGTGGCTGTTGAAAATTGCAGATCAGGAGGACCGGACCATCAATCTGAGGCATTTGATGGACTTTGGCAAGGATAGGTTTACGATTCGGATTTTGAATACGAATGAAATTGTTCACTCTATGAAGGAATTGGTTTCGATAGCCGGAAATTTTGTTTAGGAGAAGGTTGTGAAGGGTATACACAAGATTTCAGTGCGGGCGAAGAGAATACGATTCGATTTCACGGTCAGGAGGAATATAACCGTGATCCGTGGAGACAGCGCAACCGGGAAGACGACGCTGGTTGACATGATCCGGCAGCATATTAACAATCCGTCAGGAAGTCCGGTGGAGGTGGTGTGTGACAAGACCTGCTATGTTCTCGAAGGAGCGTTATGGGAGAGTGAACTGGGTGCCATTCATGACGGTATTGTCTTTATAGATGAAGGGAATGCTTTTGTGTCCAGCAGGGATTTTGCTGCGGCTATTCAAAATACGGATAATTATTATGTCATCGTGACGCGCGAAGGGCTGAATAATCTGGCGTATAGTACAGAAGAAATCTATGGTATTCATTCAGCGGGGAAGTACGGGTCTCTGCAGCAGACCTACAATGAGTTTTATCGGATATATGGAGAGGACGTATATACTAGTTCCCTGCGACCTGATGTGGTGATTACGGAGGATACTAATTCGGGTTATGAATTTTTCAGCTCGGTATGTGGCCGGAATGGAACCAAATGTGAGTCTGCACAGGGGAAATCAAACATGTTTCGGCTGGCACAGCAGAGTCAGGGGCATGTTCTGTTGGTCGCAGATGGAGCCGCATTTGGCCCGCAGATGGATCGCATCATGAAGTTGATCGGGGAGAACCATACGGTGTCACTATATGTCCCCGAATCCTTTGAATGGCTCATTCTGAAGTCTGGACTATTTTCAGATCACAGGGTGGGGACAATTTTGAAAAATCCGGCGGACTATATTGAAAGCAGTCAATACCTGAGCTGGGAGCGCTTTTTTACCGCCCTGCTTGTCAGGGAAAGTCACGGCACTTACCTTGAGTACAATAAAAGAAAACTGAATCCTAATTATCTGAAGAAAAATGCCATTGAACGAATCATCGCAGTGATGGACAAAATAGATCTGGGATAAAGATGGGTAATAAAATGAATTCAATAATCGAGTTATTGCATGGGGATATTGTATATTCGGAATCGGGGGATTCGCTCACGGTGCGGGAGAATGCGATTCTCGCGGTGGAGGACGGAAAGGTGCGGGATATTTATGCTCCGGATGCGCTGCCGGAGGATCTTCGCCCGCTTCCTGTGACGGATTACGGCCGGAGTCTGATTATTCCGGCGTTTACGGACATGCATGTGCATGCGCCGCAGTATGAGGAGCGCGGCATACGGATGGATCTGCTGCTCTCCGACTGGCTCAATCAGTGTACCTTTCCGGAGGAGGCAAAATTCGCGGATCCTGACTACGCGCGCCTGGTGTACCGGCAGTTTGCGCAGGATCTGGTGCGGCAGGGGACGCTGCATGCTGTGGTCTTCGCGACGCTGCACGCCGGAGCCACGGATATCCTGATGGAGCTTCTGGAGGAGCAGGGCATCGACGCCTTTGTTGGCAAGGTCAATATGGATATCCATTCACCGGACTTTCTGTGTGAGACAGTGGAGGAGTCTCTTCGCGGGACGGAGGCGTGGCTGGAGCGGCACAGCGGGACGGAGAGCCGCGTAAGGCCGATTCTGACGCCGCGGTTTGCGCCGACGTGCAGCTTCCCGCTGCTCCAGGGTCTCGGCGCTCTGGCAAAGAAATATCACACCGGTGTGCAGACGCATCTGGTAGAATCGAAATGGGAGGCGGCCGAGTCAGTCTCCATGTACCCGGAGTGCGGTTCGGATGCGGGTATTTACGAGCGCGCCGGGCTGCTCGGCGAGGGGCCATCGATCTTTGCCCATGTGATCTTCCCGACGGCAGAGGACCTTCGGATTATGAAAAAATACGGAAGCTTTGCGGTGCACTGTCCGGATGCGACCACGAATATCATCGCCGGGATTGCTCCTGTCGCGGCGGAGCAGGCGGAAGGCATCCGGGTCGCGCTCGGGAGCGATGTCGGCGCGGGCCACAGTCTCGCGGTATACCGGCAGGCAGCAAGGGCGGTGCAGCTCTCGAAGCTGAAGGAGTTTTACGAACCGATGGAGAGCGGCACGATCTCCTTCGCCAATGCCTTCTACATGGCGACGAAGGAGGGGGGAAGCCTGTTTGGGAAGACAGGATCCTTTGAGAAAGGGTATGATTTTGACGCGCTGGTGATCACGGGGCAGGAGGATGCAGGCGTGCCGCTCGATGCGGCCGGACGGCTGGAGCGGTTCTGCTACACCGGCGACGACCGGGACATCGCGGCGCGGTATATGCGCGGGAAGAAGATGTGAGGTTATCAACATGCGGTGCGCCGCGGATTACGCGCAGGAATCAGCGGGCGGCGCGCTGGGGCGGTATAGCAATAGATTTGAGGCGGTGGATATCTGCCGGGGATGAAGGGCGGGTATGCGCGGGCAGTGCGGAAAGGAGAGGCGGCATGGCGGAGGAAGAGAGAAAGACGGCGGTAGCGGCAGAAACAGAGCAGTTTGTAGAAGAAAAAGCTACACCGACGAAGACGACGGAGCAGGCAGAAGCTGAGACTGTGAATACTGCGGAGCAGAAGGAACCCGCGCAGGAAGAAAATGTGTCTTCGGTCAACACAGAGCATGAGAATTTGGAATACGGAGAAACTGCGCCGGCGGGGACTGCGGAGACACAGGAGCCGGAAGCCGACACATCGGGAAAACCGGAGCAGGTGACAGACGCGGCACCGGAAGCTGATTCGTCGGCGAAGCCGGAGCAGGGGGAGGCTGAGCCAAAGCACAGCTTCGCTCAGAGGCGCGCGGAGAAAAAGGAGAAGAAAGAGCAGAAAAAGAGGGAAAAGCAGCAGGCTGAGAGAGAAAGAATCCGGGAGATCAGGGCTAAAGAACGGGCTAAGGAACAGGCCAGGGCAGAAAAGGAACAGGCAAAGAGGGAGAAGGAACAGGCAAAGGCGGCAAAGGAACAGGCCAGGAGAGAGAAGGAACAGGCCAGGGCGGACAAAGAACAGGCCAAGCAGGAAAAGCGGGAGAGCAGAAAAGCCAGGTCCGAGATTTCTCCGGAGGAGCGCCTGCAGCGAAAGGCGAACCGGGCAAGGACAATCGCGCTGGTACTGGCGGCACTGACCGCGGCTTCTCTTTTGTTTGCGGAATATACGCTCACGCGTTACCGGGCGGCGATCGACAGCCTGAACCAGGCAAATCAGGAGCTCGCGACCGCCAGGGCGGCAGCCGATGATCTGGATGGCAAGATCAAGGAGCTTCAGGACGAAAATGCTTCTCTGACGCAGGAGCTGGGAGAGGCAAAGGATGAACTCAGCACCGCCAAGCAGGAACTGAGCGACACGCAGGAACAACTGAAAGAGGCAAATGATAAGAATCAGACTTATCAGAGCACGCTGGATGTTGTGACGCAGAACATTGAAAAGATCAAAAAGGCCGTCTCCGGAGTATCGGAAAAGGAAGGAACGGATGCGGCAGGAAAAGGGAACAGCACAAGTCATTAGTATATGTGATAAAATACCGTCGACTGGTTGAAAGGTTCCGATCGCTGAATGGCGTGTCGATAAAGACAGGAAGATATCGGTTATTAGGCAGAGATCAGTCAGGTAGATAAGGATATATAACTGGTGGCGGCATGGTATTCATACACAGGGCGCCGTGCCTGCCGGTCAGAAACTGGAGGAACAGATATGTACAGCTGGAGCATCAGTGATCTGAAGAATAAGGGAAGAGCAAGCATGGGACGCGCGTACTGGAAATGCGTGCTGTGCGCGTTTATTTTGACGCTCGCAGGTGGCGCGGCGGGAAGCTCCTCGGGAGGTAGGGCGGCAACGCAGTACGCCGGGAATGGTGGAAATGCTGCCTGGGACTATCATTTTGACGCGTTCCCCTCCTTTATACAGATTGTGCCGTTTATGATTTTCCTGGCAGCCGCCGCAATCGTCGTCTCCGTGATTTTCGTAGCAGTCGACATCTTTCTCCTCGCGCCGCTCGAGGTGGGCGCGGAGAAATTCTTTGTGGTAAACCGGGTGCAGGATGCGGACCTCGGCGAGGTCGGAACAGCGTTCCGCGCGCCGGGCTATCTCAATGTGGTGAAGACCCAGTTCCTCAGAAGACTGTACATCTTTCTCTGGAGCCTGCTGCTGGTCATCCCGGGCATCGTGAAGTCCTATGAATACCGGATGGTGCCCTACATTCTCTCGGAGAACCCAGAGATCGACAACCGGGAGGCGTTCCGCCTGTCCCGAAACATGATGGATGGCGAGAAATGGAACGCTTTCGTGCTGGACCTTTCCTTTATCGGATGGCATATCCTCAGCTGCTTCACCTTGGGCCTGCTCGACCTGTTTTATACGAATCCCTATCAGCAGTGCACCAATGTGGAACTCTACGACGTGCTGAAGACAAGAATGTTCAGCAATGCGAATGCATTTTCTTCCAATTGACAGCCGAGTGCAGGTCTGCGAAGATCACGGCTGTTGTTCAAGATAACTGAATCATAAAACTTCGGAGGCTTTTTGTATGCGGTGCCTCTGGAGCGTGGATTTTTCCTTTGTTCTTTTCGCCACGAGAGTATTCCTGCGGGAGCGTTCCCCGGGAATATTCCCGCGGCGTTTTTTGTCCCTAACGAGTTTAGCTTGTTTGGGACAATTCTGGAGGTGTGCGGTGGATCAGTCTTTTATGAAGTCGAGGGCGGTGTTTCCGCTTGTGCTGTCGATGGCGCTGCCGATGGCTCTGTCGATGTTGGTGAATTCTCTCTACAATATTGTGGATAGTTTCTTTATTGCGCGGATCAGCGAGAAGGCGATGACGGCGATCTCGCTGGTGTTTCCGCTGCAAAATATTGCCAGTGCGGTGAGTATCGGGTTCGGTGTCGGTGTGAATGCGGCGGTGGCGTTTTATCTTGGCGCGGGGGACCGGAAGCGGGCAAACGGCGCGGCATCGGTCGGTCTGCTGCTGAGTCTTGTCCATGCGGCGGTGATGACGGTGGTGCTGGTGTGGGTCACGCCGTCGTTTCTGCGGTCGTTTTCTGCAGACGCGGAGGTGGTTTCCTACGGTGTCCGATACGGGAGGATTGTGCTGGGGCTGTGTGTCGTGGGTCAGGTACATCTGATTCTGGAGAAGCTGTTTCAGGCGATCGGGCGGATGAAGACGTCGATGGCGGCGATGATCGCGGGCTGTGTCACGAATATTGTGCTCGATCCGATCATGATTTTCGGGTTCGGGCCGGTTCCGGCGATGGGGATTGAGGGCGGCGCGGCAGCGACGGTGATCGGGCAGGCGGTGTCTCTCGGAATTTATCTGGCGCTGTATCTGCGTGGTGGGCTCGGGCCTGTCCGGATAAGTCTGTCTGAGGGCTGGAGGGAGCGCCGTCTTGCCGGCAGAATTTACGGTGTCGGAATTCCGGCGATTCTCAATCAGGCGCTGCCTTCTCTGCTGATTACGGCACTGAACGGCATTCTGGCGGCAGTGTCGGATACGGGTGTGCTGGTTCTCGGTATTTATTACAAGCTGCAGACGTTCATTTTCCTGACGACAAATGGGATTGTGCAGGGAATCCGGCCGATTATCAGTTATAATTACGGGGCAGGGGAGTATGAGCGGGTGCACCGGATCTTCCGCACGGCGCTGCTCTGTGCGCTGGTGGTGATGAGCGCCGGTGTTGTGCTGTGCCTTGGAATGCCGGAGACGCTGATCCGCCTGTTTGCCTCGGATGAGGACGTGGTGAGGAGCGGCGCGGAAGCACTGCGCATCATCAGCATCGGTTTTCTGTTCAGCGCGGTTTCGTTCTCTGTATGCGGCACGATGGAGGCGCTCGGAAGGGGATTCAGTTCGTTCATCATCTCGCTCCTCCGCTATGCGGCGGTGATTCTGCCGCTGGCACTGCTGCTCTCGCGCTGGATGGGCGAGACGGGTGTCTGGCACGCGTTCTGGATCACGGAGGTCATCGCCGCGGCGGTCTCTGCGCTGCTCTATCGGAGGATGTGGAGTAAAGAGCGAGGCCGGCAATCTATTTGACAGGATTCAACAAACGGAGGTCAAGCTATGCCTTTTCTGCCTGTGACGCGGAAGGAGATGGAGGATGAGGGGCTTTCGCAGATGGACTTTGTCTATGTCTGCGGGGACGCGTATGTGGATCACCCGAGCTTTGGCGCGGCGATCATATCCCGGGTTCTGACGGCGCATGGGTATCATGTGGGGATGATCTGTCAGCCGGACTGGAGGGACCCGGAGAGCATTGATGTATTCGGGGAGCCGCGGCTCGGGTTCCTGGTGTCGTCCGGAAATATGGATTCGATGGTGAATCATTACACGGTCGCGGGAAAGCACCGGCACGAGGACGCGTACAGTCCGAACGGCGAGACAGGGCACCGGCCGGACCGGGCGGTGATTGTGTACTGCAATCTGATCCGCCGGAAATACAAGAAGACGCCGATTGTGATCGGCGGCATCGAGGCGAGTCTCAGACGGATGGGTCATTATGACTATTGGTCGGACAGTGTGCGCCGCTCGATTCTGCTGGAGTCCGGCGCCGATCTCATCTCCTACGGGATGGGTGAGCACAGTATTGTGGAAATCGCGGACGCGCTCGCGGGCGGCCTCCGGGTGCAGGACATCACCTTCATCCGCGGGACGGTTTACAAAACAAGAGATCTCGCCTCGCTGACCGACGAGGCCGCGGGGGCAGAGGGCACCGTGAGACTGCCGGATTTTGAGACGATCTGTCAGGACAAGCGCGCGTTCGCGGACAGCGTGCGGATTCAGTACGAGAACACGGACCCGTTCTCCGCGCACCGGATGTTCGAGGCCTATGACGGCAAAACCTTTGTCGTCCAGAATCCGCCGTCGATGCCGCTGACGCAGATGGAGATGGACGATGTCTATGCGCTGCCATATATGCGCGATTATCACCCGATGTACCGCAGGCTCGGCGGGATTCCCGCCATCAGGGAGGTGAAATTCAGCCTCACCTCCAATCGGGGGTGTTTTGGCGGATGCAATTTCTGCGCGCTGACGTTCCATGAGGGACGGATTGTGCAGGCGCGGAGCCATGAGTCGATTCTGGCGGAGGCCAGAGAGATGACGAAGGACCCGGATTTCAAGGGGTACATCAGCGACGTGGGTGGGCCGACCGCGGAATTCCGGGCGCCAGCATGCAGAGCGCAGCTAAAGCGCGGCGCCTGTGTATACCGGCAGTGCCTGTTTCCGAAGCCCTGCCCGAATCTCGAGGCCGATCACAGCGATTACCGCGCGCTGCTCCGCGAGCTGCGACAGCTTCCCGGCGTGAAGAAGGTTTTTGTCCGCTCGGGATTCCGGTTTGACTACCTTCTCGCGGACAAGGACAGAAGCTTCCTACGCGAGCTTTGCCAGTACCATGTGAGCGGTCAGCTGCGGGTCGCGCCGGAGCATATCTCGGACCCGGTTCTCCGGGAGATGGGGAAGCCAGACGTGGCGACCTACAATGCCTTCGTGAAGGAATTTGAGAAGGTGAACGAACAGCTTCTGCGCGAGGGCAAAATCCGCAACAGCCAGTACGTGGTGCCGTATCTGATGAGCTCGCATCCGGGCAGTCGGCTCAGCGACGCGATTGCGCTCGCCGAATATCTGCACCGGCATCATCTCGACCCGGATCAGGTGCAGGACTTCTATCCGACGCCGGGGACGATTTCAACGTGCATGTATTACACGGGACTCGATCCGCGCACCATGAAACCGGTCTACGTCGCGCGCGATCCGCACGAAAAGGCGATGCAGCGGGCGCTCATTCAGTACCGCCGACCGGAGAATTATGAACTCGTGAAGGAGGCGCTCCTGCGGGAGGGGAGAGAGGATCTCATCGGATTCGGGCCGGACTGCCTCATCCCGCCGCGGAAGATGCAGGAACGCTGGAGAGAGAAGAAATGGAGAAAGGGTGCGGAGCCACGCCTCAAATAAGCAAGTATATATGTGTGCCATAGCACTTTAAAAGCACTTGTAATCATATTCTGATTTCGTTATTATGAGATTATAAGTAAGGAGGTTTTCATTATGCCGAAAACAGAGGAAATGACAAATTTTACATTTAAAATGGATCGTAAGACTCGGAAGAGTTACTCCAAACTATGTGACGAGTTTGGCCTTTCTATGTCATCTGCAACACTGGCTCTGATACGGCAGGCAGTTCGCACACAGAGCATGAACCTTTCTATGCGCGATGAGAACGGCTTTACACCAGATCAGGCGTCTGAGCTGCAGAAGCGGATCAACGAAATTGAAAAAGGCAATGTTGCCAGGCACGATCTGATTGAGGAGTGAGTAGACAGCGTTTCATGCCGCCCCAGTTCTCCGGGGCGCTTTTTCTTTTTTTGTCAAATGGGGGCGCTGTTACTTTTTTTGCAGCTTTCCGGTCTGTCTGGTTAGAAGCAGCAGAAAAGCGTACATCTGGTTGCGCTGCGTGCCAGGAGGAGTCTTTCATGCTGAGTATCATTTCGGCCGGGATTCTATACTGCGCCGCATGCAGGGGAAACCTGCCGGATGGCAGGGACAGAGAAAGGAGTTTTCAAAATGAAAATGAATCAGAAGCAGCTTTTGGCACTTGGAATTTCAATGATGCTGGGCGCGGGGATGCTGACAGGCTGCGCGGCAGCGGCGGACAGCAGCCTGTCCAAGGCAACCGGACAGGGAAACGCCGCGGCGGGCAGCACGAGCGCAGATGCATCGGATGCCGGAACAGAGGCGGATGAGGGCACGAGTGCGGCAGATGCCGGAGCGACAAAGACCGATTCCGCGGCAAACATCGACGCAGGGGTGGATTCCGGGCATACGACGATCTCGGCGGAGGCGAGCGACTATGTGATGGCATCGCCGGACCAGGCGTCGGTCAATTTCAGCATCGAGACGACTGCGAAGACGGCGAAGGACGCGCAGAGCCAGAAC
>ONQW01000088.1 GCA_900320025.1 uncultured Lachnospiraceae bacterium
AAGGAATTTCTGACACCGCTTTCCGAGACGCTGTTTTTCTTTACAGAAGACAGCTCGAAGGAGGCGGAACTTCCGGAGGATCCGGTTCTGATCTTTCTGCGGAGCTGTGACCTTCACGCGCTCCGCCGTCTGGATGAGATCTATCTTCGAAATGGCCGTGAGGAAGACTGGTTTTACCGCCGCCGCAGGGACCGGATCCATCTGGCTTTGATTGGCTGTCCGCACAGCTTCGAAAATTGTTTCTGCGTCTCCATGGGAAGCAATGTCGCGGAGGAGGGCTATGCGTTCTCCATCGACCGTCGCGGAGAAGAATGGTATTCCAATGTACACGACAGCTCGCTGGATGAGACTTTCTCCCGGTATGCGCTGCGGCAGGAGGCGGTCACGCCGCTTCATGTAACAGAAAACACCACTAAAGTGACGGTTCCGGAGCACATCCCTGCCTCGATTCTCAAGGCAAAGCTCTGGGATGAGTACACCACAAGATGTATCGGCTGCGGCCGCTGCAACTTCGTCTGTCCGACCTGCACCTGCTTTTCAATGCAGGATGTGTACTACACAGACAATGGGAGGGTCGGAGAGCGCCGGAGAGTCGCGGCCTCCTGCATGGTAGATGGTTACACCAATGTTGCCGGCGGCGGCCAGTACCGCAGGTCTCAGGGAGAGCGTATGCGGTTCAAGGTTCTGCATAAGATCCAGGATTTTAAAACGCGCTTTGGGTATACAATGTGCGTCGGCTGCGGCCGGTGCGACGACGTCTGCCCGGAATATATCTCTTACAGCAACATCATTAACAAGGTCAATGAGGCTGCTCTTGCGGAGTCCGCAGGCGCCGGAGAGGAGTGCGGAGTATGAAGAACCCATATATTCCATTTCCTTCCCGGATTCTGGATGTAATCCGGCACACCGCGAAGGAGTACACTTTTCGCATGGAGTTCCACGGCGAAGTGAAGCCGGGACAATTTTTTGAAGTATCCATGCCAAAGTATGGCGAGGCACCGATTTCGATCAGCGGCATCGGGGAGAACTTTGTGGATCTTACCATACGGCGGGTGGGACGGGTAACAAACGAAGTTTTCGAATACTATAAGGGAAAAACGCTTTTGCTCCGCGGTCCTTATGGAAATGGCTTTGACCTCGACCTCTACCGGGAGGGAGAGACGGTTGTTGTCGCAGGCGGCACCGGTGTTTCTCCCGTCCGCGGGGTCATCAGTGCGCTCAGCCAGATGGAGAATGCCCGGGACAAGTACGTCATCGCCGGCTTCCGGAGTCCTGACGACATGCTGTTTCGGGATGATCTGCAGGAATGGGACAAGAAGCTCAACCTGATTCTCACCGTGGACGGCGCGCCGGAGGGTTACACCGGCAAGGTGGGCCTTGTGACAAAATACATCGCTG
Organism: uncultured Lachnospiraceae bacterium; assembly: GCA_900320025.1. GTDB lineage: Bacteria > Bacillota > Clostridia > Lachnospirales > Lachnospiraceae > CAG-791. The sequence continues at coordinate 1,399 of ONQW01000088.1, forward strand.
ATCTTCCTCTCCGGGATCCGGCTTCTGCAAGAGCTGTGGTCGTAGGTCCGCCGCCGATGATGAAATTCACCATCATCGAGCTGAAGAAAAAGGGCTTTACGGATGAGCACATCACGGTTTCCTATGAGCGGAAAATGTGCTGTGGTCTTGGCAAGTGCGGTCACTGCCGCGTCAATGACAAATATATCTGTCTCGACGGGCCGGTATTCCAGTATACCGAGGCTGCGCAGATGATGGATTGAGGAAGAGCATATGGGAAACTTAGACATTCATGTAGCAAAATTAAAAAAGAATGCATTTCGCTATTCCAAGGTGCGCGGCGAAACCGCGTCCCGTATTCGCATTCCCGGCGGTGTGATCGACGCCGCCTCCATGGCAAAAGTCGTGGAAATTGCGGAGAAATATGGCAACGGCGTCATCGACATCACCAACCGGCAGGGTATTGAAATTCCGGGGATCCGGCTGGAGGACGTGGACAGGGTCAATGAGGAGGTCCAGTCTGTCATCGACGCTCTCCATATCAATCAGGAGACAAGAGGCGCGGGGTACCCGGCCTCCGGAACAAGAAATGTGGAAGCCTGTCCGGGCGCAAGGCTCTGTCCGTTCGGATGCTACGACACCACCGCGCTCGCGAGACGGATCGATCAGGAGATCTATCCAAGTGACCGGCACGTGAAGATTGCCTGCACCGGCTGTTCCAACGACTGTGCCAAGGTCCGTCTGGCGGATTTTGGTATTATTGGCATGACCGAACCTCAGTACAATCCTGATCGCTGCGTCGCATGCGAGCAGTGCATCACGTACTGCAGGAAGCGGTCAGTCGGGGCGCTCTCACTCGTCAACGGCAAAGTGGTGCGGGATACCCAGAAGTGCATCGGCTGCGGCGTCTGCGTGACCTATTGTCCCACGCGGGCATGGACCAGGAGTCCCGAGCACTATTTCCGTCTGGTGCTTCTTGGGCGGACCGGTAAAAAGAATCCACGGCTGGCGGAGGACTTCATTAAGTGGTGTGATGAGGAAAGCATCCTGAAGATGATCAAAAACTGCTATGCCTATATCGAAGAGTACATCGACCCGGATGCGGTGGAGCACAAGGAGCATGTGGGATACATCGTGGACCGGACCGGGTTTGAGGAATTCAGAAAGTGGATTTTCAAGGATGTCACGCTGGGACCGAAGGCAGAGGTGGCGAAGACCATGTACTGGGGCGGCAAGCACTACGACCAGCCGTATTAAATCGCGGCAGGATTTTGAATCTGATCAATGATACAGGGAAGTGCGGCACGGGAGATTTCCGGCCGCACTTTTTATGAAGTCGGCGAACATCAGGATTTTGCCAGAAGATATGGGTACAGGCTGTCCGGATCCGCTGCGGGAATCAGATGAAGATGCAGCCCCTGCTCCAGAAGCTCCGGCTGCCGCACCAGGTCCGCGGGACTTCCGTCTGCGATGATGGTGCCGCTTTTGATCAGGCAGATCCTGTCGCTGATGGCAAAACTCTGGGGGAGATCGTGAGATGCCAGGAGAATCGTGTGGCCCAGGTCACGGAGTGAGCGCAGAATTTCTCCAAGCTCCTGCTGATGTCGGACATCCAGTCCGGCACCGGGTTCATCCAGTAAGAGATACGGTGCATCCTGCGCAATTACCATGGCGAGCCATGCCCGTTTCCGCTCCCCTCCGGAGAGTGTCGCAAGATTCCGGTCTGCGAGTTCCTTCATTCCCGCCAGCGAAAGGGCACTGTTTACCGCTGCAAGGTCTGCTGCTGTCATTCTGCGGGAGAAGTTCATCCGCGAGAAGCGGCCATGGGAAGCGAGCATGCGGACTGTCATATCAGGGACCGGGTTCTCCTGGGGGAGATATGCCAGAAGCGCCGCCCGCTTTTTGGCCTGCAGTGCGGAGGGGTCCTGTTCATCCACGAGAAGAGAACCGGCATGGGGGACAAGTCCCAGGATTGTTTTGAGCAGGGTGGACTTGCCGCTGCCGTTTTCACCGGCAAGGGTGATAATGCCGGAGGAGAGATCCAGGGATGGAATGGAGAGCACAGGCCTTCCGGGATATCCCGCGCTCACATTTCGAAGACAGATCACAGCTTTGCCCTCCTTTTCCGCTGCACGAGGATCACCAGGAAGAAGGGAGCGCCAAGGAAGGAGAGAAGCAGCCCTACAGGCAGCTCATAAGGATAAAACAACGTTCTTGCCGCCAGATCGCAGAGGATGAGAAAGCTGCTGCCATAAAGCGTGCAAAGCAGGAGCTGCGGAAAGACGCCCAGAGTTTTGCGCCGGATCATGTTGGGAATGATGAGTCCGACAAAGCTGATGAGGCCGGAGAGTGTGACCGCTGCCGCGGCAAGAAGCGCTGCCAGTGCGATGGCTGCGGCGCGGCACACCCGGACATTGAGTCCGACGCCATAGGCGGCTTCATCCCCGAGACGCAGGAGTTCCACGCGCTGAGCCAGAATCAGCGAGAGCAGAATGCCGATCAGGATCAGGGGAAAGGCTGCAGTGAGCTGAGAAAGGGAGACATTCTGAATGCCTCCGATGGTAAAGGCCGCTTTGTCCGGCGATGTTTCCGGGAAAAAGGTTGTCACGGTGTTGATGCCGGCGGTAAACAGAGAGGAGACGGCGACGCCGGTCAGGATGATCGTAAAGCGGGTTCCGCCCGCAAGATGGGAAATGAACAGTACAAGGCCGGCCGCAATGCCGGCACCAAGGAAGGCAGCCACTATCCGGAGTTCAGGGCTGCCGGGCATTGCCAGGATTGCAAGCAGAGTGAAGAAACCGGCACCCGCATTGACGCCGATAATCCCGGGGGAGGCCAGGTCGTTGGACAGCGCCTCCTGAAGCAAAAGTCCGGAGACCGAGAGAGACGCACCTGACAGGAGACCTGCGAGAACTCTTGGAAGGCGGGCATAACGAAGAACCATGGCAGCCTGTCCTTCTTCCTGCGTATGCCAGAGCGCAGCCCAGAAATCTGCAGAAGAGATATCCCTCGTCCCTGACAAGAGTGACAGAAAGAGGGAAAACAGCAGAAGGGGGATACCGCCTGACAGAAGCAGGCGCTCACTTTTTCCGGGTGCTGTAGATGTACTCATACGCCTCATCCCACCGTGCATTTGGTTTGTATTGGAATAAATCTTTGGGCAGATGACAGACATGCCCCTCTTTTACGGCAGACAGATTCTGCCAGAGTGGATCGGATGCAAAACGTGCCTCAAAGACGGATTTTGCCTCTGCCTCTTTGCCGCCGTAGACGACAAAAAGGTAATCCGGATTCATGCTGGCGATCGCCTCTGTGCTGAGTTCGTTCAGTGCGGAAGTATCCGAGGCGAGATTAGTCATGTGAAGGTCATCCAGAATCTCGGTGAGAAAGGAGTCCTCCTTTAACGCCTTGGATTTGGTGGCAGAGATTCGGAGAGCAAGGTAGGAGGCCTGCGGCAGCGTGGAGGCCTCCTCTTTGATCTGTTCGATGCGGTCTGCCACAGCGGCAACATTGGCCTGGTACAGATCCTCCCGTCCGGTCATACCGGTCAGGTCCTTCATCACAGTCTGATAATCCGCAAAGGAATTGATATCCACTGGATAAACCGTGATACCGGACTCTTCCAGCGGCGCGACCAGTTCCTTCTGCGATGGAATATCCTCGCTCAGCATAACCATATCCGGATTGAGGGAGAGAATGGACTCAAGACTCGGATCGGAGACTGTCCCGACAGAGACCGCGTCCTTTCCGATGCCCGTGAGCGACATGCCATCGCTGGTAATCCCGGAGAGCTGCCCGCCGGAGAGGAGCCACAGCTCCCCAATGGATTTTGATAACGCAGCGACCGATTCCGGCTGCTTTGCCTGCGGCTCCGCGGGAGTTGCAGCCCTGTCGCAGGAGGTTAGCAGCAGTGCGGAGAGAATCAGGATGGCAGGAAATATCTTTTTCATAAGATGCCTTTCGCTTCAGAGTATTTTATAATTCAAATTATACTCTGGAATGATCTTAAACTGATTGCAATTGCAACAGGACAGATGTATTTGCAGCTTCCGGAGTGACAAAAGGCTGAATTGAAAGTGATCCGATCCGGAGGAAACATCATACAATATAGAATAGTACGAGGAAGCTTATGTTATATCCTGTGTTGACAGCATCGAGAATGGTCAGTGATCTGTCCGGTATCTGGGACTTTAAACTGGACGACGGAAAGGGTTTTACAGAAGAATGGTATCGGAGGCCGCTGGAGGATGCCACCACGATGCCGGTGCCGGCATCCTACAATGATCTGAAGGAGGGGATTTCCTTCCGGGATCATTACGGCTGGGTCTTTTATCAGAGAATGATCTCCGTGCCGGCGTATGTGCGGAACACGCAGCGTGTGGTGCTCCGCTGCGACGCGGTCACGCATCACGCGAGGGTCTATCTGAACGGAGAGATGATCTGCGAGCATCGCGGCGGGTTCCTGCCCTTTGAGGCGGAGGTCGGCGACCTGCTGACGAATGGCGACAATCTGCTCACGATCGCGGTGGACAACGTCATCGATTACACTACACTGCCGGTCGGCGGGCAGGCGAACATGATGAACAGCCTGTCCATGGCGGGCGCGGCGTACCACTCGGATAAGAAACAGAACAACCCGAATTTTGACTTCTTCAATTACTGCGGTATCACGCGGCCGGTGCGTCTGTATACCACGCCGAAGAATTACATCGCGGATGTGGCGCTGGTTCCGTCTGTGGAAGGGCAGAATGCGGAGATCCGGTACAGCGTCGAGACGGTCGGGACCGGCGCCTGCAGAGTCGAGGTTTATGACCGGGAGGGCCGTAAGGTGGCCTGCGCCGACGGCGCGGAGGGAACCCTGCGCATCGAAAATGTCCATCTCTGGCAGCCCCTCGCGGCGTATCTGTATCAGGTCAAAATCTATTTTGCAGACGATGTGTATGAGTTGCCGTACGGCGTGCGGACGGTGAGGGTCGAGGGGACGAAGTTCCTGATCAACGGCAGACCGTTCTATTTCAAGGGGTACGGAAAGCACGAGGATACTTTCCCGGGCGGGCGCGGCCTGAATATGCCGATGAATGTGAAGGATATTTCGCTCATGAAGTGGCAGGGCGCCAACAGTTTCCGCTGCAGCCACTATCCGTACAGTGAGGAGATGATGCGGCTGTGCGACGAGGAGGGAATCGTGGTCATTGACGAGACCACCGCGGTCCAGAGGATCGGGACCTTCGACAGGGAGCACGGTGTGAAGACGCAGGAGCATCACAAGGAGGTCATCCGCGATCTGATCGCGAGGGATCGGAATCACGCCTGCGTCGTGATGTGGAATATCGCGAACGAGCCGGATTCGTCCGGCGAGGGGGCTTATGAATATTTCAAGCCGCTGTATGACCTGGCGCGCGAGCTCGATCCGGAGAAACGGCCCTGCACGCTTACCTCGGTGCAGATGGCGGGCGGTCCGGGGTCGGATGTATCGGCAAAGCTCTCGGATGTGATCTGCCTCAACCGCTACTACGGATGGTATTTTGGCGGACCGGACCTCGAG
>ONQW01000080.1 GCA_900320025.1 uncultured Lachnospiraceae bacterium
CCTATTGCTCTCATATTCCGTCACCTGCCTTCACGAAACTTCTGCCGCTCTCCAGTCGGCCGTTCGGGTAATCCTCCGCGGCAGTCTCGCCGGACACGAGAGCATTCTTGCCGATACTGACGTCTGACGGAACCACAGACCTTTCGCCGACGACGGACAGCCCGTCCCGGTAAATTTCCGGTGCCGTCTCATTGGGGACCTCTTCCCCTTCCCCGATGCGGACACGATCTCCGATCCGGACATCTTCCGCCACAATCGCCTTCTCGAGGAATCCGCCGCTGCCGATGACCGTATCATTCATGATAATCGAATCCCGGACGACCGTTCCCTCCCCGATCGTGACCCCTGTGCCGATGACGGAGTTGTAAACCTGTCCGTAGATCTCGCTGCCCTCTCCGATGATGGATCGTTCCACCGCGCTGTTCTCTCCGAAGTACTGCGGCGGCAGCGTGGTGTTGCGGGTATAAATCTTCCAGTATTCCTCGTACAGATTGAACTCCGGAACTATGTCGATGAGCTCCATGTTGGCCTGCCAGTAGCTGGTCAGCGTGCCGACATCCTTCCAGTAGCCGTTGAATTCATAGGCGTACAGCCTCTCATTCCGGTCTCTGCAGTAAGGGATGATATGCTTGCCAAAATCCAGATTGGACTTCTGGGCATTGGTGAGCAGCGCCTCCTTCAGAACGGGCCAGGAGAAGATATAAATGCCCATCGAGGCGAGATTGCTGCGGGGATGCTCCGGCTTTTCCTCAAAATCCGTGATCCGCCTGTCCTCGTCCGCGATCATGATGCCGAAGCGGCTTGCTTCCTCCAGCGGGACCGGCATGACCGCAATCGTCACATCCGCCTTTTTCTCCTTGTGGAAGTCCAGCATCGTCTCGTAGTCCATCTTGTAGATATGGTCGCCGGAGAGAATCAGGACATAATCCGGATGAAAGGCCTCGATATAATCAATATTCTGCAGAATGGCATTTGCCGTCCCCGTATACCACTCTGTATCTTCCATTTTCTCATAAGGAGGAAGCACCGTGACACCGCCGACGTTCTTGTCGAGATCCCACGGAATCCCGATGCCGATGTGCGTGTTCAGTTTGAGCGGCCGGTACTGTGTCAGGACGCCTACCGTGTCAATTCCCGAATTGACACAGTTGCTCAGAGGGAAATCAATGATGCGGTATTTTCCTCCGAAACAGACAGCCGGCTTGGCCGTTCGTGATGTGAGAATCCCGAGGCGGCTTCCCTGACCGCCAGCCAACAGCATGGCAATCATCTCTTTTTTGATCATAGCAGACACCCCACCGTGTGCGAATCCGGAACACAGAGCTGATCAGGAAACAAACGCTCCCCGGCACGTGATGCCAATTGTCGTGCCCTGGCAGATTGGTAAACCAGTGTGATTTCGCCGTCCGGACTGGCAGATTTCAGAGCGGAATTATGTACTCTGTACCGAGATTATAGCATAGGAATTGGTGAAAAGGAACATTGGGCGGCTCTTTCGCGCCTTTTTTCTGTCAATTTTTCACAGTTCTGCATCCACTTCCAGCGCGCCTTCGCATAAACTGTCATTTGCCCCTGACATCTGTTTGCCAGTTGGTTTTACCGGGAGAAAGTTTTATGATGGAAGCGCCGGAACAGACGGACAGAGTCCGCACCGGCAGAAAGGTCACCGGAAAGATTACTATGTATAAACTCGATTTCAAACATCCTGTTCACGTATATTTTGTCGGCATCGGCGGGATTTCGATGAGCGGCCTTGCCGAGATACTCTCCTCGGAAGGCTTCCGGGTATCGGGCTCGGACCGTCAGGAATCCGCGATGACCAGAAGGCTGAACAAGCTCGGCATTCGTGTGCTGATCGGGCAGAGAGAAGAAAACATCACGCCCGATATCGACGTGGCTGTCTTCACCGCAGCCATCCATCCAGACAACCCGGAGTATAAGGCTGTGCAGAAGCTCGGCATTCCATCCCTCACCAGAGCCCAGCTTCTCGGTCAGATCATGGATAATTATCCGATGTCCGCAGCCGTCTCCGGCACCCACGGCAAGACGACCACCACATCCATGCTCTCGGAGATTCTCCTGGAGGGCGGCACAGACCCGACGCTCTCCATCGGCGGTATCTATGACCGCATCGGCGGCAATATTCTGGTCGGTCACTCCGGCAGCTTCGTGACAGAGGCCTGCGAATACACCAACAGCTTTCTGTCTCTGTACCCGGAGATCGGCATCATTCTCGACATCGACGCGGATCATCTCGACTTCTTCAAGGATCTCGCGGACATCCGACGTTCCTTCCATCAGTTTGCGTCCCAGATCCATGAGGGAGGCACGCTCATCCTCAATTCGGATATCGAGCATCCCGAAGAGATCACCGACGGTGTGAAAGCGCAGGTTGTCACCTACGGCTCCTCGCCGGAAAGCGACTACTATCCCACTGATATCACCTACGACGAGCTCGGCCATCCCACCTACACCCTGCACACGGCGCATCCCCGCGCGGGCGTCCCGGCGGAGCAGCGCATCACGCTCTCGGTGCCGGGCGAGCACAACGTCTACAATTCCATCGCTGCCGCAGCGGCGGGCGATCTGTACGGCGTGGACCGGAAGACCATAGCTGCCGCGCTTCTCCAGTACAAGGGCACGGAACGCCGCTTTGAATTCAAGGGAGAGCGGGACGGTGTCACCATCATCGACGACTACGCCCACCATCCGACCGAAATTGCCGCGACCATCCATGCCGCCCGGAAGCTGCACAAGGACCGCGTGATTGTCGCGTTCATGCCTCACACCTATACCCGCACAAAGGCTCTGATGAAGGATTTTGCAAAATCTCTCTCGCTCGCGGACGAGGTGCTGCTCGCGGATATCTTCCCCGCGCGGGAGACAGATACCCTCGGGATCAGTTCGCAGACGCTGGCGGATGAAATTCACGCACTCGGCCACTCTGCCGTCTATCTTGGAAGTTTTTCCGCCATCGAGGACTACGTGAAAAAAAATTGTCGTAAAAATGACCTGTTGATAACCATGGGTGCCGGAAACATCGATACTGTCGCGGACGATCTGCTCTCTTGACCGGGAGAGTTCCGGTTATCCACGTTCTGCCCAGAAGCGGATGGTGGATATCCCTGTTTTCCACCCTTGCGGAGACAGGCGCCGCGGCCCACTTTCCCACCTTGTCCACACCTTCCACACGGCGGCGCGGCCGTGGCCGCGTTCAGAATTTCTGTTTAGTTTGCCGATGAACACGCATTCCCCCGGGTGTTATACTCCAGGCATTCCAGAGTTCTGAACAATTAAAAAAAGGAAAAAGGGCTGCAGCTGCGGTTTATGAAAGACCACTCCGCGCACCGGCGCATTCGATTCAATGTCATACGTCGGGCAGTGCTTTGACGGACTGAAGAGGTGCATGACAGCCTACCCCTCTGTGCCGGAACGGCGCTGCGCTCTTTTTCATTCACAAGATCGGGGGAAGCAGGAGTTGTTTACGATTTACAATAACACGGAGACAGGTTCCACTGTCGTATCCAATCTTTTTATCGACGAATATATGAAGGACGCCAATGACGCGCAGATCAAGGTCTATCTGTATCTGCTGCGTCAGATGGGACAGGGACGAGCCGCCAGTATCGCGGAGATCGCCGACACCTTCAACCACACAGAGAAGGATGTTCTCCGCTCTCTGCGTTATTGGGAGCAGTGCGGCCTCATGAAGCTCGACTACGACTCCGAACGGAATCTGACCGGCATCCATCTGCTGGATCCTTCTCCCGCGCCGAAGGCTGCTCAGGCCGTCCGGCAGGATGACCGGGTGATCTCCATCACACCGGTACTGGAGGCGAGATCCGCCGCCAGATCGGCAGAGGATGCCGCATCCGCAGGAGCCGGCAGCAGAGGCCGCCAGTCGGAGCGTGCTTCCTCCGCCGTCGAAGCTGCTGCACTGGAGGAATTTCGCGCGGACCGCAGAAGACAGGACCTGCTCTTTATCATCGAGCAGTACATCGGCAAGCCGCTGTCCCCCGCAGAGCTCCGCACCATCTGCTTTATCTCGGAGAATCTTCATTTTTCCGATGATCTCATCGACTATCTTGTGCAGTACTGTGTCGACCTCGGCAAGAAGGATTTTCGTTATATCGAAAAGGTCGCCATCGGCTGGTCCGAGCGCGGTATTTCCACCACGAAGCAGGCGCAGGAGCAGGCAGGCCGCCGCACCGTCACCCGAAAGGCCGCAAACGGAACCTGCGGTTCCTTCGGTGATTTCCGTCAGAATCAGTATGATTTTGCCGAGATGCAGAAAAAGCTGGTCCGTAACTGACGAGAGGAAGGTTTGAAAGTGACGTTGATACGCCGCTTTCAAACTGCCCCTGGTGCCGATGGCATCAGAGGCCCGCGGGAGAAAGCCCATTCGGGCATGTCTCCCGCAGGCGCCGCAGAAAATGCGGCACAACAGGAGTGTAACTATGGCCCTTACCAGGGAACAGTATGACAGTATCATGCTGCACTACTCGCGCGCGCGGGCAAGGCACCGCCGGGAGCAGGAGCAGCGCCGGGCGGAGATTCTGCGCAAAATTCCCGCCTACCGGGATGCGGAGCGTGCTGTCTCCGAACAGGGCATCGCGGCACTCCGGCAGGCGGCTGGCAGCGGTATGCGCCTTGACGCCGACGCGCTCCGGCAGGCAGCTGAAAAGGCCCGGGAGGAGAAGCGCCGGCTTCTGATCGAAGCAGGCTATCCGGCAGATTACCTCGATCTCGCCTATGACTGCCCGGACTGTCGGGACACCGGCTATATCGGAACGGAGAAATGCCATTGCCTTCGTCAGCAGGAAATCGCTCTGCTGTACCATCAGTCCCATGTGGAGGAGCTTGCCAGGACCGAAAACTTCAGTACGCTCTCAACCCGCTGGTACACCGGTATTGATCTGAACCGGTTCACTGCCGCGGCGCGCGCAGCCCGTGAATTTGTGCGACTATTCGGGAAAGACTATCACAATCTTTATTTCTATGGTACAGTAGGCACCGGCAAATCCTTCCTGTCCGTGTGCATTGCGCACGAGCTGATTGAAAAGGGCCACTCGGTGCTCTATTTCAGCTCTTCTTCACTGTTCGAGCAGCTTTCCTCCGCTGCGTTTGACCGGAACAGGACCGGCGGACTTGCCGCGCTTCAAAATGATATCTGCAGCTGCGATCTTCTGATCATCGATGATCTCGGGACAGAACTGAACAGCAGCTTCGTCGCCACCCAGCTGTTTTCCCTGATCAATAACCGGGATATGGGAAGGCGGGCGACCATCATCTCCTCCAATCTTTCCATCGAGGAGCTGCAGAAGCGCTACTCTGACCGCATCTTCTCACGGATCGCGAGCCGGTATGATATTTATCAGTTTTCCGGCCCGGATATCCGCTATGCAAAGCGATTGGAGCAGCTGCAGACGTAACCATTTCTATCTCATGCCGCTTCTTCTGCGGCACCCATAAGGGAAAAGGCCGGGGCATTTTACTTTTCCCCGGCATCCGGACAGGAATGCCGCGGCATCCGTGCCCGGAATTTCAGCGACATCGATACAGACGTTCATACTTCTGCTGCGGGCATAATATCAGCCCGCATTTTCAGGCAGATGATTCCTGTGTGAGGAGGCAGTCCATGGACACAGCCAGACGAGATGAAAAGCGCAACCTTGAGACAATTCCGGTCGGTTCTCTCGGCCTGATTCCGCTTGCGGGATGCAGGCATATGGGAGAAGAGGTGGACCGCTACCTCACCAAATGGCGGTCAGAGCGGGAAAGTGAGCATAAGGACAGCCTGGCGTTCGCCGGCTATGAGCGTCCGACCTATATTGTCGAGGGAGATGTCCCCAGATTCGGCAATGGAGAAGCCAAGGGCGTGCTGAAGGAGTCCGTCCGCGGCATGGATCTCTACATCATGGTGGACGTGTGCAACTACAGCATGACCTACTCCCTGTACGGCGAGACAAATCATATGTCTCCGGATGACCACTTCCAGAATCTGAAGCGGATCATCGCCGCCGTCGGCGGCAAGGCGCGCCGCATCACCGTCATCATGCCCTTCCTCTATGAGAGCCGTCAGCACCGCCGCGCCGCCCGGGAATCTCTTGACTGTGCCATCGCCCTGCAGGAGCTGGTCCGCATGGGCGTTGACAACATCATCACCTTTGACGCACATGATCCCCGCGTACAGAATGCGATCCCGCTCTCCGGCTTCGAGACAATCCAGCCCGTTTATCAGTTCATCAAGGGCCTTCTCCGGAATGTGAAGGATCTCACGATTGATTCCGATCACATGATGATCATCAGTCCGGATGAGGGCGGCATGAAGCGGGCTGTCTACATCGCCAACGTGCTGGGTCTTGACATGGGTATGTTCTATAAGAGACGCGACTACACCAGGATCGTGGACGGACGAAATCCCATCATTGCCCACGAATTTCTCGGCTCCAGTGTGGCAGGAAAAGATGTCATTATCTATGACGACATGATTTCCTCCGGCGAGAGCTGCCTTGAGGTTGCCCGTGCGCTCAAGGACCGCAAGGCCAGACGTGTCTTCATCTTTGCTACCTTCGGCCTCTTCACCAACGGTCTTGACAGCTTCGACCGGGCCTACCAGGAAGGTACCATCAACAAGGTCTTCACGACCGACCTCGTCTACCAGACACCGGAGCTGCTGTCCCGTGAATGGTATGCCAGCTGCGGCATGAGCAAATACATCGCCTACATCATCGATACGCTGAACCATGACAGCTCCATCAGCGATCTTTTGAACCCGTCCGACCGCATTCAGAATGCGGTGGCCAGGTATCGGCAGAACGAAGCGGAGCTTCGTTCTGCGCAGTAATGAAAAAGCAGAGACTGCGGTCTCTGCTTTTTCTTTCTGCCGGGCTGTTTAAGGGCGTAAATCTCCCGGCAGGAATACCGGCAGAAAGAAGCGAAGCTTCTTTCTGCGCAGAATGACACAGCAGGGCCGTGGGCCCTGCTGTGTCATTCTGCCAGGTACGCCACAAACGAACAACCGCTGCCGGTGAACTGCTTCTCCGCCGTCTCCCGGCTGACCCTGTTCAGCGTGCCTGATTTCGGGTCCATCATCACGACAATGCTGTCATTGTATCCTACAA
>ONQW01000164.1 GCA_900320025.1 uncultured Lachnospiraceae bacterium
CATGTCCGAGATGCCGGTCAGAATTTTGCGGCTCTGCTCGTTGAAATTCCGGAAGAAATTCATGTCGAGCTTGATCTCATCAAATTCAAAATCATGCAGGGAGTTGAGCGAAGAATACTGACTGCCGAAATCATCCAGCCAGACCTGGTATCCGGCGCACTGAAGCCGCTTCACACCTTCCCGGACAGCGCTGCTGTTGCCCGCCAGCGTCGACTCCGTGATCTCGAACCGCAGGCATTCCCGCGGCAGGTCATTCGCCGCCGTCTCCTGCTCGGCCAGGCCGCAGATGTCTGTCTGCACAAAATCATCGAGGGCCAGATTGATGGAAACCGGAATCGGCTCCTGTCCCTTCTCCATCCGCAGGTGCATCATCCCGCAGACCTGATGCAACACATAGGTGTCCAGCCTGCTGATAAGTCTCGATCTCTCCAGAACCGGGACGAAGATACCCGGCATAATCATTCCCTTCTCCGGATCCTCCCAGCGGGCAAGTGCCTCCAGGCCGCAGAGTCTTCCGGTCAGGGTGCGCACAATCGGCTGAAAATAGACCTTGATATACTGCTTTTCCAGCGCCTCCTCATAGTGCTGCAGGATATAGGTATTCCATTCGATCATCTCCCCCATATCCGGCGTATAGACCGCCCAGCACCGGCTCGCGTCGTCGCGGATGGAGTCGCAGGCAATTTTGGCGCGGTCTACCGCCTGCCGCACCTCCTCACAATCCCCTGATTGCGGATGTAGCCGTTTACCCGGCTGCAGACTGCCTCAATCCTGGCACAGACATCTTCCTTGTCCACTGCCGCACAGAAACGATCCGCGCTGATGTGCGCGAGCAGCTGGCCCGGGAACGCCCGGCGCAGTGTGTCAGCAGTGATCCAGATACATTCATCCCCCGCCTGCACGCCGAACATCCGGTTATATTCCTTGAAATTGACAATATTGAAGCTGACCTCTACCCGGCTTCCAAAGCGCCCCTCCCGGCGGTCCTGCACAGCCTGCTCCAGCATTTTCTTATAGAAATCATGCACTCCCATGAGCCCGGTGAAACGCTCCTGATTCCGTCCCCGCTGCATCAGCACCGTCGGAATCAGATTCATGACCCAGACCTCTCCCGCGGAGGGCAGACTGCTTCGCCACAAAAAGGCCTGTGCTCTCCTCTGCTGTCCTTCCAGCGTCCGGAACCGGTATGTAAAATAGCGGTATCCCTCCGCCTTCCGGCCCAGCCGGTCCCATTCTTCCGTCGTCACGCCGCCTTTCTCCGCTTTGCTCTTATCTGAAACCGGCGCGCTGTCCCCGCCCGCGCCACTGCTCCGATCCGTCTGTATGCTGCTTTTCTGTGCGGGATCATTCTGTTCCGCCGGCGCGCTGTCCCGTCCGTCCGCTGTCTCTTCTTCTCTCTCTGTAAGAATTTTTCTCCCAACGCCGAAAAAATCCTGCAGCGGACGGTAGTCCTCCGCCTCGATCATTCCGCGGAAAAAGCCACCCGTCATTCTGAGAAAAGTCTCCCGGTCCGGGCATGCATAGGAATAGAGCGCAGATTCGTTCATATATAGAATCCGCTCCTCCTCACAGGAAATGATGCAGCACCCTCCTGCTATGCTGTCCAGCACTGCCGCCCTGTCTGTCTGCGATATGGTTTCTGTCTGCGATATGATTTCTGGTTGAACCATGTTCCCCTCTTTTTACCTCTTTCTCATCCTGCCGCAGCGCGTGCAAAGGCTGGATATTACCGCATTGTGTCCCGGTTATTTTTCTCCATACTGCTTTCAGAAACACATGCTGGTCCGCCCTGTTTCCGCATTCCAAGCCGCAGCCATACAGAGATAGTTTAACGCAGATACAGAAGAATGGGTTAATCGAATTATGACCAGACCGGATCATCGAATCGAATTATGGCCAGACCGGATCATCCGGCCTGGTCATCCCAGATCTTTTCATTCCGGCCTTGTCGTCCCGGTCTTCGGCACAGCGGAAACTCCACTGCGCCGCGCTTTCTGAAACCTGCTATAATGACAAAATCAGAAACACGGCACCACTGTCCCGATTCGGGAGAAATCCCATTCCGGCATTTCTCCCGCGGGTGCCGCAGGAAACGCGGCACGGGGTATATATATGAGAAACGAACTGACAAAGAAGGATATTGACGAAATGCAGGCGGAGATCGACCACCGCAAGCTGGAGCTTCGGCCGAAGCTCCTCGAGGAGGTCAAGGAGACCAGGGCGCAGGGCGATCTCTCGGAAAATTATGAATATCACGCGGCCAAGCAGGCCAAGAATCACAACGATGCACGCATCCGGTATCTGGAGCGCATGATCAAGACGGCGCGGGTGATTCCGGAGCAGAAGGTTCCGGAGGGCGTCGCCGCACTCGGTCGGAAGGTCACCATCTACATTCCGGAGGATGATGCCGAGGAGAGCTACACCATCACCTCCACGGTCCGCGAGGATTCCCTGAAGGGACTGATCAGCGTGGAATCTCCGCTCGGGCGGGCGCTGCTGAACCACCATGCCGGCGACACCGTGACCGTCCACGTCAGCAGCTCCTACAGCTACGATCTCATCATCCGCAAGATCGAGGATGCCGACGACGAGGGCGAGATACGGGCTTTTTAACAAAACCGGACAGGCAGCCCTTTCCACTTCCTGCCCCTGCGATACCGATGTATCCTGTCCCCGCGGCCACTTTTCTCACGTCGGCCGCTTTCCTCACGTCAGCCGCTTGTTGAAATTGCCGTCGATATTCACCCCTTCATTCTCGACGATGAATGCCTTCGGATCATACAGATGAATGATGCTGCGCAGGCGGTTCACCTCGTATTTACTCACGAAAATCACAAAAATCTTCACATCCTCGCCGGTGAACACGCCGCTCGCATCAATCTCCGTCATGCCGCGGTGCAGGCGCCCCATCACATTCACCTCCATCGGCTTCGTATCCTTGAGCTTCGTCACCACCAGAATCTGTGAATTGATATTCTGCGTATGGATTTTGTCGCAGGCGAGCGAATTGAACACGGAGTAGATCAGCGAATAAATCACCGTCGGAATATCGAAAATAAAGAAGCAGAAGCCGTACAGAACGATATTGCTCAGCAGCGCCACCTTGCCGATGGATGCGCCCTGCTTCTCGCTGGCGATGACCATGCCGAAGAGGTTCATGCCGCCGTCGCAGGCCCCCATGCGCAGAATGACGCCGATGCCGGCGCCGCAGATGATGCCGGCGATCATGCACTCCGCCAGCCTGTCCTCCAGAACAGGCTCGGCCGGAATCGGAATCAGCTGCATGAAGATCGTGATGCAGGTGACGGCAAACACGGTCTTGAAGACAAAGCGGTGGCGCAGTCTGCGGTAGCACAGAATCATGGCCGGGACATTCATGATGTAGTACAGAATACCGTAGATTTTGACGCCGCCAAAGGTGATCCCCGCCATATTCAGCAGGGTATTGATGAGCTGGGCATAGCCCATCATGCCGCCGGCATACAGATGCAGGGGCTGCAGAAAATAATTCATCCCGAACGCATAGACGAACGCCCCCACAAAGATCAGCGGCAGCTTCATACCCTCCTGCCGGGCCGCCTGCATGCCCTCGTCCGCCTGCTCTGCCTTCGCTTCCTGCGCACGGACCTCGCTCTCCAGATTCTGTGACCCGGATTTCTGGCTGCCGTGCCATCCTCCGCTGCGCTCCGCCCTGTCCTTCTGCATGGACAGCGTTCTGTCCTCCGCCTGCCTTACCCTGTGGGTCGGTCTGTTTTCTGTCATGATTCTCCTTTGTGCATTGTTCTTTGCCCGGACTGCTGACGGAATCAGTCTCTGTAGCTTTCTATCGGCTCATGATCCTGCGCCGTGCAGGAAATCGTGATGGTTTTCGTATCCGGATCGTAGAGAATGGTCCAGGTACCGTCCCCGCTCCGGCAGATCCCGGAAACCGGCTCGCCGAAGGCGGACATGGACGCTCCGAAATGCTCCCGCAGACTATTCTGCACCGCTAAGAGCGCCATCTGTTCCGTTTCCTCTTTTCCCTGCGCC
>ONQW01000025.1 GCA_900320025.1 uncultured Lachnospiraceae bacterium
GCAGAGAAGATGCTGCATACCACGTATTCTGACCGGAGTTCGCTGCTCGGGCAGGATGCGGGAAAATTCCAGCACTATCAGGATCTGCGGCAGAAGGAAAATGTGGGTACTGTCGCTCCAGAGAAGCCTTCGGCGGAGCTGGAGGGGCGGATTCTCGCGCATGTTAGTAGCGGGCGGCTCCCGGAGATCAGGGTCTATCAATGCACGGTCTGCGGGGAAGTGGTCATCGGTACGGAGCCGCCTGCGGAGTGCCCGATCTGTCATCAGGGCCGAGAGGCTTTCGCAGATATCACGGAGCAGGTGACGCTTCAAAGAGACGGGACCGGCATGAAGGTCTGGGAGTGCGATGTCTGCCACTATCTGACCGTGGGTGAGCAGGCGCCGGAGGAATGCCATGTCTGCCATCAGGGCAGCAGCCACTTCCATCAGGTGATCGGATGGCGCTGTACGGTCTGCGGCGAGATCGTCTTCGCGGTGGCACCGCCTGCGGAGTGCCCGATCTGCCATCAGAGCGGGGATATGTTTGTGGAGTTATAATCTCCGCAAAACGTGTATTAAAACAGCCTAATCCATTTGCAAAACGTGAGAGACAAGCAGCAATTCACATTGCAAAAGTGAAAAACGTGGCATCAGGAGGGTTTCATGGAACAGGAATCATCAGCATTTTCGGAGTTATCCTGCCGCGCGTTCACGGAACGTCTGGCGGCAAAGCAGCCGGTGCCCGGCGGAGGCGGTGCGGCAGCGATGGCGGGCGCCCTTGCGGCGGCGCTCGGCTCCATGGCGGGGCATTATACGGAAGGCAAGAAGAAATATGCGGTATATGAGACGGAACTCATGGAGATGCTGGCACAGCTGGAGGAGATCCGCACGCGCCTGCTGGATGCCATAGAGGCGGATGCGGCGGCGTTTGCACCGCTCTCCCGGGCATACGGTATTCCGAAGGATGACCCGGGCCGGGATGCCGCACTGCAGCAGGCCACAGAGGCGGCCGCGCTGCCGCCGCTCACCATGATGCGGGAGGCAGGGCGGATTGTTCCGCTTCTTGTGAGGATGGCTTCCTTCGGAAACCGCATGATGGTGTCTGATATCGGCTGCGGACTCATCCTGGCGGCGGCAGCGCTCCGCTGCGCCGCACTGAATGTTCTCCGCTGCGCCGCACTGAATGTTCTGATCAATACCGCCGCGATGCGGGATCGGGAGAAGGCGGCGGAGCTGGAACGGGAGGCGGATGCGCTGCTGCAGGACTGTGTGCCGGCCGCACGGGAGGCAGCCGACCGGATTCAGAAGGAGATCCGCACGTAGTCAGAACAGGGCGGCGGAGCTGGAACGGGAAGCGGATGCGCGGATTCAGAAGGGAATCCGCGCGCAAACGTGACAGAAATAGCAGATAGGAAGGGTTTGAAAGTGGCGTCGATACGCCACTTTCAAACTGACATTGGCGCCGCCGGCACCAATGTCCTGATACGGGAGAAGACCATTCGGGCGCTTTTTCTGTGGTGCCGCAAAGGGCGCGGCAGGAGAGAGGTATGGAGAACATATCCGGAACACTGAGAGGAAAACCGGCGGCGGACGCGCTGGATCTGGAGACAAAGAAGGCGGTTCAGGCGCTTCGGGAGCGCGGGTCAGAGGATCTCTCGTATGAAAGAGGAGCGATGAAACGCTGCGCCGCCGATGGCATCGAGGTCCGGCAGGTTCTGCTGCCGGAGGATGTCAGCCAGGCAGAGCTTCTTGGCAGGATTCAGGACCTGAATGAAGACAGCACCGTGCACGGGATTCTGATGTTCCGCCCGCTTCCGAAGACGCTCGACGAGCAGGCAGCCTGTGCCGTCATCCTTCCGGAGAAGGATGTGGACGGTGTGACGGCGGGGTCCATGGCGGCGGTGTATGCCGGGAAGGGAGCCGGATTTGCGCCTTGCACCGCGGAGGCGGTGATCACGATGCTTCGGTATTATCAGGTTCCGCTGCGCGGCAGCAGAGCCGTCGTGGTCGGGCGGAGTCTCGTGATCGGCAAGCCGGTGGCTATGCTTCTTCTTGCGGAGCATGCCACGGTGACCATCTGTCACTCGCGGACCACCGATCTTCCTGCAGTCACCCGGGAAGCGGATCTCGTCGTGGCGGCGCTCGGAAGGGCGGAGTTCCTCGGCGCGGAGTATTTCCGCGCCGGACAGACGGTGATTGATGTGGGTATCAACTGGAGCGGGTCGAAGCAGAAGCTTGTGGGTGATGTCGACACGGAGGCGGCGTTGCAGGCCGGCGCGGCAGTCAGCCCGGTGCCGGGAGGCGTCGGGTCGGTCACCACGGCGGTGCTGGCGTCTCATGTGGCGCGCGCCGCGCAGAGGCAGGCGGAAGTATAGAGGATGACATCGCGGCGGGGGCGGATTGATCACCATGGCGGCGCTAGTATTTTACATGGTTCGCCGCGCATAGGAAAACAGGAGAGTTAACGTGCGGACATACTCATCGGGGGATATGGCAAAATTATTTTGTAAGGAATGCGACGGCTGCGGGGACTGCTGCCGCTGCATGGGAGATACGATCGAACTTGATCCGTACGACGCTTTTCAGCTTACCTACGGGCTGGGAAAGGATTTTGCCAGTCTGATCGGACCGGTGGTGGGGCTGCACGAGAACGGCGGGATGGTGCTCCCGTATATGCAGACGCGGCCGATTCCGGAGGAGGAGCAGAAGGCGCGGGGAATGCACTTCGAGGATGGACAGGAGCCGGAGGAGTGCGTCTTTCTCAGCGCCGACGGGAGATGCCAGATTCATGGCTTCCGGCCGGGGATCTGCCGCCTTTTTCCGCTGGGAAGGCAGTACGCGGAGGACGGCAGGAGTCAGTGCTATTTCATGGTGGAGGAGGTCACCTGCGATTATCCGAAGACGAAGGTGCGCATTGACAAATGGCTGGGCATTCCCGACCTGGAGGAGTACGAGGCATTCAAAATCCGATGGCACAGTCTGGTGAAGCGGGTGCAGGAGCGGCTGTCATCGCCGGGGACGGACGAGGCTTTCCGGGGGAAGATCAGCACCCTGATTCTGCAGGAGTTTTACATAAAATCATATCTGGGGACTGATTTCTACGAGGAAGTGGGCCGGAGAATGGGGCAGGTGGAACCGCTCTTTTAGGGGAAAAGGCGAATGCAAAGCCTGAAATCTCTGACTGGCAGCATAATGGGTATGTTTATGTAAATCAGGAGGGTATTATATCAGGAGGGCAGCCTATGAGAAAGGCATTATTTATCGGCGGAACAGGGACCATCAGCGCGGCGATCGTGCGGAGACTGGCGGAGGATCCGCTCTGGGACGTCTCCGTGCTCAACCGGGGCAGCAGAAAGAAGGAACTGCCGGAGGGCGTTCACCAGATCACGGCTGACATCCACGATGAGGCGGGAGTGCGGGAAAAGCTCGGAAATCTGGAATTCGACTGCGTGTGCGAGTTCATCGGTTTCCGCAGGGAAGACGTGGAGCGGGATTACCGCCTGTTCCGCGGCAGGACGCGGCAGTATATTTTCACCAGTTCCGCCTCGGCGTATCACAAGCCGGTGGAGCAGTATCTGATCACGGAGGGGACGACGTTAGCCAATCCGTACTGGCAGTATTCGAGAGATAAAATTGCCTGCGAGGAATTCCTGATGGAAAAGCTCCGGGAGGATGGATTCCCGGTGACGATCGTGCGGCCGAGCCACACCTATGATGAACGGAGCATTCCGGTCGGCGTGCACGGAGACGTCGGCTCCTATCAGGTGATCCGCCGGATGATGGAGGGCAGACCGGTGATCATCCCGGGCGACGGCACGTCCCTCTGGACCCTCACCTTCAACACGGATTTTGCGATCGGATATACCGGCCTGATGGGAAATCAGCATGCAATCGGGGAGGCATTCCAGATCACGGGGGATGAGACGCTGACCTGGAATCAGATTCATGAGACGATTGCCGATGCACTACATGTGAAGCTGCATCCCTATCATGTGGCCTCTGATTTTCTGGCGGCAGCGGGGGAGCGGAACGGGTATGATTTCCGCGGGGCGCTGCTCGGAGACAAAGCGGCGTCGGTTGTCTTTCAAAATACAAAGCTGAAGGCGCTCGTGCCGGAGATGGGTACGCATGTGCCTTTCTGCAGAGGGGTGGAGATTGCGCTCTCATACATTGCGCAGCATCCGGAGTGCCAGAGAGAGGATCCGGCCTTTGACGCGTGGTGCGACCGCGTGATTGCGGCGCAGGAGAGGGCAAAGCAGGAAATTTGATGTGGGCGCCGGCTAAAAATGAGTGAACAGATGCCGGCGCCCTAGAATTTGCTGTACAGGAAGCTGCTGGCGCGGTAGCCGGCGCCGTAGCTTCCGAAAATGAGCAGAATCAGCCAGGCGAGCGCGAGGAAGAGGTACCGCTTTGGAAACGGGAGAGAGGCGGCTAGTTCCGCGAAGGGCTTACCGCGGCGGTAGCTGATCACGTCACTTGCGATCATCAGGATCACGCCGGCCGCAATCAGGACGACAGGGGTCTCTGTGAAGCCAAAATGCACAAACTCTGCGTGCAGTGCCGAACTGAGACCTGCAGCGCCGACGGCGTTCTTCTGCAGCGCCCGCACTGCCCAGTCCGCCTGCGCACTCCATCCGGACGGAGCGAATATGCCGGCAAAATACGATGCGGCGGTGCGGACATCCTTCGTGCCGAAAAAGACCCATGCCGCAGAGACATAGCAGAAGGTCAGGATGCGGCGAAGCGGCAGGGGCAGATGAATTTTGCCTTTCAGGGCACTCTCCAGGGAGGCAAAGACTGCATGAAGTAGGCCCCAGACAAGGAAACCGGAGCCGATGCCGTGCCACAGGCCGCAGACGAGGAACACCGCGAAGGTGTTCCTTATTTTTTTGCCGAGACCTCTGCGGCTGCCGCCGAGGGGGATGTAGATGTAGTCCCTGAGCCAGGACGAGAGGGAGATGTGCCAGCGGCGCCAGAATTCTGAGCTCCCGGCGGAGAGGTAAGGCGCGTGGAAGTTCTGGGTCAGGCGGATGCCGAACAGCTGTGCGGTGCCGACGGCGACGGAGGAGTAACCGGCAAAATCACAGTAGAGCTGCACGGTGTAGAGGAGGGAGCAGACGAGGAGCAGTGCGCCGCTCCGCCCCTTTGGGGAGGCAAATACAGCCGCAGTATAGGCGGACAGTCGGTCTGCCAGAAAGATTTTCATGAACCAGCCGACGGTGATGGCGCTGAGTGCCGCTGAGAGGCGCCCGCCCTCCGGAAACTCATCGTCAGGACGGACGAGACGGATGGCCCGGCGGTCCGTCAGCTGTCCGATAAATGCGGCAGGCCGCTCAATAGGCCCGCTGACAAAGCGCGGGAAAAAGGAGAGGTACAGGAGGAGATAGAAAAAGTTCCGCTCCGGGCGCACCCGGCCGGTGCGGACATCGGCCAGATATGCGATTCCCTGGAAGAGGTAGTAGGAAATTCCAACCTGGGCAGTCAGCAATTTTGCCGCGGGTGCGAGACGGAAGAGCGGCCCGCCGTTCTGATAGAGGGCAGGATGGGAAATCAGTATCTTGTATAGAGCAAGAAGGACGGCCAGAAGCAGGATGCCGATGGCAGCGAAAGAGGTGCGCCGGGCATGCAAAGCTTCCTTCCCGGACAGAAGGCCGAATGCCCAGATCAGGACAGAAGCACCGAGAACGCCCGGGACGGCCTTGGGATAAAAGTGAAGCAGAAAAATGATGCTCAGGGCGAGCAGCAGATAAGGGCGGACCCGGTAAGCGCGGGCAGGCAGCAGATAGTAGAGCAGGACAGCACCGGCAAGAAACAGCGCTGAGAAAAATGTGAATGTCAAAAACGACCTCCTGTCAATTACGGCATGTTTTGAAGAATATCTGCGGCAGCCAGCAGCGCACCCTGAGCGTTGGGATGGATGCCGTCGACCGTGAGCGTTTTGAAATTCTGGACGGTGATGCCGCAGCCGCCGGTTTCTACGACCGGAAGGGTGCGTGCAGCGGCGCACTGTCGGATGATTTCGTTATAATCGTCGATTGTTCTGCCGTCCGCGTTCAGCTGACCGGTACCGCTCGCCCAGCAGTTGACCGGAAAGCAGGTGAAACAGATCACGGAAGCATTCGGATATCTCGCCGCGATGCGGTCGAGGCAGGTGCCGTAGCAATCCTGGAAGCGGGGCAGAGAAACAGCACTCAGAAAATCGTTTGTCCCCATCATGATCAAAATGACATCAGGCGTTTTATCCTTGCCGGAGAGGTCAGAGATCCGCTTCGTGCTGCAGCCGGTTTTGCCGGTCGGGTCCTCTTTGTCGCCGCTCATGCGGGCGCCTGACCAGCTGCAGCTGCGGAGCAGACTCATGCCACAGGAGACCAGAATATAATGCCACCACATTTGATCCATGCTGGAGATGCCGCTCTCCTTGTTTGGGTAATAGGTGAGATATCCCTTCGGTGCGGTGCCGGCATAGGTACTGATGCTGTCGCCGAGTATGGAGCAGGCCTTTCCGGCGTAGCGGGCGGGAAGGCCGCGGAGGGCGGCAATCTGTGCAAGCGAATCTGGTGTCAGCGCGCCGGAAACAGGGGAAGACGCCGCGGCGCCGGCAGCGGTCTGCGGCGCTGCGGTGGTGCCGGGAAGGGGAGAGGCTGCGAGGAGCGCCGCCTGGGGCGTAAATGCCAGAACGAAAGCGGTGAACAGCGCTGCGGCAGGCTTCCACAGAAAAGAAATGTTCCTGCCGGAGCCATCGGTTCTTATACGATTGGATTTCGAATCAGTTGTATTCATGAATTTTTTCAATTTATTCAGGGTAAAATCCGGTTTGTGGTTTCACAACTCTTGTTTCAAAATTCTTGAAAATATCTTACCATAAATAAAAATAGTCAGGGAGCGTATTAACTGGACAGAGAATGAGGCAGGAGGGAATTTTGCAGGAGGGGGATAAGCAGGGAAAAGGACAAAGCAGGGTGACAGGCGGCGCCGGTGGCAGAAGAAGGAGACTGACTGCCCGTGTGCTTGCGGCGGTGCTCAGTCTGCTGCTTCTGGTGAACGGGCTGGCAGCGGCGAACCGGCTGCTGTGTGTCAAGTCGCAGGACGGAATTGATCAGGCAAGGGCGTTCTATCATCAGCCGGAGAACTCTATTGATGTGGTCTTCCTCGGCTCCAGTCACATCCACTGCAACATCAATACAGCTTATCTCTGGACGGAATATGGGATTGCCGCGTATGACTACAGCGCGGCCGAGCAGCCGCTCTGGATGACCTATTACTGGCTGCGAGAATTTTGCAAGACACAGAAACCGAAGCTGGTCGTGCTGGATGTCTATTCGCCGGCGGCGTATGAGGCGGATTATCAGTATCGCTGGATGGAGGAAAATCTGTTCGGCATGCGGTTTTCGGCGAATAAATTGGAGATGATGCAGGCGTCTGTGGAGAAGAAGCGGCTGTCCGATTATTTTCCGGCGTTCACGGTGTACCATCAGCGCTACACGGAGCTGAACGGAGAGGACTGGGATTATCTGACCGGGCGCATGGAGCTGCAGAATTTCAAGGGATTTCATCCGCTGTTCGGGACGGAGCATGTCGATCTGGACAGCCTCATGGCAGCGTCCGATACCGCGGAACTTGGGGCGGGACGAACGCTCTCCGCAAAATCAGAGAAGTATCTTCGCAAGATCATCTCATACACGCGGAAACGGAATATTCCGCTGGTGCTGATTTCGGCGCCGTACCAGAAGCATCCGGACGAGGATGTTGTCCTGCGGCAGATTGAACAGATTGCGGCGGAGGAGAAGATTCCGTTTGCCGATTTCTACCGGGAACTGTCCCGAATCGGAATCGATGAGGACAGGGATATGAATGATGTCTCACACCTTAATTACCGCGGAAGCCGAAAGTACACGGCTTATCTGGCTGCATATCTGTCCGGGTATGCAGAGCTTCCGGATCACCGCGGCGAGAGCAGGTACAGGAGCTGGGACATCTCTGCAGAAAAGGTCGGGGATGAGGCGGCCAATGCCGACATGGGGCAGGAGGCCGCGGCGGGCATGGAGCAGACGACCGCTGTCGGCATGGAGCAGGCCGGCTCTGCAGGCCGGGGATAGACCTTGAAAGTGATCCTCGAATCTGCTAGGCTGAGGCTGCAAAAGGGCGGTCATAAACCGCCGGAATAAAAGCAGAAATCCATGGGTCTCAGAAAACAAAAGAATCAGACATCCAAAGGGGGTATTCATAGATGAAACAGCGCAGATTTTGGCAGAAAAGAGGCGGCGCCCTGGCAGGGGCAATGCTGATGACGGCGGTGATCTTTGGCAGCGGGATGACAGTGCGCGCGGAGGGGACGACAGTGACCGGCACGGTGGCAGCCGGTTCCAGTCAGACTCTGCTCTATATCAATACGTCGGGCGGGCAGATGCAGGTGAAGCTCGATCCGAACACGGATTTCAGCAAGTGCCGGGTGATTATGCAGGGCACGGAGCTCTCTCTGTCGGTGTACCGCGGGAGTGATGCGTACTGGCATGCTTCGAGCGTGGCCTCGGCCGGAGCAGTGCAGACCGTGACCGGGCAGGCCACGACAGCAAGCACCTCCGGCGCGACGGCGCCGAACGGGCAGACGCTGACCAATGTATATGGGACAGTACAGAACGGTACAAAGACAGGTCTTCTGAAGCTGTCGACGTCCGGCGGCAATATGGAGATCAAAATTGATTCTTCCACCGACGGTTCCGGCGCCAGATTCCTCGCACCGGGGAGCAAGGTGATGGTGGCGATATACCGCGGGAGCGATGCCTATCAGCACGCGGCGAAAATCACGGCAGACGGTGTGAACGCCGCCACCTCCGCAAAGGTGAATCAGAGCGGCACGATCAAAGTGTCCGGAACCGTCGCGGGCGATTCGACGGCGAATGTCCTCAAGCTCAACACATCCGGCGGGCAGATGCATCTGGTCATGGATGGCAGTACCTCCATCGGGACCAGGGTATTGATGCCTGGGCAGCAGATCACAGCGACGCTGGGCTATGGATCCGATCAGTACTGGCATGTTCTCTCGACATCCGGGTCCATTGAGGCGGATGCCACGGCGAATTCCTCATCGCTTGAGGGACAGAGTTATGTGCAGATCAACGGACAGAAGATGCAGGTCGTGCATGGAACGGCTGCCGGAGGATCGGGCCGTGACCTTATGAAGCTGAACACGCCGGACGGACAGATGGAGATCAAAATCGATCCGGGCACGCAGGTTTCTGAGGCAAGACTGCTTGCGGTAGGCAAAACCTACTATGTGGCAATTTATTACAATTCCGGATACTGGCATGCGGGCAGGATTTCTGCCGCGGACGCCACGGAGTCGAAGGCCAGCATCGGGCAGGGAAGCCTGACGGTGAAGGGCACGGTCGCTTCTGCCACAACCTTTGACAAGCTGTATCTGGCGACCAGCGGCGGCATGATGGAGATCCGCATGGATAAGTCCGGCAGCTATGCAGGGCTGCTTATCCCCGGCGATGAAGTTACCGCAACGCTCGGCTACGGGTCGGATCATCTTTGGCACGTTGTGTCCATCACACGGTGAGAGGAGCTGGGCCTGGGGCCGATGCGCCGGGCGGGTTCAAGGCTCGAACTGATATCGGCGACGCTCACTGGCGCGGGTTCGCGGATTCGGGAGAAGGACTGCCCGGGTATTTTCTCCGCGGACAGCGACAGGGATGCGGCATAGGATCGAAGCTATCTGAGAGACTGCCTTCCGGAAGCAGCTGTTTTGCTGCAGTCTGATGGCAGTCTTTTTTATTGTGAAGGCGGCGGGCCGGGTGACATGGAGATTGTGTAAATAATTCTTAACAAAAATGTAATCCTCTTTTTGTTAGATTGTGCTAACATACGGCATTATGAAAACTATGCAGAAGCTTCTTATTATCATCGTGGCAGCACTTGCTGCCGTATACATCGGAATATCCCTGTTTTTTGTCGGTCATTTTCCATTTCATACGACGCTGAACGGCATGAATGTGTCCGGAAAGTCTCCAGCCGCGGTGGAATCAGCCATCGCAGCGCATGCGGACGGATACTCGCTTCAGGTCACGGGACGCAACGGCGCCTCTGATACGATCACGGCCCAGCAGATCGGACTCGCGGCGGAATTTGATGGCACCATAAAGAAGCTGCAGCGTTCTCTCTCACCGTTCGCCTGGCCGGTGCACCTCTTCCGCAGCACGAGTCTGACCTCGGACACGGTCGTTTCCTACGACGAATCAAAGCTCGGCGAGACGGTGAAGGCGATGTCGTGTTTTGCCGCGGACAAGCAGGTTGCGCCGACGAACGCGACGTATGGCTGGAACGGGGATGCCTATGAGGTCGTGGTGGAGAATCAGGGGAGCCAGGCTCTCGAGGATAAGGTGCTCGAGGCGGTGAAAATCGCCGTGAACGGGCTGCAGCCGTCGCTGGATCTTGATGCAGCGGGGTGCTATGCCGTGCCGACCGTCACATCGGAGGATGAGACGCTGAAAAAGACGGTCGACTCGCTCAATCAGCTGGTCTCCCAGGAGCTGACACTCGACATGGGAGCAGGAACGGTTTTGACGCTGGATCATGACACCATCCGGGAGTGGGTGAGCACGGATGACAGCGGAAATGCCTCGATCGACAACACGAAGGTGGCGGATTATGTCACCGGGCTGCAGAAAGAGTACGAGACGATCTACACCAACCGGACCTTCCGGACGCACGACGGAAACACGATTACGACGGCAGGCGGTTCCTACGGCTGGTGGATGGATACCGCCTCGACGACACAAGCCATTCTTGATGCCCTATCCGGCAATCATCAGGCCACGGCGGTCTGGTTTGAGCAGCCGGCTGCCCGCGGTGACAATACCCAGTGCGGAAGCGGATCCTTCGGCGGAGACATCGGTTCGAGCTATGTCGAGGTTGATCTGGACAATCAGAAGGTATACTGCTGGAACAACGGTTCCCTCGTGGTGGAAACGGAGTGCGTCTCCGGAAATGCCGCCAAGGGAAACGGAACGCCGGACGGCGTCTATCCGATCACCTATAAGGAGCGGGATGCGACGCTGGTAGGGGAAAACTATTCCTCTCCGGTCAGTTACTGGATGCCGTTCAACGGAAATGTCGGCCTGCATGATGCTTCCTGGCGCTCTTCTTTTGGCGGGACGCTGTATCTGACCAGTGGCTCTCATGGCTGTGTCAATCTGCCGGTCAGCGCGGCAAAACAGATCTTCGGCTACGTGGAGAAGGGCATGGCTGTGGTCGTCTATGGCGGCGCCTCGCAGGATGCGGCGCTGGAAACGGCAGCGAAGGAGAAACAGCAGCAGGAATCGGAGAACGCGTCAAAATATAAGGCGGCTGCGGATCAGGTTGCATCGTCTCTCGGCATTGACACGGCCGGTGCTGTCGTCAATTCTGACGGCAGTGTGACCTACGCAATCGGCGCGACGGTATGGCCTGATGGCCATGTGACCGGGGCGGATGGATCAACTATCGTTCCGGCCGGCGGTGCTGCGGCTGCAGGCAGCGCTGCGTCATCTTCCTCAGCGGCAAGCCCGGATGCTTCCGGCGCCCAGAGCGGGGGACAGCAGACGACTGGCGGGACCGATGCGGATCAGGCCGCTGCGGCACAGGCAGCCGCGGCGGCAGCGGCGGCCGCAGCCGCTCAGGCGGCGGGACAGGCACCTGCCGGGCAGTAAGCAATAGCGACAGAATGAGAAGAAACGCATGACGCATGATTTTACAAAGGGACCGATTCTGGGGCAGCTTGTCCGTTTTACCATTCCGCTCATTCTGGGGACCATTCTTCAGCTTACTTATAATATGGCGGACAGTGTGATTGTCGGACGTTTTGTCGGCAAAACGGCGCTCGCGGCAGTCGGCACCACCAATCCGCTGGTAACGCTCGTCCTTCTGTTCACGAATGGCATCTGCCTTGGCGCCGGGATCCTGGTAAGCACGCTGTACGGTGCGGGAAAGCTCGCGGAGCTCCGGCGTCAGGTCAGCACCGGGATGATTGCCGGAATCGTATTTTCCGTAATCGTCAGCGTGCTGATGATGCTGCTCGCGGAGCCTCTCCTCACACTACTTCAGGTAGAGACGGTCTTCTTCCGGGAGGCAGTCCACTATCTCCGCATCATTCTGTTCGGTATCGTCTTCAGCTTTCTGTACAATTATCTCGCCAGCATGCTGCGGGCGATGGGAGACAGCAGGTCTCCGCTGATTTTTCTTGCCGTCAGTGCGGCACTGAACATCGGCGGAGATCTGCTGTTTGTTGTCTGCTTTCACATGGGCGTGCGCGGCGCGGCACTCAGCACGGTTGTCTGTGAGATGATGAGCGCGGTGCTGTGTCTTGTCTATATCCACAGGGAGATTCCGGAACTTCGCCTGGGAAAGGCGTGGCTCGTCTTTGACAGGGGCATGCTGCGCAAAACAGTATCATATGGCTTTGTCAGCGCGATGCAGCAGAGTACTGTTCAGCTGGGCAAGCTGGGAACGCAGGCAATCGTCAACACAATGGGCGTGAATGCAACGGCTGCCTTCAATGCCACGAACCGCTTCGATGATTTTGCCACCATCCCGCAGCAGAACATCGCGCATGCCATGACCTCCGTGATGGCGCAGAACGAGGGGGCAGGAAAAAAGAGACGCGCAGCGCAGACTTACCGGCTTGGCATGATTCTGGAGGTGTTTTATGGACTCGGCATCGGCGGCGTCACGTATTTTGCGGCACATCTTCTGATCCGTCTCTTCACACGGGATCCGGGCGTGATCGCAGAGGGGGAAAAATATCTGCGGCTGATTGCGCTGTTTTATGTACTGCCGGGCATCACGAACGGCGTGCAGGGATATTTCCGCGGCATCGGGGACCTGAATGTCACGCTGTGGTCGAGTATTCTCAATATGGCGGTCCGGGTTCTCTCTGAGATCCCGATGGTGTTTTATCTCGGGATGCAGTTCGAGGCGATTCCGTGGTCGTATCTGTTCGGCTGGGCTGCGATGTGCGCGTTTGAGATTCCGTGGCTGGTGAGAACAATGCGGCGTGCGGAAACGGGGACTGAAAAGGATGTGTGAAGCCGTACAGATATGAGACATATTATTTGTGCAGATCGTGAAGTTTTACTATAATGAATTGGAAAGCGACGCAGTCAGGATGGATGTAATTCGCAGCTGACACCGGACGCCGGGTTCATGCAGGAATGGCTGACTGTGCGAAGCTGCTGGGGGCGGCATCGACGGATGGCCGGATGCATGCAGCGTGCGGAGCTTTCTGTACAGGACTCCGGGCACATGGAGCAAATCCCGGAAAACAGGGAGGAAGGGTTATGGAAACGCAGGAAAAATCGAAGGTATATTTCACGGATTTCCGGACGAAGCTGGATGTTCCGCTGACAAAGAAGCTGCAGAAGCTCATCAGGATGGCCGGGATCGGATCGATCGATATGAACGGCAAGTTTGTGGCAATCAAGATGCATTTTGGCGAGCTTGGAAACCTCGCCTATCTGCGGCCCAATTATGCGAAGGCTGTGGCGGATGTCGTGAAGGAGCAGGGCGGACTTCCATTCCTGACGGACTGCAACACGCTTTATCCTGGCAGCCGCAAGCATGCGCTGGAGCATCTGGACTGCGCGAACCTGAACGGCTTCAATCCGACGACGACTGGATGCCAGATTTTGATTGGGGACGGGCTCCGCGGGACCGACGACATTGAGGTGCCGGTGCATAACGGAGAGTACTGCAAGACGGCGTTTATCGGGCACGCCATCATGGATGCGGACATCTTTATCTCGCTCACGCATTTCAAGGGGCATGAGCAGGCCGGGTTTGGCGGAACCATCAAGAACATGGGCATGGGCTGCGGAAGCCGTGCGGGCAAGATGCAGCAGCATCAGAGTGGCCATCCGCATGTGGACCAGGACCGCTGCCGCGGGTGCATGCGCTGCGCGAGAGAATGCGGTTCCAATGCGATTTCGTATCCTGAGGTGATGAAGAACGGACTTCCGGTGCACAGGGCATATATTGATCCTGCCATCTGCAAGGGGTGCGGGCGCTGTATCGGTGCCTGCGCGTTCGATGCGATTGCAAACGACAACTGGGATGCGCCGCAGATGCTCGGACGGCGCATGGCGGAATATGCGCAGGCGGTCTGCTACGGCCGTCCGTGCTTCCACATCAGTCTGATCACGGATGTGTCGCCGAACTGCGACTGCCACGGCGAAAATGATGCGCCGATCCTGCCGGATATCGGTATGCTGGCATCGTTTGATCCCATCGCTCTGGATCAGGCTTGCGTCGATCTCTGCGAGAAGGCGACGCCGATCCGCAACAGCCAGCTCGGTGACAACATGGCGGCGCCGGATTTCCACGATCATCACGACGTCTGGCTGAACAATAACCCGAATGTCGCCTGGAAGGAGACGCTGGAACATGGGGAGAAGATCGGACTCGGGTCCAGATCCTACGAACTGGTTGTGATGCGCTGAACAGAGAATAATGCGATGGTGTTATCAAAAAAGCAGGTGCCGGAGGCGCCTGCTTTTTTGTCCCTAACAAGTTTAGCTTGTTAGGGACAATTCCGGGATTGTCCGAAGGCGGCGTAGGTTTTGCGGCGGACGTGGAAGTAGGCGGGGAGGAGGAAGGCGTCCGCGAGGATCCAGGCAATCGGGCTTGCCCAGCAGGCGCCGGGGTAGCCGATGCGCGGGATGAGGAGTAGGGCAGCTGCGGTGCGGCCGATCATTTCGCAGACGCCGGCGAGGGTGGCGAGGCCGGAGTAGCCCATTCCCTGGATGAGGAAGCGGACGACGTTGACAAATACAAGAGGGATGTAGAAGGCGGCGTTGGTGATGAGGAAGAGTCTCGCGCTGTCAAGGATGAGTGTGAGTTCCTCCGGGGATGTGGCGCTTCCGAGGAAGAGGCTTGAGAGCTGGCGGCCGAAGAAGAACATGATGAAGAATTCCGCCACGGCATAGCTGCAGCCGAGGATGGAGGCAGATTTGAGTCCCTTGTTCAGTCTGTCGAGCCGGCCGGCGCCGACGTTCTGTCCGCCCCAGGTGGCCATCGTGGATCCGAGCGCATCGTACGGCGTGCAGAAGAAGATGCTGACTTTTCCTCCCGCGGTCTGTGCGGCGACGAAGACGGAGCCGAGGCCGTTGACGGCGGTCTGGAGGATGACGGAGCCGATGGCGGTGATGGAGTACTGGAGGCCCATCGGGACACCCATGACCAGAAGAATTTTGGCGAGATGGGGACGGAATGCCCATTCCTCTCTGCGGATGTGCAGAAGCTCGATCCGGCGGACGAGGTAGAGGACGCTGAGCAGACCCGAGAACAGCTGGGAAATCACAGTGGCCAGTGCCGCGCCGGCGACGCCCATGTGGGCGGCCAGGATGAAGACGAGGTCTAGCACGATGTTGACGGCGGAGGAGATCACGAGGAAGACGACGGGAGCCTTCGAGTCGCCGAGCGCGCGGATTGCGCCGGAGATGAGGTTATACAGGAAGGTGGCCGGGATCCCGAGAAAGATCAGAAAAATGTACTGGTAGGCATAGCTGTAGATGTCAGCCGGCGTGTTCATCGCGTGGAGAATCCGCGGGCAGAGGAGGCAGACGGCAGTCGTCATGACGACGGAGAACAGCGCACAGAGATAGATGCTGTGAACGAAGAAGCGGCGCATCTCGGCGTATTTGCGGGCACCGAACTGCTGGGAGAGGGGAATAGCAAAACCGTTGCAGACGCCCATGCAGAATCCGATGATCATGAAATTGATGGAGCCTGTGGAGCCCACGCCGGCGAGGGCTTTCACGCCGAGAAAGCGGCCGACAATGAGGGAGTCCACCATGTTGTAGAATTGCTGAAAGAGCAGTCCGCCGAGAAGCGGCACGGCAAAGCCGAGGATGAGCTTCATGGGATCGCCGGTTGTGAGATCCTTCACGGCGCTGCGGGAGGACGCAGGCTGGGCCTCGGCGGCTGAGGAAACGGATTCGGAAGCCTGTGTGGTGGAGCGGCCTATGCTGTCAGAAGAGCTGGAAGAAGTATGATTTGTCATGATGTTTTCTCCAAGGGAAGGATTCCCTGTACTTTGCTTTGTTCATTCTGCCGGATCGTGCTTCTCCGGTATTGAAGCGGAGAACTGCCGGTCATGGCGGAGAAGCGGGAGGAAAAGCTGCTCTCATCTCCGAATCCGACCCGTTCCGCAATCTCGGCGACGGACAGGTCCGTGAGGGACAGCAGTTCCTTGGCCTCGGTGATGCGGCATGACAGGAGGTAGTTATAAGGCGTGGTCCCCATGTAGATCCGGAACTGCCGCATCAGGGAGGATTTTGACATATTGGTCTGCTGCGTGATGTCATCGATGGAAAGTGGCGCGGCGCTGTGCGCGCGGATATAGTCCGCTGCGGATCTGATGAGCGTTCGGTTCCCCTGGCTTCGCCCTTTGCCGGCCGACAGCTGAAGCTGGAGCATGCGGGCGAGGATACGGTGGATCATCAGACCCTGCTCGATCATCGCCTCTGCGGAATCCGCATCGGTCCAGGAGAAGACCGCATCGAAGGATGCAGACAGGGCGATGCCGTTCATGTCGATGACGGGCAGCGGCGCTGCGGCTTTCATCATGGCGCATGCGGCGCGGACGCCGGAGCCGTCGATATGCATCCAGTAATGGTCCCAGCCGTCTGCGCCCGGCGCGGTGCCGTACTGCTGCGGAATCCGGCAGTCGAGCAGCAGCGCCTGACCGGCCGGGAGAGCGACGCGGAAGCCGGCCTGTTCCACAAAACCCTTTCCAGACACCGTGTAGAACAGAAGATAACTGTCCTTATTGGAGCGGATGGTGGAAAAGCGCGGACCGGCGATGAAATGACCGGCCTCTGTACAGTAATAGGGCTGGTCGAGCGCGAGGGCGCCGGGCGTGGTGCGGAGCCAGACGCTGGCCGGGTCGACGTCGAGGACGACGGTTAAA